>NZ_FONF01000019.1:0-88406 GCF_900112835.1 Marinobacter sp. DSM 26671 | reverse complement strand
TATTCGCTCACGGTGGGACGGCTGATACCGCAGGCCGCCGCAACCTGACGGTTGCTCAGCCCTCGCTCCCACTTGAGGCGAAGGACTTCTTTGATCTTACGCATGGATAACCTCTTCGCTGGCATCTGACCCTCTCCGGATGAAAAGGGTCAGAGTACCGTTAGTTATCCCGCGTCGAACGTTTTGATGGGGAAGTCAGGCAGCCTGCCGGGGTGGCAGCTTTGCCGTGGAATCAGTGGCAGCTTTCGCGTGGAATGGGTGGCAGGCTTCGTCTGGAATCAGTGGCAACTTTGGTCTGGAATACGCAATTGCGGTTATCGGTCGGACAATCGCTATCTCGTCTTTCAATGTTTACAACACACCCTGGGGTTGTCGGCGGCGAAATGGCGGGTGCTTGATCAAGCCCATAGAAAGAGAAATCTGGCGGAATATGAAGGGGAGATCGACCTGAGCCCTGCCTTGGTTCAGAGTGTTCTCAAAATTGCAGAAGAGATCGAGGAGGCGGTGCTCAGGCTAACGACCGATTGAAAAACGTATCGTCAAACTCTTGCATCGAATCCAGGGCTCCTCACCTCATTGAGCCAATAAAATCCAGTCGAAGCATTCGAAGCCCAAATTGGGTACAAAAATACCCGATTTGGGTATTTTGATAAGCGGTCAGCAAAGCGGGGTGGTCAGCGCATCGCGGAAAACACGCTGCACCTGTTCGAGCTGTTTTGTCACTGGCCCGGCGCACTGGTCGCCCAGCAGTTGGGCTTTGATTTTTCGAAGTCTTTGCAGCCGCTTATCTGGTAATCGCCACTGGTTTCACGATCCACTCAGGCAGTTCGCCTGATCAACTGAGCACAAATTCTCGTAGCTCTACAGGGAGAACGATAACGGGAGCAAGAAAATGAGCTTCAACTTAGCCTTCACCAAAAAGCGCACCATTCTGACGTTGATGCTTTTACTCATCACACTGAATACTCAAGGGGCCGGCATGAACAGCCTGAGCGACTATCAGTGGAAAAACCGACTGATTCTGGTGCAAGCCGCAGATAAGAATGGCGGCGAGATTGACACGCTCAGGAGTGCCCGGGCCGCAGTAGATGACCGTGATATCGTCTGGTTTGTAAACACCGGCGCAGACCTGGTTTCAAATCAGGATGGGGTTTCGAGCAGTCTAGAGAGCGAGATCAAGGCTCTGCTTGACCAGTTCCGTTCGGATGAGAGGGTTCTGTTGATCGGCAAGGACGGCGGTATGAAAAGCCGAGAGCCCAGTCTCGATCTCGACGCTATTTTCCGCCGTATCGACCGCATGCCAATGCGCATGCGAGAGATGCGCTCTGATTGAAGCACCTGGCTCTATCTCCGTGTTCAAGGGCTATACTGGAAGGGCCTTACGTCGACTGAGATTGACATTCCACTCCATGCCACATGACCCCATTGGGGTGAGGGTTTCTGGCAGGCTTTGAAGTTGGGTAGATTGAATGACCAAAGGAAGGGAAGCAAACTAGCCAGATGAAACCGCTTTTTCTGATCGTTGCTTACCTTGTCGCTGTCACCCTGCCGTTGCTCCTGTCCGCATGGGTAGGAGGTCCACCACGCCAGTTCCACCAGGAACTGGCCTCCGGCCTTGGCATTCTTGCTTTTTCGATGATCCTCGTGGAATTCATCCTGTCCGGACGTTTCCGGGCCATTTCAAATGACGTCGGCATGGATGTGACCATGCGGTTTCATCAGGTCATGGCTCGCACGGCACTGGCTTTTGCTCTGCTGCACCCGTTTCTTTACCAGGGAACGCCGACAGGAGGGCAGCGCCCATGGGACCCCACGCGCCAGTTGACGCTCACGACGGATTTTTCCGATCTGGCGACAGGGATTGTCGCCTGGCTGTTGCTCACCGGCCTTGTTGTCATGGCCATCGGGCGCACCCAGCTGGGCTACCGATACGAGACATGGCGCCTGTTACACGGGATTGGCGCGCTGCTGATCGCGGTACTTCTGTTGCACCATACCGTGTATGCCGGGCGTTACGGATCGCAGCCGGTGATGACCTGGGTGTGGCTGGTCATGACGGGTGTGGCGGTTGGGTCACTGCTGATGGTTTACCTGGTGGTTCCCTGGCTGCAGAAGGCTCGCCCCTGGCGCGTGACGTCTGTCGTTCGGTTGACGCCGAAGCAATGGGAAGTGACGGTGACCCCCAACGGTCACCGTGGGCTGGATTATCAGGCCGGGCAATTCGCCTGGCTGAATGTGGGGCAAAGCCCTTTCTCGATGAAGGAACACCCTTTCTCCATTTCCATTGATGGCGAGCTGATGGATCGCGTCTTTTCAGAGCAGGAGTATCGTGACTGGGTGTTTGTGATGTGCGGCCCGGCGGTCATGATGGATGTTGTTGAGGATCATCTTATCCAGCGGGGCACACCCGCTCACCGGATTCTCTCGGAGCGGTTCAGCTATGACTAATCCAATCCAGCGGTTGACTCAGCGGCGGCGGCTTTCTCTGGTCATCTGGGGGCTGAATATTACCCTGGTCCTGATCCTGCTGGTTTTTGTGCTGCGCTGATGCCAAGGCAGGCCAGGGGTATGATCAGGTGAGTCCGATGCGCATCCAGCCCCTCGGTCAGCACTCCAGGTGTCTGGTTTCCCCCGTGTCCACATCGGTGTAAGTGACCTTCACGGTTTTGAAGTTCAGGTCTACAAACAGGTGGCAGTAATAGTCTCCATGGCGCCAGGCCATGGCCACGCTTGAGTTGTTGGAATAGTTCAGTTCGAAGTGCCCATCAAAGGCCGGGTAGTTGCTGCGGAACTTCATCAGGCTTAGCAGGCGTTGTACCACCGGTTTCTGGATGTCCTGCTCCACCTCTTCCAGGCTGTAGTAATGCCGATTGATGTCTCGCAACTCGCCACTTTGTTCCATCAGTTCGTGATCGTTACAGCCGGCCAGTAGCCCCACGTAGTAAACCTGTGGGATGCCCGGGGTGAAAAACTGGATGGCCCGGGCGGCGATGTAGGCGTCGTCGTTTTGCATCAGCGCGTCATAAAAGGTGCAGGTGAGCTGATAGATGGCACCCACGCTGTGAATGTTGGCCGCTGAACGCCGCATGATGGGGTCCGCGCTGCGGGCGTCGATGTTGTCGATCAGTACTTTGATTTTCTCATCCGGCAAAACGCCTTCCACATCGGGAATGCAGATGCCGTCATGGGTATCCAGCACGGTGACCATGTTGCGCGGGCACATTCGCAGCCAGTTTTTCAGGTAGGTGCTGTTGGCGTCCAGCAGTGAATAGAGCAGCAGCGGCGGCAGGGCAAAGCCGTAGGGGTGCATGTTGCGCCGGCTGATGGCGTACTGGTAGCTGGTGTGGTCGTGTACTTCCGGCAGGCATTCCGCCCCGTGTTTCAAGGCAACCTGGTTGACCCAGTCGAGGATCTGATACACCTCCGGTTCCACCAGAAAGCAGCTGGTGCCGATCCGTTTGGTGGTGTATCCGAAGGCGTCCAGCCGCAGCAGATTAACCCCTTTTGATGTCAGAAATCCGATGTAGCTTTCCATCAGCTGATAGGCCAGGTCGGATTCGTAATTCAGGTCGATCTGCTGCTCGGTGAAGGTACACCACACTCGGGTTTTGGTGCCGTCGGACAGGGTCACTTCCCGGAAGGGTTCTTTCTCCTTGCGGATGTGAATCTTCGCCATGTCGTCCGGTGAGATCTCGCCGAATTTGTCCACGTGCACAAACAGATCGGCGTATTCCGAGTCGAAGCCGTTGGCAATGAAGTCGGTGAACTCCGGCGATTCGTCCGAGATATGATTAACCGTCAGATCCACGCACAGATCGTACTTTGCCGTAAAGGCTTCGATGTCGTCCCAGGTGCCAACCTTCGGGTCCACTTCCTTGTGGGTCAGCGGCGAGAAGCCGCCATCGGCGTTGGAGGGAAAAAACGGCAGGATGTGCAGCCCGCCGATGGCTTCGGACAGATGCGTGTCCACCACGGTGTAAAGGTCTTTCAGATTGTTGCCGATCCGGTCCGGATAACAGATCAGCTGCACCGCATTTTTGAGCAACATGGTGTGGTTTCCTCCGTTCAGGCGGCGCAATGACCAATGGGCAGAATTTTCTCCAGTTTGGTGGCGCGGCGCTGTTCGGCGGTGTCGATGAATTCCCGCCCCCAGTAATCGATGTCGTAACGGCTGACCACTTCAAAGGCCTCGCTGAGCCGATTCTGTGCTTCGCTGCGGCTCATGGCCAGGGCGTAGTAGCAGGTGTCGGCAAGGTCCTGGGGGTGGTGGGGATTGGCCAGGATGGCACCGCGCAGTTCGGCGGCGGCGCCGGCGAATTCCGAGAGCACCAGCCTGCCACTGCCCTGGGTCAGGCCCTGGGTGGCAATGTATTCCTTGGCCACCAGGTTCAGGCCGTCCCGCAGCGGTGTAATCCACATCACGTCCGCCATGGTGTAGTAAGACACCAGTTCCTCGAACGGCAGGGCGCGGAAGAAGAATTGCACGGGCGTCCAGCCCACCTGTGCGAACTGGCCGTTGATGCGACCGACCGTCTGCTCGATCTGCGAAAGCAGTTCCTCGTAGATGGTCATCCCGGCGGCCGCCGGCACGCAAACCATCATCAGGGTAACTTTGGTTTTCAGCTCCGGGTGCTCGTTGAGCATGCGTTCGTAGGCGTCCAGTTTTTCGATGATGCCTTTGGTAAAGTCCAGGCGCTCGACCGAAAGAATCAGCCGAACGTCCATCAGTTCGTTACGCAGGGTTTCCATGCGGTCAATCACGCTCTGGTCCTCCAGGGCATGTCGCACCCGGTTCAGGTCCAGCCCCACCGGGTGGGCGCCCAGGCCGATCTTGCGATCATTCACCTTGATTTCGGTGCTCATCTCATCAAGACCCACGGCACAGCCGTAGGTCAGGAACCGTGGGGCACAGCCGGCCTTCTCGGTGACTTCCAGGGGCGTGACGCCGCGCGCCACATCGACAAAGTTTTCCGCCTGCCTGGGAATGTGGAAGCCGATGTGATCGCACTGCAACAGGCTGCCAACGATTTCACGGCGCCAGGGCAGGACGTTGAACACGTCTGCTGAGGGGAAATAGGTGTGATGGAAAAAGGCAATGGTGAGGTCCGGGCGAATCTCGCGCAGATAGGCCGGCACCATCCATAGATTGTAATCGTGAATCCACACCACCGCGTTCTCTGCGGCTTCCTCGGCCGCGCGCTCCGCAAACTGCTTGTTGACCTTGAGGAACACCTGCCAGTGATCATCGTGGAAGGTGGCCCGCTCCCAGAAGGTGTGCAGGGTTGGCCAGAAGGCTTCCTTGGAGAACCGCTTGTAGAAAATCTCGACGTCGTCTTTGCTTAGGGGCACCCGCGCGGCCACCAGTTTTTCGTAGCGGTCGGTATCCACTTCGGTGTGGGTCTGGAACGGGCCCAGGTCCGGATCGTCAATGGACCAGGCCACCCAGGAGCCGGCTTTGCCGTCGGCAAAGAAGCTCAGCAGCGTGGGGATGATGCCATTGGGGGATTTGGGGCGACGGCGGATCAGTTCGCCGTTTTCCACCACTTCTTCGTAGGGCAGGCGGTGGTATACGATCACCAGGTCGGATTTGCCCCGGTTCATGTAGTCCGGCGCTTCCGCTTCAATGCCCAGATGGCCGAGATACCCGAAGTGTTCGAACGCCTCAAGGATACCGCCACAGCCGGTTGCCCCGGCGTGAAGAACCCTTGCCTTGTGCATGGTAGCGTCCAGCAGGCCGGGCTCAGATTCGCCCACGCACACGCCTTTGAAGCCGTGCTCGTACATCGACAGGTCATTCAGGGTGTCGCCGGCCACCAGCACGGATTCCGGGTCGACGTTCAGGTGTTTCACCAGTCGTGACAGGGTACGCCCCTTGTTCACGCCCTGGGGCAGGATATCTAGGTACTTGTGGTTGGAGAAGAGCGCAGTGCAGGACAGCGCCTCGATGCGGGCGACCATCTCGTCAGTGACCACATCGCCGTCGCAGAAATAGGACACGCGGCGTTCCTGGGGGACTTCCTGTCGCTGCAGGCCTTCAAAGGGGAGCAGGGCGTCTTCGATCATCTGTTCGCCCGGCCAGAGTTCGTCGATCTCGCCTTGCAGCGGTTGGATGGCCTGCTGGGTCTCGCCCTGAACCACGGTGCAGCCGACGTCACAGATGATGTAGTCCGGCCGCGGAATGGTGGGGTCGGACAGCAGCGGCAGCACGGATTCCAGGCCGCGACCGGTCACAAATACAAGGTCGATTTCGGGGTGGGCGGCAATCAGTCGGTAGAGCTTGAGGCGGTTGTCGGGATCACCCGCGAGAAAAGTACCATCGAGATCGGTGGCCAGTAACATAGTCTGCTCCTATCGAAACTTTTGCTCAGATAAGGGATGCGTTGCAGCTTTCATACCGGAATCGGATTTAACTGCGTCACCTATGGCGCAGCGATTGCAGGCCAGTAAGCAGTGGCACGGCGATCAGGGCGATACAAAAACTGAACAACACACCCCAAGTGCTTGCTGTCTGAGGCGAACAAGCCCTTTCATTTCAGGGCAGGGAGGTGTGTATCTGGACTTTAATGCGCCCTATTGGTGCAATTCTCGCGAGTGTCGCGCTATTACAGCTCGGCAGTGGCTTGTTGAATACGCTGCTGGCGGTCACGGCCAATGAGCAGGGTTTTTCCACGGCGCGGATCGGCGTCATCATGTCCGGTTTTTTCGTGGGGTTCGCCTGCGGCATCTTTATCAGTGGCCGTTTGATCCGCCGCATGGGCCATATCCGTACCTTTGCCTTCTGCGCGGCGGTGTGCGCGTCCATCGCGTTGCTGCACTCCCTGTGGGTCGATCCCTGGGCATGGATGGCGCTTCGCTTCCTTTACGGATTGTCCCTGGTCACCCTGATGACGGTGACGGAGAGCTGGCTAAACGCCCGCGCTGAGAAGCACGAGCGCGGGCGGGTCTTCGCCATGTATATGGTGGTCAACCTTGGGGGAATTGCCCTTGCTCAGCAACTGCTCAGGCTGAGCCCGGGCGAGCTGTTGGTACTGTTTTCGGTGTCGGCCATCCTCAGTTGCTGGGCGCTGCTGCCCATCACCATCAGCAGTCGCAGCCAACCCCACATTCCCGAGCGGGCGAAGAGCAGTCTGAAGAAGATCATCGGCTTTGCGCCGCTGGCCGTTGCTACCTCGGCGCTCTCCGGCCTGGCCATGGGCGCTTTCTGGGCGATGGCGCCGTTGTACGCGAGCAAGCTCGGATTCGGGTTGTCGGAGGTGGGGCTGTTGATGAGCCTCACCATTGTGGGCGCTGCCCTGGCGCCTCTGCTCGTGGGTTTGATTATGAATCTGGTGGGCCCGCAGGGCATGCCTGTTTACATGGCGGTTGTTCTGGGCTTGCTCGCCACCTATGCGATCTATCAGGTACGCCATGTCTCCGTGCTCACCGCGGGCGGGCAGGCGCATTTTGAGCCGATGGCGCAATCGTCCCATGAGATTGTTGAAATGATTGAGCGGTAGATAGTTATTGCACCGGCTCACCGCTCCACGGACGCTGAGTGACCCGCGTTCGAGCTTCCGATAGCCGGGAAGTCATTGGCTCTGTAGCTGCCCTACATAGGCGGAAACGAAGGCCGCTTCCTGGAAGGCCTTCAATCCCGTATCGGCAAACGCAATAGGCAGCGGGTTGGCTGCCAGGGTGGACTTGATGAGGGCGGAGGGCAGCAGGGTCACCGTCAATTCGATATCGGTGATCAGTTGAATGGCGGCTTCCATTTTGAAGCTGACAGCACCACCGGCAAATTTGCCTTTGGGCATTCGCTCTTTGATCGCAACGTGAGTCACGCCGTACTCGGCCATTAATGCCGCAAAGGCCGCCTGGAACTGCTTCAGGTCTTCACGGCTATGGTTTTTTGGCAGTGACAGTTTGCGCACCTTGCATTCCGGCAAATTGAACTGCCCCCGGTCCATATTCAGCAAACACACCACTGCATCACTGCCGGTAAGCTCAACGCCGCAAACAATCATAGCCATTTCCCCCGTCTCCGCCGGTTATCAGCCGCAGCACTTCTTGAATTTGAGCCCGCTACCGCAGTTGCAGATATCGTTACGTGAAGGCGATTTTACCGCGGTAACGGTCCCGCCTTTGGTCAGGATAGCGGTAAGTTCGGTAATGGACTCAACGGCACCCTCGCGGGTATCCACCGAAATGTTCGCGTACAGCTTTGCCTTGGCCACTTGCGCTTCGACTTCCTGCTTGCGCGCGTCACTGGTCACCACCAGCGTAAGCGGGTATTTCTTGCTGCCACTCTTCTGGCTGGCGTTGGTCTGAAAGCCGCCGTAAGTGGTGTGGTGCTGGCGTGCGTCCTGCCGGCCTTTGAAGAAAAATTTGTCTGACATGCTGAGATCCTGATGGGGAGAATGCCCGGGCTATTGCCGGGAGGAGTCTTTTAGCATGCTTATGGAGACGGCGATATAGGGAGATACGAAATCCGTCCGCTCCCCCGTGACGGTTTTGTGACCTTTCCTTGATCGACTTTTTACCCAGCCGTGACGGCTGCGTAAGCGTTCCTGCTTAGTCTGCATTCTGATGCTGCTGGTCTTCAGGTATGGGGTCGGCAGTGTCAAATAGACACTATTTCCAATAAGGAGAATGCACAATGAAAAGCCTGACAGCGACGCTTTTGGCCCTCGGTACCGCCCTGGTCCTGATGGCCCCGGCCCATGCAGACGACATGGACAAGGGCAACAAGGGAATGGACGACACTATGATGCAGGACGACATGAAAGATGACGGCATGGCCAAAGACTCCATGAAGTCCGACACCATGGACACCATGCATGACGGGATGAAGACCGAAAGCATGATGGATGAGGACATGAAGAAAGAGGGTATGGAAAAAGACGCCATGAAAAAGGATGGAATGTCCGAAGGGGATAAAACATCCATGTAATGGCTGGAAATTTTCCAGAGTGGCACTCTATTGAACGCCGTAAACCTCAATAATCGTCTTGGCCAGCTCCAGGTCGTTCTGGTTCGCCAGCGCGAGCTGGTTCAGTGCCCGGATGGTGGTGTCTTTCTGGGAGGCATCGACACCCAGCAGTTGCACGATGGTGTCCACCTTTTCACCGCCACCGCTTGCCAGCTGGTGGCGAAACTCTCCGCTGAACGCGATGATGATTTCCTTGATCTGTCGCGGCTTGGAGGTGGAGATCCCGGTCGGGGTGTCAGGCTTCAGGGTGACGAAGTACTGGTCCGGCGAGAACTCATGAATGGCCCCTGAAACACCATCGGTAGTGGAACCCAGAAGCCCGCCGATCACGATGTTCCCGAAGAACCAGGGGTTGGTTGTGGTAGAGAGCTGAGCGGTGTAGGTCTTGTAGCCTTCCTTCTCAAAGGTAATGGACTGGTTGGAGCCCCGATCCACTGGCACCGTCAGTGGCGTTTTACCGAGCACTCGGCCGGAAACCGTAACGGTGGCTTCTTCGGGCTCGCTGTTGAAGGTGAGCTTCTGGTCGGTTCCTGAGACGACCGACGCGCAACCGGTCGACAGAAACGCGATTGCAGCGAGTGTGAGGAGTAGGGAGTACTTCATGGTTCTTCCTTGTTGTAGAACGTGGTTCCAGAAACGTTATTGCGTGAGGGAGACGTCACCGGGCTGGATTTGCAGTTCGGCGAGTTTGTCGAGCAGACCCTGAATGTTGGCTTTGCCGGAGCCTTCGTTGGCCAGTCTCAGGCGCTTGATAGCGGCGAATGCATCGCCAATGGTGGCGGTGTAGGGGGCGACAACCGTTTCATTCAGAACCACGGCACCGTTGTTATCGCGGTCAGTGAGGATGTATCTCACGTGGGTGGTTACCTCGAAGTCCAGACCGAACATGGGTTGGTCAACTTCCAGCAGGAGCGCTTCGAGCTGGTAGCGGCCGGAGCCTGCGAGCAGTCCCTGTTTCTGCAGGGTTTGCTTCAGGGCGCCAGCGAACGCGTCGTTGTCGATTTCAGAAGTCCAGGCGGGGTTTGTTTTTTCACCGCCAGATACGTTGGTGACATCCACATTGTCTTCCAGGGCTGTGTCGTAGGCCTTCACTGGCCCCTCATACACCATGTTGCCCATTTTGGCGCCGGAGGCGCAGCCGGTGAGGTACAGCAGAGCAGCCAGCACTGCCAGGATCCTTGCGTTTCGCACAGTAGATTCCTTCTTACTTGATTGATTATTTTGAGTTATTCCCTGCCGACACGCCGGAGCTTATGGCGGCGCGCCATGGTAGCCGAGCGTTGGTGAGCTTGCTATGAACTGAGGGGCTAACCGGAGTAAAATCTCGTGAAATGTCACGGAGAGGCCGCTCTGGAGTCTGTTCCAGTGCTGCGGGCTTTTTCTGCTAGACGCTACTCCTTGAGCCGAACGAGCAACCGCCCATCCTGGACCTGGATATAGTCCACGCCCGCTGCAAAGGATTGCCAGAACCCCGGGTTGGCACCGAACTCGTTGACCAGATCCACGTTCTTGAGGTTGCCCAGCCAGGCGTTGGGGATGGGAACGCCCATCAGGCTCACTCCCTTTAACTTAACCAGCGGGCGACCGTTGGCAAAGGAGAGTTCCACTCCCGCATTTACTCGCACCGTTCTGCCGCCGAGTACAGGGAAACCCTCTTCAAAAGGTACGAGAAGCACCGCACTCAGAAGATCGTCCGAGAGATCGACGGCGAGGCGTTGAGCCAGATCCGTGTTGTTGGCGAGCATGCCGTTGAGTTCCCGCTCGCTGAAGCGTACCTCCCGGCTGGCACCTTCCTCACTGTAGGGCTCTGGCTTTAACGGGCCGGCAGATCCACCACCTTGGGTGTCAATCCCCAGGGTGTTCAATTTGCTGTTGAGTGAATCCTGTTCACTGGCATTCAGGGTTACGGGTTCGAAGTTGTCTGGGAACACATAGTGGCTTAACCACCAGTAACCAATGCCTGCTGTGGCAACGATGGTGAGCAGGACAATGCCAAAGACGTGTAAGCCACTGAAGCCCTTCTTTGCGGGTGGTGGAGCGGATGTTGGTTTATCGTCGGTTGTTTCGTTCATTGCCGATGACACCGCTTTAACGCGGTGGTTTCAGTTCCCTTTTTTGAATTTCGCTTTGCAATTCCCGCTCATGCACATGGTGCAGTAATGCTCACGGTCCTCGTGCTTGGTGCCCTCTGTGATCTTGATGCCACAGCCGTTGCAGAGCAGAACGGCAACGTCGCCTTCAAATTTCACAATAGCGTGTTCGTATTCCATAAGACACCCCGGTCCTGATTTAAAATGCATCATGAATAGTACGGTATTTGCAGCGGGGCAGACCGCTGGCGGGCTTGCTACCACCGGTGTGTTTGAGATTAAACCGAGACCAATTCTATTCGTTATTCCAGAACCTTTGGCCAGTTGGCGTCTGCCTGACGAATGAAGCCCTCTGTGTCCTTCAGCCATCGATCCTGAACTGACTCATTGTAGTTGAGATACAGCCGGCCATCGCGGATGGCCCAGTGTTGAGGGTCGCCTTTGGCGAGGTAGCCTTGGGCAACCGCCCAGGCGCAGTAGCCGCCATAGGCAGGCAAGTAGCGTTCAGGATTGGCTTCGAAGCGCGTCAGGTTCTCCGCACTCGCGAATCGCCAGGTTACGCCCAGGTGCTCTGTGGTGTATTCGCGCGAGCCTTTGGCTGGTTTTCCCGTTTCGAAGTAGCTGACTGTGTCGTAGCCGCCCGCCCCGGTATTGCTCAGCAGGCCGGTGTAGACGGCAGGCTCAGAGGCCCAGGCGCTGGCGGTCAAGAAGAGTGCGAGGGTGATGAATGTCAGCTGTCTGTTCATATCGATTTCCCCGAAGGATTTCAGGCATTTTGGAATTCTGCGCCGTGCTATCCGGTTTTAGAACCGGAATCATCAGTTTTGTTTCACTGGATCGACGTTAACGTGGGAAAACCGGCCCCCTCATTCAGGGTGTCGCAAATCCTCCCTTGGGTGGCTAATCTGAAAAGCAATCTATAGGGATTGTGGAGGATTTCAGATGGCACCCAGGCAGCGGTTTCTGCTGATTGCCATTCTGGCCCTGGCGGCGATTGCCATCTCAGCGCAGGTTGCGCTGTCGTCGCCCTGGCTGGGGCTTGAGCTTTCGCCCCATGATGGGCCGGAAGGGCTCCGGGTTGATCGGGTGCACCCGGATTCACCGAACGCCGGTGTTATTCGGGTGGGCAGCGTAATTGTGGGGCTGCACGCGGCGGATGGTCGGCAAATCCCACTGCATGGCAATCTGGTGATGGAAGAACCAGACCTGCTAAGCCACACCGATCTTAATCTGTTTATGAAGCGCCAGACCGAGTTGGATCAGGCGCTGCGCTCAGGCGGGCACGGTTTGTTCTCGCATCCGGTGACCAGGTGCCGGCTGTGGCCATCGATACGCCGTGGCATCAGCTCTCGGGCGGCTTTTCGATTCACACCTTTTACGGGCTGATTGCTTTGATGGTGGCGGTTGGCATCTGGGCCTTCCGCCCGAAAAGCGCAGCGACCCGGCTTTACGCGCTTTCCGGCGTAGCAACCATGGTGAACACCCTGACTCTTGCCATCTACGGCGATCGGGAGTTTGTGCTGAGTGGCGATGTGTTTGCGGTGGTTTCTGCGGTTAACCACCTGGCCACGCTCATGGTGAACGCTTCCCTGGTCTCCCTATTCTGGGTGTATCCGCGCCCGCTTGCCCGTTTTCCCGTTCCGGCACTGATGATTTGCATCGCGCTGATCATGTGGGTTCTGAGCGAACTCCAGGTGGGCGAAAGCGCCCAGGTGACGGTCTACCTGCCCATTGTCGTCGGTTATGTACTTGGCTTGTGCTTTGCGGCTGCCCAATGGGTGGCCTCGAAAGGTCGCCCCCTCGAACGCGCTGCCCTGAAGTGGTGTGTATTGGCAATTTTCCTGGGCAGTGTTTTGCTGATGGGGCTGGTGATCATACCGCCAGCCTTCGGCCACCCCCCGCTCGTGCCGCTGCTGGTGGGGTTCGGCGCCTACCTGATTCTGTACCTTGGCATCGCGGCGGGGCTGGTGCGCTATCGCCTGTTTGATATTGAGCGATGGTGGTTCAAGACCTGGCTCTGGTTTGCCGGGGGGCTGATGGTGCTGGTGTTGGATGCGATCCTGATCATGGGCGTTGGTTTGACCAGCACCTATGCGCTGACTCTTTCGCTTGCCATTGCGGGCTGGCTTTACTTTCCATTGCGGCAATGGCTTTGGGATCGATTCGGGCAGCGTTCCAGCATTTCTCTGAACGAGGCTCTCAGGGAGCTGGTGGATAAGCTTTTTTCTGCCTCTACGGAAGCGGAAGTTCGCAGGGCCTGGCCGGATCTGCTGCGCATGACGTTTCAGCCACTCAGTCTGGAGATGCCCGATGCGCCGGATAAAAAGGCCGCGGTGGCAGTATCGGCAGACGGTGTGTTGATGGAGCTGCCTGCGCTACCGGGTGATACCCGGCGGGCGAGCCTGGAATTTGCCAGCAATGGGGCCCGGCTGTTTACCAAGGAGGATATGCGGGTGGCGAACCTGCTGTATGACCTTACTGGAAAGGCGTTGCAGGCGCTGCAGGCCCGTGATGCGGGGGCGAAGAAGGAGCGCAGCAGAATCATGCGGGATCTTCATGACGATCTGGGTGCCCGGTTGCTGAGCCTCGTGTACGCCACGGACACAGGAACGGTGCGCGAGGTGGCCCGATCGGCCCTGAGGGACCTGCATGGGCTGGTAGATACCACTGCAGGGACACCAGCCAGTCTGTTGGAGGTGGCCAACGGCTGTGAGGGTGAAATACGCCAGCGGCTGACGGACTCGGGTATCGAACTGGATTGGCAGGCAGATCCCATGAGGCTGTCTGACCAGGAGCTTTCGGCCCGGGCTGCTGCCAATATCGCGCGCATTCTCAGGGAAGCAATTTCCAATATCATCAAACACGCCAATGCTGATCGGGTAGAGGTAACGTGGAGTCGTGATAGCGACCATCTTCTCGTGCGGGTTTCCGACAACGGCAAAGGCGAGACCCTGGATGGCCAGGGTGACGGGCACGGCCTCAGAACCATGCAGGTTCGTGCCGAGGACCTGGGCGGTCGTGTTGATTGCCGGGTGTTGGCGGAAGGCGGCTTTGTTGTGGAGCTGACGCTGCCGGCAGCCTAGCTGTCGATCATACCCATGCGCATGGCTTCCCGGGTGGCTTCCGCCCGGGAGGACACCTCCAGCTTGCGATACACGGTTTTCACGTAACCGGCGGTTGTGTGGCGGGTAATGCCCAGGGCCTGGCCAACCTGAGCCAGCGTGAAGCCTCTGGCAATCAGTTCCAGTACTTCCTGCTCACGCGGGGTCAGGTCCGGCTGTGCGATGGTATCCGGCGGTGCAAAGGTTGCCAGAACCCGCCTGGCCACCGACGGCGACAGTGGCGGCTCATCGTCAATAATACCCGCCAACCGGCGAGCCAGCTCGGATTGGGATTGCTGTTTCAGCAGGTATCCCCTGGCGCCCGCCCGTAGTGCCGGGAACACATGGCGGTCGTCGTCGTGGATGGTTATCACGATGCAGAGGCACTCGGGCACCGCCTCGCGCAGGTCGCGGATAAAGTCGATGCCATTACCGTCTGGCAGGCTGAGATCAATCAGAGCAATGTCCGGCTCAAGATCCGCCTGTTGAAGGTGAGACAGTTTATCCCTTGCCTCAGTGAGCCGGTTGGCAACGGTCACCGAAATCTCCGGAAAAACTTCCTTGAGCACGTCGCGCAGCCAATCCTGAGCGCCTGCGTGATCTTCCAGAATAAACCCCAACTTCATTTGATCGTCCTGATGCTCTTGGGTTGCCGCTCTTTCAACATAGCCCCCTCAAATGGGGGAGTCAAAGCCGGCCAAGGTCCCCTCAGGTGCGGTCTGCTGCCGTTGGTTCATGTCCGATAGCCTAGTGACGGACAGCGTAAAGCAACGGCTTTACGAACAAGGAGGCAGTCGAATGAAAACATTGAATGTTATACTCAGGGTGTTAACCGTTTTGGCCGTGTGCTTTGCCCTGGCGGGCTGCTTACGGAGCAGTGATTCAAATGATGATGACCTGGTTGAGGAAGATTCCAGCGAGGAGGTCGGTGGCGATGATGTCGCTGACAGCGGTGATACCGGGGACAGCAGCGGTGATGGCGGGGGTGGTGGCACAGCCTCTGGCGCACCAGCCGCGCCAGTGGTTACGCCCGCCTACGATGACTGGACGCTGACTTTTACCTGGCCGGCAGTGGCCGACGCAGACTTTTACCGCGTGTTTGAAGACCCGGACGGCGTGAGCGGCTTTACCCAGATAGGTTCGGACCTGACTGCCAACGAATACACCAACAATATCAGCCTCACCGAACGCAACGGCGCCCGTTATGTCGTTGCCGCCTGCAACAGTGAGGGCTGTACCGATTCCAGTGAAGTGACGGTTGATGGCCTGGACAGCGGGATCACGCCCATCGTGGTAAGTGGCGATCCGGCGCCGGGCATTGGCAGTGGCGCCGTGTTCAGCGGTGAAGTTGGCACCCAGCTGAGGTTCGATGTTAATCAGTCTGGCGCCGTCGCAATTCTCGGTGCAACCGATCAAACGGACAGCAGCGGTAGCTTGAGAGACGGTATTTTCAGCTACAGTTCGGGCGCGGGCCTGAGCCTGATCCAGGCCGACGACGCCACGCTGCCCTCAAGCGATGCTACCTACAACGGTTTTTTCAACGTACTGATCGATAACACCGGTCAAATCATCTTCGGCGGTATCCTGAACCAGCAATCGGGCTCGGTGACGGATCAGGTCGATGGGCTTAACAATGAGGTGCTGTTACGCAGCAATGCCGGCACAACGTCTGTGATCGCCCGGGAAGGCGACCCTGCGAGGAATGGCACCGAGTTTCCGACACTGGATGCGGGAAATATCTACTTTACAGAGAATATCCAGGGTAATCGGTTATTCTCGTCCTTGAGTTCAGACGGCAATGGTGCGATTACCTTTAAGCCCGGGTCGAACACGGATGCCTTCAAAGTGGCAGACGATTCGTTTTATCCAGCGGGCAGCGCATTTTGGACGATCACAGGCTTGGGGCAGAAGGCCCAATCGTTAAAGGCCGGTGAAACGCTACTTCCTGGCAATCTCGAGCCTAAAAACTTTGGTTCCCTCGATTTCGACAGCAACCAGGCAGAGCAACTGGTGTTTGGGCTGTCGCTTCAAAACGCGGACGGGACTGCGCTGGCCGGCTCGGAGGATACCGGTATATACGTCCTTAATGCCGATGGCAGCTATCGGGAAGTCGTGCGGGAGGCTGGCGGCTCCGCGCGGGACTTTATTTATAATCTGAACTCGGCGAGACCTCTGCTGACCGATAACGGTGAAGTGTTCTACTACGCTCTTAGAGGGGTTTCCGGGCCGGCCAATCGGGGCATCTACACCGATTCGCTGGGTAACGGTGATTTTACCCGGATCAGCCGTAGCGAGCAGACGCTCCTGCTGGATGATGGCTCGCTCTTTGAGGTCACCGGTTTCATTGGCGGCGCGAACTCGTTCGATGTGGGCGCCGACGACTCCGTGGCCTTCCTGGTCAATTCCGGCACCCTGGATCAGGAAGACGCTTTGCTGGTCTGGACCAACGACGGAACCAGTGCCACCACGGAGGTGTTTTTCCAGGAAGGGGATCCCGTTCGAGGTTTGCCGGATGCCTCCAGTGTGGAGCTTGCTGTTAACTTGGGCTCGAACACAACCAGATTGGCGTTCAGCCGGCAATCCTGGGCGGCATTCCGGGCGAGCGATGAGGCGGACATCAATAACCGAAAGAGTCTGCTGCTTGCCTCCAGCCCTTCAGGTTATACCCGCGTGATCGCGAGGGAAGGGCAGCAGTTCGCGGTTGATGGCGTCAATTACGGTGTTGTGACCGAAATCCTGGATTTCAAAATGGCTGCGCCGGCCGAAATGATTTTGTCATTGCGATTTGATGAAGATGGTATATCCGGCCTGCAACCAGACGGCTCTTTTGTGGGGCCAGACGGCAAGAATGGGCTCTTCCGTGTTGTATTGTGCAGCCCTTCAGAGCCCTGTTAACAGGAACTCGGTAACTGCAACATTCATCGGCAAGGTAAACGGCATATCAAAAATAAACGGGTAGGGTGCCAGCAGCGATCTTGCCCGTCTTCTTTCAAACAAAAAAGGCAGCCCTGGGGCTGCCTTTTTTGTTTACGTATTGGCTGTTATTTACAGGCCAATAACGTTCTCTGCCTGCGGGCCTTTCTGGCCCTGAGTCACGGTGAACTCAACTTCCTGGCCTTCGGCCAGAGTTTTGAAACCGCCACCCTGAATATTGCTGTAATGAACAAAGACGTCTGCGCCGCCTTCACGAGTAATAAAACCAAAACCTTTTGCTTCGTTGAAGAACTTAACGTTGCCGGTAATTGTAGACATAGATAGTTATCCTGAAATTAATCAATAAGGTGCCGTCAAAGGATCGTTGTGATCATTGATCAGCGATATGCGGGAAATAAAAAAACGTGCAGGATCAAAAACAGGACAAAAGGTGTGGCAACACAAGAGGTCTTATTCGTGAAATGCTTTGCTAAATCTTTCCAACGAGAAAGACAGTACGCTAATTAAAAGGCCCTGCATAGCAAAGTTTTCAAATGTTGCGAAAAACCGGGACAGATTGGTTTGCTGGACAAAAATCTGTCCCGGTGCGCATTCGCGTTCTAACGTTCTTTTATATTGCCGTCCGCATCGGAAATCACTATCTCGACCCGCCTGTTCTGTTGGCGCCCTGCGGATGTTTCGTTCGTCGCAACCGGGTATTGTTCTCCGAATCCCTGCACTTCAATCCGGGCGCGATTAATACCTCTATCCATCAGGGCCTCTCTTACAGCCTCAGCCCGACGCTCTGACAGTTGTTGGTTGTAAGATTCTGCTCCGGTGCTGTCCGTGTATCCTTCCACGCGCACGCGACGGTTTTCATATTCAGCCATGAAGTCAGCCAGGCGGCCTACTGTCGTTTCCCCTGCAGGTTTCAGTTCAGCACGATTCAGGTCGAACAGAACGTCACCGAGGGTAAGTACCATGCCACGGTCTGTCTGTTCGGCCTGCATAGCCTCCATTTGACGGCGCAATTCAGCGGCTTCCTGCTGGGCAGCCTGAGCCTCTGCAGAGCGAGCCTGCAACTCCAGTTCCTTGCGTCTTTCTTCGGCGGAGTTTATCTGTTGCTGCAGCTTGGCGCGTTCGGCCTGCTCCCGGGCAATCTCGGCATGGCGATTGGCCAGGTAGGCCGCATGCTCGATTTCCGCGGTGCTGGCACCCTCTTCCAGTAATCGTTCAGCGCGGGCCAGCTGATCCCTGGCGCTTCTCAGCTGGCGGTCGCCACTGCGGGCAACGTCTGGATCGGTTCGAATGTCCTCATAGGCCGCCTTTGCTTCATCAACCATCTGATTGTCCTTGGGCGTACTGGCACATCCGGCCAGGAAGACGGAAAAGCCGACAACCATGCTCAAAATCATGTATCGATTGTTCATATCAATCTCCTGTTTAAGCTGGCGCCCTTACTGGCTTCCATTCATGCGTTGGCGAAGAGACTCGATGTTCCTGTTGATCTCTTCCACAGCCTGTCTGGCTTTTGCAGTTTCGGCACGCGCGCCGGCCAGCTGAGCATCGACGGATGCCTGTTCCAAAAGGTGCAGTGCTCTCTGATAATTCTCTTCGCTCATTTCATCGTCGATGAGCTCTTCGGCATCGGCAAGCTTGTTCTGGGCCTGATTCAGCAGCACTGGCTCAAAGTTTCTTGCGTCGGATGACACCGCTTGTTGAACGGAAGATTCGGCGGCTCGCATTTGAGAGGTGGGGGGCTCGACGGAGCCTGCGCAACCGTTGATAGCGACGGCTATGCCGGCAATCCCGACGGCGCCCAATATCGACATATAATTGCTCATGCAATATCTCCTTCTACTGGAAAACGGAGGCCTGACTGATTCCTTTAATCCAGTCAGGTTGCTGATCTGTGGTAATGGACCTTGCGGAGAACTCAGGGTATCTGTCAGCTCAAACGCCTCTACTTCCTCAATTCAAAGATAGCAGTCAGTAGTGTTGTGCACATGAGCATTTATCAATGAACATTAAGAATCGAAACACACTGTCTGAGAACGAGTAAGCCCTCCAAAATGAACGCTCCTTTCAAACTCCGGCCTTACCAGCGGGAAGCGGTTGACGCCACGCTGGCTCATTTTCGGAAAACCGATGAGTCCGCCGTTATCGTGCTACCAACCGGTGCGGGGAAAAGCCTGGTTATTGCCGAGTTGGCGCGTCTCGCAAAGCGAAAGATCCTTGTGGTAACCCACGTAAAGGAGCTGGTGGAGCAGAATCACGCCAAGTATCAGAGTTATGGATTAACCGGCGGAATTTTCTCCGCCGGGCTGAAGCGGAAGGAAAGGCACCACCAGGTGACCTTTGCCAGTGTGCAGTCGGTATCGGCAAACCTGGATCAGTTTCGGGACGAATACTCGCTGGTCATTATCGATGAATGCCATCGGGTCAGCGGGGAAGAAACCAGTCAGTATCAGCGCATCATAGAGCTCTTGCGGCAACAGAACGATTCTCTGAAAGTGCTCGGGCTGACTGCTACGCCCTATCGCCTGGCCATGGGCTGGATCTATCGCTATCACTATCGGGGCTTTGTTCGGGGCGAGGATGACAAGCCCTTTCAGTACTGCATTTACGAGCTACCGCTGACTTACATGATCAATCGAGGGTATCTCACTCGGCCGGAGCTGGTGAACGCGGCAGTGGCGCAATACGATTTCTCTGCGCTGCCCCAGGACCGCTTTGGCGAATACGCCGAGAGGGACGTTAACCAGCTGCTGAGCAAACACAAGCGCGTGACCCGGGCGATCATTGAGCAGGTTGTGGAGTTGGCTGCCGAGCGTCAGGGCGTGATGATCTTTGCGGCCACCGTGGAGCATGCGCGGGAGGTTGCCGGGTACCTGCCAGAACACGAAACTGCCTTGATAACGGGCGCCACCGATCTGAAGGATCGGGACTTGCTGATTCAGCGCTTCAAGCAGCGGCAGTTGAAATATCTGGTGAATGTGTCCGTGCTCACCACGGGCTTTGATGCGCCTCATGTGGACTTCATCGCCATTCTTCGGCCCACCCAGTCGGTGAGTCTCTATCAGCAAATAGTGGGCCGCGGGCTTCGTCTGGATGAGGGTAAACAGGATTGCCTGGTGATCGATTACGCCGGCAACCATGTGAATCTGCATCATCCGGAAGTGGGGGAGCCAAAGCCGAACCCTGATAGTGAGCCGGTGCAGGTGTTCTGCCCGGGCTGCGGGTTTGCCAATATCTTCTGGGGCAAAACAGACGATGATGGCCGTGTGATCGAGCACTACGGCCGCCGTTGCCAGGGGCTGCTGGAGCCGGTTGACAGGGTTCAGGATGAACGCCCGCAGCAGTGCGATTACCGTTTCCGCTTCAAGGAGTGCCCGCATTGCGGGGCCGAGAATGATATCGCAGCCCGTAACTGCCACCAGTGCCAGAAAGCCATCATCGACCCGGATGACCAGCTCCGGGATGCGCTGAAACTAAAGGATGCCATGGTAATCCGCTGCGCCGGGATATCGCTGGTCGCCGATGGCAGCAAGTTGAAGATCACCTATCACGGGGAAAATGGGGAAGAGGTCGGCGAGTCGTTTGATTTCAGCAAGCCGGGCCAACGCGCTGTTTTTAACAGACTGTTCGGGCGTCGTTTTGCCAATAGCCAGGCCCCGCAAGCGTTCAGATCAGCGGATGAGGTGCTTGAGCTGGAGGCCTTATTGCCGGCACCGGATTTCGTGATTGCCCGCAAGCAAAAACACTATTGGCAGGTGCAGGAACGGGTTTTTGATTATCAGGGGCAGTTTCGGAAGGCGAATGAAGTTTAGGCCCGGTTTTCCTATCCTGCTTTTACTTGCCTGCAGTCAGCTCCGCTGCTCGTTATAATGGCGTATCTAAAATCATCGAAGAGAACCCTATGCCAATTGAAAAGAATCAGGTCGTCCTGTTCCACTACAGCGTTCGTGATGAGCAAGACAACGCTGTTGAAGACTCCCACGGCGGCGAGCCGAACGCCTACCTGCATGGCCATGGCGGCATCATCAAGGGCCTGGAAGAAGCCCTGGAAGGTCGCGATGCCGGCGATACCTTCAGTGTGACTGTCACTCCCGATAAAGCCTATGGGCCCCGCAAGCCCGATGCCATCCAGCGGGTGCCGATCAAGCATTTGATGGGGGCCAAACGCTGGAAGGCGGGCATGGTTGCTCAGGTTCAGACCGAGCAGGGGCCTCGCCACGTGGTTGTTGCGAAGGTGGGCCACAAATTTGCCGATGTGGACACCAACCATCCGATGGCCGGCAGAACCCTGACCTTTGATATTGAGGTGATTGACGTGCGCGCCGCGACCTCGGAAGAGATAGCCCACGGCCACGCGCATGGCCCGGGCGGCCACCACCACTAAGCATCTGGGGGCAGGCATGCAGATCGGCGTGATTGCAGATACGCATAGCAAAATGCGTCCAGAAGCCCTGGAAGCCTTGAAGGGCTCGGAGGTCATCCTGCATGCCGGCGATGTCGGGCGGGACGACGTTCTGGACGCGCTCGAGGCGATCGCGCCGGTCATTGCCATCCGCGGTAATATCGATAAATCCGGCCGTGCAGCTGAGCTTCCCGATACTCGAGATCTGGAGTTTCTCGGCCAGGCCGTTTACATGCTCCACGATGTCAAAACCCTCGACTTCGATCCGCAAGGCCGCTACCGCGTGGTGATTGCTGGCCACTCCCACAAACCCCGTAACGAGTGGATTGGCGATGTGCTGTACTTCAATCCTGGTGGCGCAGGCCCCAGACGCTTTACTTTGCCGATTACGGTGGGGCGGTTGGAGGTGACTGAAGACGGTGTGACTGGTGAAATTGTCGAGCTGGCGACTTGATTGAATCGGCAACCAATGCGCCGACATAGAAATTCCGCTCGGCCAACTGGACATTGAGAACATCACGAAAGTGCTCAACGAAAACGGCGTGACTTTGCACCTTTAGGCGTTGGCGGCACCCTGCTTTTTCTGTACCTTTTTGTCTGTCGGAACTGTTTTCCAATGTGTGGTCGGGTAATGTTCAGTGTTTAAAAGGTTAAGGAAAGCCGTTTATCCAGTGGTGGTTTTAACGCTGTTTATGATGGCTGCGTGCCCGGTTTCTGCAAAGATCTATAAATGGGTGGATGAAAACGGCCAGGTGCATTTCGGCGATCGGCAGGATCACCGGGTCGCGCAGGAAGTGGTCAATGTTAAGCCAGGTGCCTCTGAATGGTCGCGTTTTGAGATCGATATCAGAACTGTTGATGTTGAGCTGAGCGAAGCGGAACACCAGCAGATCGTTGAAGGCGTAAACAACGTCTATGAGTTCTTCGACCGGGTGATGTCTTTTGATATGCACCGGACGGTGCCGGTCAATATTCTGATTCTCAAAGACAGCGCGGCATACCGTAACTACCTCGTCCGTCGGAACAGGGGGATGGCTGTTGCCTCTTATGGGCTTTACATACCTTCCGAACACCAGATCGTCGTCTATGTTCGTAAAAACAGAAATCTCACCTTCAAAACCATCAAGCACGAAGTGAGTCATGCGGTTGTCGATACCATCGTTCCCTATGCGCCAGCCTGGCTGAACGAAGGGTTGGCAGAGCAGATGGAGACCATTGAGCGCGATGAATCCGGCTTGTATTTTGAGCGCCACCGTGAAAATCAGTGGGTGGTTGATCAGGCACTTGAACAGGGCCGTCTGGCGGGCATCGATCAGCTATTGAAGCTGCCAAGCAACAAGTGGCGACATTCTGATCTGTCGGGGCGCGGAAGCCTGCGGGCCCAGTCTGGCCAGTTCGTGTATTTCCTGATGTCCAAACCTACCCGAAGAAACTTTGTGGTGCGCCTGATGCACAACTTTAATCGGGGAGATCGCACCATCTCCTATTATCTGGTCAACGACAATTACATTGGTGGTGTAAGCATGCTGGCCCTCGACTGGCGGCGCTGGTTGCACGATCAGGGAGAGGGCGTCGTCAGGTTATAAGTTCGAAGCCGGCGACCAGACTTCCCCGTGCTGCATCACCCGAAAGTTCGTTTCGTTCAGCCCTTGTCGCTCCAGGGCGGCTCTTAGCCGTCGGGGTGGCTCGTCCATGGGCTCGTCGGTGAGCACGAACGTGCCCCAGTGCATCGCCACCGACTGTCGGGAACCGATATCCTGATGAATGCTCACCGCCTCTTCCGGGGCCACGTGCACCGGCGCCATGAACCAGCGCGGGTCGTAGGCCCCAATGGGCAGCAGCGCAGGTTGTCTCCGAAGCGCCGGTGTAACTGGCGCACGGTTTTTTCATCAAGGTGGTCGTAGTGGTTGTGGGAAATCAGCACCAAATCAATCGGCGGCATGTCTGCTACCGTCAGGGCCGGCGGTGTATAACGCTTCGGCCCGACCAGTTGAAAGGGGCTGGCGCGTTCCGACAGTACCGGGTCGGTGAGCACGTTCAGACCACGATACTGGAACAGGAACGAGGCGTGACCCAGCCAGACCAGTTGTGGTTCTTCGGGCGGACTCATCAGGGAATGCGTATCTGGCCGCAGCAGTGTGAAGCGTTTTCCCTTCGGGAAGTTGCGGCCCGGGGCCAGTTGCCAGCGCATAAAATCGCCAATGCCATGCCGGGGGACTGGCTCCAGGTTGCGGTACCTGCCCCGATAGAAATGCGGTTCCGCAGCGAGAGCGGCAAGGCGGTTACGGTCAACGGTCATGGATCGAACTCTCATTCTTGCCAGGGGCCAATGCCAGTAGCTCCTGCAACATGCTGTAGCTTAATCCCCAGATGCAGGCATCCTGGTAACGGCAACAGGGCATGTTGAGTGTGCCCAGGGGCGTGCGCCAGGAAAGTCGGCCCTGGTTCGCGTCTGCGCCGAGGTAGTCCATCGGCACCCAGACCGCTCGCTCGACTTCGTGATTCGTTGAGACCGACTTTGGTCCCCGCCACTCGAACACATAGGGGGTGACCACCATCGGGCGCCAGCGGCTGTGATGGCGGGTGACCAGATCGGAAAGCCGGGTGAGAAAGCGGCCGTGGCGCCTCAGATCCATGCCGGTTTCTTCCAGTGTTTCCCGCTCGGCAGCGGCGCGTGCAGATGCATCTTCAGGTTGCAGGCGGCCGCCCGGGAAAGCCATGTCGCCAGACCAGGGGTCACCCTCCCGACGGGCCCGCTGGATAAAGAGCAGCTCCTTGCCACCGTTTTCTGTGCTTCGAAAGATAAGGGCGACGGACGCTCGGGCGAATCGGCGCCGAAACGGTATCTTGTGGGGGCGCAAATGGCTTAGCCAGGATTTCGAGGTCAAGAAAGACTATCCTCTTTCATAAGCTCCCTCAGTTTGGCAAGTTGCGCCTCAACAACTCGCAGGCGAACTTCTGTTTGAGCGGGTGTTTCCCCCGGGGCGCCGGAAGTCAGTCGGTCGCGGTATTTCTCCTGTTTCTCCACCAGCCGCTCTTCAAGCCGCTTCAGTTCTTCAAGCTCCAGGGACTTACCCTTGTCATGGTCGCCCAGAATATCGTCAAGCTTCGCCACAAGATCCTTGAAACCCACTGTTCCGTCCTCTCTGTTTAAAGCTTAATCGGAATTCGTCATGGCATGACTTCTGCCCGCCCTGCGTCGCTCACCGACAGCTCCTCTGTGGTTCGAGCGGCTTCAACATCCATGGCAGTCAGGAGCTCGCGGGTTCCTGTCAGAATAGCATCGACGGTTTCGCTGGCGTAGGCAGAGTCGTTTAGCAGAGACGTAGCCATGGCGGCATCAATCCGTTTTGCACCCAGGAGTTTTGTGACACGACCGACCATCGATTCGCGGTCTACTCGTGCACGCACAGCGATCTCGTCGAGCTCCAGTATTGCTGCGCTGGCATCCTCAAACCGGCCTTCGTAAAAACGATGGGTCTCACGCAGTACCATCGCGACTCGCAGTCGAAGCTCGTTGTACTCTTTGCGAATCGTGGCGTTATCCGACGCCATATAAATTGTGAGATTCTTGCGTAGGTGTTTGACATGCTTGATGGCTTCGACCATCTCCGCGGCAGCATGCTGAAGACGATAAAGCGATTCGGTGGAGTTGGCCGGCGACTCCCGGGTCATTCGCCCGGAAATAAAGTCGAGAATGGCGTTGTACAGGCGTTTTACTCGCTGTCGGTAGATCAGGTCGATGTCGATATCGATGCGTTCCCGGGAATTGTTAATCATCGCTTCAAGGTCATCGCTCTGGCGAATATTTTCGCGGTGCAGGTGGAGACCATGGGCAAGGATAACGAAGGCTTGATCGAACAGGTGCCAGACCTCCCTGCGCACTGCCGCGTTTGCACTATCGGGTGAGTCCATCGCAGCCTGATTCAGGTACCGCGGCTGTGCGGCGACCTCTTCCTCTCGCTCTGGCAGCCAGCGCTCGAGTGCCCGTGCCATTCTCGATATCAGTGGCAGCATGATGGCAACACCAAGGCAGTTGAACAGGGTGTGGAATACGGCGAGCTTGACCGTGTAGTCATCGTCGGCGATCGACATGAGGGCTGACAGGGCATCCACTGACCAGCGCAGGGGCTCGATCAGCACCAGGGCAATCACCGCCGTTACCGCGTTGAACAGGAGATGGGCGCCTGCCAGACGCTTGCCAGTGATATTTGCACCCAGACCACCGATCAGAGCGGTGACGGTTGTACCAATATTTGCACCAATGGCCAGGGCCAGAGCGTTTTCGTAGGTAATCTGGCCCGTGGCCAGACCGGCCAGAGTCAGCGCCAGCGTCGCATGGCTGGATTGCATCACGACGGTCGCCAGAATTCCGAGGCCTGTGTAGACAAGAAGTCCTGAGATACCGTCCATTGCATACTCGCGCAGATCGACAGCCGACTGATAGCTTTCGAAGCCCGCCTTCATGAAATCGATACCGAGAAACAGAAACCCGAGCCCGGCGAGAATTGCACCGAAGGCTTTCCAGGCTCGTGGTTGCTGAAAATTCAGTACCACGCCAAAGACAAGCATCGGCAAGGCAAAGGCCGAAAGGCTCATTTTCATACCGATGGTGGCGAATAACCAGGCGCCGGTCGTGGTGCCAAGATTGGCGCCGAAGATAATGCCGATACCCGTGATCAGCGGAAGCAAGCCGGCGCTCAAAAACGAAATCGTGATCACCGATACCAGGGAACTGGACTGCATGATGGCGGTACTGACGATGCCAAAACCGAGGCTTTTCGGAATCGTATCGGTTGTACGACGCAGCACGCTCTCGAGAAAACCACCGGTAAACTGGCGAAACCCGTTCTCCAGCGAGAGCATGCCGAACAGAAAAATGGCAACGCCGGCGGCAATCTGTTTGAACTCTGGGCTCACCCATAGCGCAAGGGCGAGGATTCCGAGGATCAGAGCAAGAAAGAGTTGGCGATAGTTCACTGGGATTCAACGTCCCCTTTTATGAATTATTTGACTATCAGGTTGCACTGGAACCATTCCAGTGATCATCCTTTTGAATTGTAGGCTGTTAACTTTTTAAACGCGTACCCAAACCGTGAATCGAACTTTAATAACCCGGCATTCATCGCAAAAAGGCGAGCGATTGAAACCGTGCCTTGCGATGCGCACGACAGGAGGCCAGATGACGTTCGAGCATATCGTTCAGATAAACGACCTGACCAAGCCAGAGCTACCGGTTCTGACCCGATTCCAGGTGTGGGAGGGGCTGGTGCTCAGGGCCCGGCGCCCGGACAAGTTCCTCGTTGGTGTCGATGATTACGAGATTCTGGATCAGGGTCCGGCTTACCTGAAGCGTAGCCTCCAGCTGCCGGGACTGCATGTGGTCGATGAAGTCACTTTCTGGCACGAGGCGAGGATAGAGTACCGGACTCAGCCAACGGCCAACCTCCCGGCCGCAACACTTGTCATGGATATCGAAGAGCCCGAGCCGGCATCACTGTTTGTCCGTTTCCGGTATGAAACAGCGAGCATCGAGAACCGCGGTGATTCGATGCCCTATGACCAGTATCTTGAACAGGCCTATGTAGCCACAGACATTGAGACGATTCAGATCATTCGGCAGTTGGCCGAGACAGGGGTATTCCGATAAATCCCACTCGTTTGATGGAGTGGGAGCGTATCCTGTCCGTGAGCCCAAAGTTGAGGAGTAGCCATGTTTCGCATACATGTCGAACGAGTTCTCGAGAAGGATATTGAATCAGTCTTTGAAGCCATCTCCGACCACGCCCGCTATTCCCGGTTTCCCGGGGTTAGCAAGTCTTTACTGATTGAAGAGGGTAGAGATGAGAAAAATGGCATTGGCGCCCTGAGAATTGTCGGAGCGGGCCGGCTCGAGCTCACTGAGCGTATTACCCGGTTCGAGAGGCCAAACCGAATGCACTATCAAATTGAAAAATCGAGCCCGTTCACCGTTCAGCACACGAAGGGAGAGATTGTTTTAAAGCCAGAAGGCGAACAGACCCGGGTTACCTGGGTTTCTGAAGGGCACGTGCAAGTGCCGCTGCTGGGTGAGGTAATGGACCGATTGGCTGAGCGCAGCTTTTCCAGAGCCTTCAGCTCTTTGCTCAAGGCTATTGAGCGCCTCTAGAGCTTGAGCTGAGCCCACACTATTCATAACTCGACAAACCGTGGCACAACCATGAGCCCTACACCCACTGCCAGCATCTCCCAGGCGCTGCTGGCCAGGTAGGGATACAGGATCATGGCAATGCCGCAGTAGCGGGTGACGATGTTTTTCCTGCGCCGGCCATACATGAAATAGGCGAAACCGATGCAGCCGAACAGCAGCGACAGGAAGATGTCAGCGGTTTCCATGCGGTGAACTCCTCCGGTAAGTTTACCCGTATAGACTAATTGTAGAGCCTCAAAATAGGGAGCAAGTTGGTTATGAGAGTGTCTTTTTCAGTGAAAGCGGTGCTAATCCTGCTATCACTTGCGCTGGCACCGATAGTAGCGCACGCGAAGCCCGTGTGGATCGATGTCCGCACAGAGGCGGAACACCGGCAAAGCCACATAGATGGAGACCCGCTGATTCCGCATGACCAGATCGTTGCGGAGGTTACCGAGAGGTTCCCGGACAAAGACACCGAGATTAATCTTTATTGCCGCAGTGGCAACAGGGCAGGTAAAGCAAAATCGGCTCTGGAGCGTGCCGGTTATACAAATGTTGAGAACAAGGGGAGCCTGGCTGAGGCGCGTGAAGCGCGCAGTCTATAGGGAGCGAACAATTTTTAGCCACTTCAGGTATAATGGAAGGCTTACGATATTAATTAAGCCATCCCGACCTGGATATCACTATGAGCAAGAAACCCGAGAAAGTAACCCTGACTTCTGCTGCCATTGAAGAACAGACAGCCGCGTTTTTGAAAGCGGGCGGATCTGTGGAATACGTCGGCAAGGGCAAAAGCGGACAAGTATCCCCCACGGGTTCAAAGCAGATCAGCCTGAAAAAGTAACGCCCATCTCAGTGACGAGGATTGCTCTGATCGGGGGAGGACTCGTCATCTGAGGCGTTGTCATTCGATGTGAGGTAGTAGTCTTTCTCATCGAATGTTTTCACATCAGGATCTTCAATATAGTTTTTGCGTTTGCCCCGATACAGCCAGACGGCGATGATCGCGACAATTACTGCGAGCACAATTCATTTCATCGTTATCTCCTCCACAAGGTCGTCGTTCTTATATTGAGCACCTTGCAGAGTGACCAGTCAATGTAACTTGCACATACGCTTCAAAGAGGCTCGGATCGGCATTTGAGCAAAATGCCATTCGCGCCTTTACTTGATGTACGGACAGCAAAGGTGTCGTGCAGATCATGATGGAATCATTCGGTGCAGATTTGATTGAGCAGCTCCGTCGAAATCTTGGCGATGCCTTTCAGGCAGTGTCAGGCGAGAATCTCGACTGGGGGGCGTTGCTGGTACAGGTACTTGGCCAGCTGCTGGTCTCTGTAATCTACCTTGGCGTCTTCCTGGGCGTTTATCTGATTCTGATCGCTGCCATCAGGCTGGGTCTTGGTGAGCGGCGAACCAAAACCCCTCTTTACATCCAGATGCGCAGCGGCCTGCGCTATCTGGCCGGGTTGGGTGCGCTGATAGTTATTCTTGCGCAATTCGGGGTTTCTCCTGAGGTTCTCAAGGCGATGGCGAGGGCAGGTTTCATGGTCCTCGGTTTCTACGTGGTCTGGGTAGTTTTCCGGCGTCTGATCAAGGAAGGCACTTCACGCTATCGAATGGATCCTTCCATCCGGCAACTGGTCGAGAATCTGTTTGCGGTTATCGCCGCAACCCTTGCGGTGGTGACGGTGCTTGCCCAGTTCGGTTTCGATGTGGTGTCGATTATCGCCGGTCTGGGCATCGTCGGTATTGCCGTTGGTTTTGCAGCGCAATCCACTCTCTCCAATTTCATTGCGGGAATCACCCTGCTCATTGAAAGGCCTTTTCGAATCGGTGATTGGGTCACCATCAACGGACAGGAAGGCAAAGTGGTGAAGATTGCCTTGCGAACCACCTGGCTGCGAACCCGGGATAATATCTTCACGATGATTCCAAACGACAGTGTTGCCTCCACGGATATCATCAATTACAGCGCAGAGGGCGTGACACGCCTGAATATTCCCGTGGGGATTGCTTACAAGGAATCTGCGAAGGCGGCGAGGGAAGTGCTGATGCCGGTTTTGCTGGCACATCCCGAAGTTTTGCAGGGCGCTGGCATGGAGCCCCGTGTTTTGCTCAAAAGCCTCGGTGATTCGTCAGTGAACCTCGAAGTCAAAGTGTGGATAACGCCGGATAACCTGGATGTTCGGCCCAGAATCATGGCCGATATTCTCGAGCAGATGAAAGAAGCCCTGGATGCCGCCGGTATAGAGATTCCCTTCCCGCATCTGCAGCTGTTCATTGACGATGCAAAAGGATTGAAGCCGGTTCTCGAACCTTTCTACAGGCTACGGGGATAAAACGGAAAATCCTTGCAGGCAGCCCTTCGGATGCTTGCATCTTGTGACTCCTGATCCTTTCGCAATCGTCTTGATAGTGGAGGGACAGGCTCGCTTCCTGGCCTGTAAGGGTCTAAATTGTTGTGTATGGAAACTAATTTCCGCGTCTGGCTGGGACACTCTGGTCTGACGCATCGGGTTGTTGCCAATGCCCTTTGCGTTATTTCGAATATAAAGGGGTAACTTATGGCGATCACACCGAAATCCAAAATGTCGCAGGAAGTGCTGGCCTGGCGCGATCCCTCCATGGACTCGGTTCTGGGAACGGAAACACCCAAGGACCCAAACAAGGGCTATATTGCTCTTCTTGGCTGGAGTATTAATGCGATCAAGGCGGCTCAGAAGTTCGATCGCCGCTATATCGTGGTTGCCCCGGATTGGGCTGCCGATTTTTGCACGGCCAACAATATTCCCTTCATCCCCTGGGATTTTGTTCGCCTGAACGATCGGTCAATGGAAATCGCTGAAAAGCTGAAAGCCGAAGGGGTGGATGTCGCAATCCCATTGTTCGAGGAAACGGTGGAATGGTTAGGCGCGATCAACTCTGTTCTGTTGAATAATCCGCGTATGTACGGCCAATCCATTTTGTTCCGGGACAAGGCGCTGATGAAACGTCGGGCCCAGCTTGGTGGTATTCGCGTCGGGATTTTCGAAGAAGCCCACGAAAAAGATGACATCATTCGCTTCATGAAGCGGGTTAACCAGACTCTGCTTAAACTGGATGGTGACCCGGACGATCCGATTCACGTGAAGGCCTTCGATAAAGCCGGCTGCCTGGGTCACCGCATGATCCGCACGCTGGAAGAAATCGATACGATTCCGGACGAGGAATACCCCCTGCTCATGGAAAGTCACCTGAGTGGCTGGGAATTCGCTGTTGAGGCCTGGATCCACGATGGCAAAATCAGGTTTCTGAATATCTCAGAGTACGTCACCCTGGGTTACTCGGTGTTTGTTCCTGCCACGAAGGAACTTGAAAGCTGGCGCGAAGCAATCACCAAGCAGATCGAATTGCTGGTCAAAACATTTGATATTCAGTTCGGTCTGATCCATCCGGAGTACTTCGTAACCAGCGACGGCACCATGTACTTTGGCGAAGTTGCGTACCGTCCACCCGGGTTCAAGGCCTTCGAATTGATTGAACGCGCGTATGGATTCAATGCCTACCAGGCTTCCATGCTGGTGTTTGATCCCAAGAGCACCAAGGAAGAGGTCGATGCCTTCTTCCCCCGCGAAGTGGTCGATGCCAAAGGTTATGCCGGTTGCTTCGGTGTTTATCCGAGACGCCGAGTAGTGAGCAAGCTGGAAATGCCCAAAGAGTGCATTGAGCATCCTTACTTTGAGTCGCACGAGTTGGTGGCCCCTGCCGAGGAAACAGTTCCGGACCGATCCGCTTTTGGTACTCACTGGGGGCTTGTGTTCTTCTTCGGTGACGACCCGATCAAGATGCGGGATCTTCTGAAATCCCAGGAGGAGCTGGACTTCTACGTCTAGGAACGACAGGAGCCGGCTGATACCCGGCTCCTGATAGTCCGACACAGCTTCTCCGGGGCGTTACCAGTTCTCTGAGAAAGGCCGCGCATCGAGCTCGAAAGTCCAGGCTGAGCGTGGCTGGTTGTGTAGCTGCCAATAGATTTCCGCGAGGTCGTCGGGCTCGATAATGCCGTCCTCGCCCTTGCTCGCATAGAGGTCCGGCAAAAATTCTGCCGTGGCTTCATTGCGGATGAGGCCATCCACCACCACGTGAGCGACGTGAATCCCTTGCGGGCCTAATTCCCTTGCCGTGCTTTGCGCCAGGGCGCGCAGTGCATGCTTGCCGCCGGCAAAGGCCGCAAAGCCGCGTCCGCCGCGGAGGCTGGCGGAGGCGCCGGTAAAGAGGAGTGTGCCTTCATTGCGTTGCAGCATTTTCTTTGCGACCTCGCGCCCGACCAGAAACCCGGCCAGTGCGCACATCTCCCAGACTTTCCGGTAGACCCGGGTGCTGGTCTCGCAGATATCGTATCGAACGTTTCCGCCCACGTTGAAGACGGCCACCCGTATTGGGCCATGCTCTGACTCAACGCGCTCAACCAGCTCAATGACCTGGTCTTCGTCCCTTGCATCGGAGTGGATGGCTGTCGCGCTCGAGCCGAGAGCCCGAATTTCCGAGCTGAGAAGATCAAGATCCCCGCGCCTGCGGGTGACCACAAGGTGGAAGCCTTCCTTTGCAAAGCGCCGGGCGATGGCAGAACCTAGGTGGTCGCCGGCCCCGATGATTAGAGCAACTGGTTTTTCTGTTGTTGTCATTTTGCCACCTGTAGTGAGGCCTTTATCCGTGGGTTCGAATCGTATCGGCGATCTTTTCAGCAATCATGATCGTCGGGGCGTTGGTGTTACCACCAATCAAAGTCGGCATGACTGAAGCGTCGACCACCCGCAAACCCTCAAGTCCGTGAACCTTGAGGCTGGAGTCAACCACGGCCAGATCATCTATGCCCATCTTGCAGGTGCCTACCGGGTGATAGATCGTATCCGCGCGGGCGCGAATGTGGCGTTCCCATTCCTCATCGCTCATGCCGTCGTGAACGCCGAACATTTCGGATTGTCGGTACGGCGAGAGTGCAGGCCCTTCGAGAATCTCCCGGGTGATTTTTGCGCCTTTGATAGTCAGATTCAGGTCGTCTGGATCGGACAGATAGTTGGGGTCGATGCCGGGATCGGTCATTGGGTCGGCGCTGAGCAGAAAAACACGCCCTCGGGATTTCGGCCGCAGGTTGCAGACGTGGCAACTGAAGCCGTGTCCCCAATGCAGTTTACGGGCGTGATCCTCCACGATGGAGACGACGAAGTGCAGCTGCAGGTCTGGCTTGTCCTGCTCCGGGTCAGACTTCAGGAATGCAGCCCCCTCTGCAAAGGGCGAGGCAATCATACCCGTCCCATCCGTTCGCCATTGGAGGGAATGGCGAAGCATGTTTTTCATGCCCGTTAAACTGAAGCCAAAGTTATCGGTATCCCCGGACTTGTAGGCCAGAATGAAATCCAGATGATCCTGCAGATTTCGGCCGACACCCGGCAGTTCGTGAATCATGGGAATACCGTGCGGGAGGATGTCGTCGGGATTTCCCACTCCGGATAGCTGTAGTAACTGCGGTGAACCGAAGGCACCGGCGGATAGGATGACTTCGCGGTTTGCTGAGGCCGAGAGCGATCGGCCCTTGAGTCGATACTCAACGCCGGAAGCACGTTTTCCGTTAAAAAGAATTCGGGTCGCACGGGCACCGGTCACAACCTTTAGGTTGTTGCGCTGTTCCATGATCGGATACAAATACGCCGCAGCGGTGGAGCAGCGTTCACCATTGCGTTCGGTGTCATGAAACTGGGTAACTTCATAGAGGCCAACGCCCTCGTTGTCGCCGGTATTGAAATCGTCGCTTGCGGGATAGCCGTGCTCTTTAGCCGCATCGATAAAGGCTTCGGAAATGGGCCTTGGTGATCGCTGTTTGCAAACATGCAGTGGGCCATCGGCCCCGTGGTATTCGCTGGCTCCACCTTCATGGCATTCCGCTTTGCGGAAGTAGGGCAAAACATCGTCCCATCCCCATCCGTCGCAACCCAGCTCGGCCCATCCATCATAATCCGCCCTGTGTCCACGCACATAAAGCATTGCGTTGATCAGGCTGGAACCACCCAGCCCACGGCCTCTGGGTTGGAATCCTCGACGCCCAGCCAGTTCGGGCTGCTGCTCTGTATTGAGCGCCCAGTTATTGATCTTGCCATGGCCGGGCATGATTGCGACTACACCAGCTGGCGCGCGGGTCAACAAGTGATCGCCCTTGCCACCTGCCTCCAGGAGACAGACGCTGACATCAGGGTCCTCACTCAATCGCGCCGCCATCACGGCGCCAGCCGATCCGCCACCTACAATGATGTAATCAAAAATCATACGGTCCCCGGTTCCTGTTTTTGTTTTGGGTGTACGCTTTCCTGAGCCAGAAAAGGCAGCAGTCAACGAGATGCAGGATCAAGGTTAGACCATGGCCTGGCCGAGCGCCTCTTGGCAGATGGACAGACTGCTAAGAGCGTAGGATGCCGAACTGATCGTGATTCCCGGTGCCGGGCATGCTGCAAATCTTTCGCACCCGGATCCGGTTAATCAGGCATTGGATAATTTCTTGAAGCGACTGTAGGCCGCGGATTCATTCCGCGGCATCCGCTTCTTGCTTGGTTTCATGCTCGGTTCCCGGGGCGTGCTCTGGTGGGCAGTAGGTTGTGTAAAGCTTGAGCATGCCGTTTCCGGTGTTACGGAAGTTGTGAAAGGTACCCGAGGGCACGATGCTGACGTCGCCCGCCTTTACAGGTACCTTCGTTTCGCCGATTGTCGCTTCTCCCTCGCCCGAGACGAAATAAAGCAGTTGATCATGTCCCTCGTGAACTTCGCCGCCAATCTCGCCGCCTTCGGGAATGGCCATCAGAACGAGTTGCGTATGATCTCCGGTCCATAATACCTGCCGGAACTCTTCGTTGCTTTTCGCCATTTCCACAACGGGTAGCGTGGTTCTGCGAACTTCTTTCATTCCAGTATCTCCATCCGTGAATTCAGTATTTGATACTCCTTTTAGCCTCAATCAGATCGCCGGTCTTCAGGCGAAGTCGTAATCACCGCCTTTCTCGAGCGCCCTCTGATAAGCCGGTCGGGCATGAACGCGTTTGACCCATCCGCTGATGTGAGGCCGGTTCCTGCCGACGATGCCCCTGGCTACGGAAGCCTCGAGCGGGAAGCTCATCTGGATGTCCGCCGCGCTCAGTTTGTCCCCCAGGAACCAGGTGTTCTTCGCCAGATGGCTTTCCACGAAATCCAGGTGGGTCTTGATCATCGGGCCGATAAACATCTCGTTGGTTTTGTCCGAAATGCCTTTGGCGACAGGTTTAACAAAGAACGGCATCGGGCTGGTTTTTACCTTTTCGAAGACAAGGCGCAACACCAGAGGCGGCATCAATGAGCCTTCGGCGTAGTGCAACCAATAGGTGTAGTCGAGCCAGGCTTGCCCCCCGCTCTCCGGGAGCATGGTGTCTTTGCCGTAGGTGTGCGCCAGGTATTCAATGATGGCACCGGATTCGGCCACCACCAGATCGCCGTCTGTGATCACCGGGGATTTTCCAAGCGGGTGCACCTTTTTCAGGCTTTCGGGGGCCAGCATGGTCTTGGGATCTCGCTGGTAATGCTTGATCTCGTAGGGAACACCCAGTTCTTCCAGCATCCAGAGAACGCGCTGTGAGCGGGAATTGTTGAGGTGGTGAACTGTAATCATGCGCAAGCTCCGTTCGCATTGAAAAATGGTCGGGTGTGAAGAGTAGTCTGCAAAGAGCGTTTTGGTTCACCGCTGGCGGTGATTAAGTGGCTAATTACGATTGCGCACCGCAAAGCCGTGGCGCCTGAGCTCCTTCAGAATCTCGGGCACCTTGAAGGGCATCAACGTTCGCGTTGTTTTCAGAAGACTGATGGCAACATGCATCCTTTTGTACCAGAGTACCTGGCGGATCTTCTTCTTCATCGGGTGATAGCCTTCCCGATAAAGCTCGTCAACGCGGTCGGCGTTATTGGTAAGGCTGTAGTCGCTCAGGTCCAGAGGGACCGATATGTCGGCATGCTTCAGTTGCTTGCGGGTGTTGAAATCGATGCCAATGTTGATGGCGTTGGAAATGACATCGAAGGTGTTGTCCGGCTTCGGATAACGGCTGACATGGCTGAGATCAACGGCCACCGTAATACCAGCACCCATTTTGGCCAATGGCGAAATGGGGACGTTTTCCACCAGCCCCCCGTCCACCAGAATCCGCCCATCGATTTCAACAGGTACAAACAGGCCGGGAACCGCCATTGAGGCGCACACGACATCCGCCAGATTGCCTTCCCGGAAGATCAGCTGTTCACCGGTTTCGATATCCGTGGCACAGATGGCCAGCGGAATCTCGGCGTCCTCGATCCGGACATCGCCCAGATCGCGGTGAATCATCTCCCGAATGGCGTTGGTGCTGAACAGCCCTCCGCGCTCAAAGGTAAAGTTGATGATTTTGGAGAGGTTCAGCGTTGAGCAAATGCTGAGGATGGATTCCGCCGGGCGGCCGAAAGCGTAATAGCTCGCGATAAGCGCGCCGGCGCTCGTGCCCGAAATGCAATGAATCTTGATTTGCTCTTCTTCAAACGCTTTCAGCACACCAATGTGCGCAATGCCTTTGGCAGCGCCGCCTCCCAGAGCCAGACCGATGCGGGTGTTAAAGGGGTTGAGTTTCATCAGCGGGAACCTTCAGGCGTTGCGAGGATTCGTAGCGCACAAGTCTAACAGAGTTGGAAATTTTAATTCTTAGAGTTCAAAATATTGGGGTGGCACTTAGAGAGGTAAACTTTCCAACCGACTGCCGGGTTATGCAGTCATAGGAGTCCTCACATTGGGTGACGTCATTTCAGACGATTATCAGACCGACTACGTAGCCGGTCAGGATAATATCGAGAAGTTCGGCTTCGATATCCACAACATCGTATTTCCGTTAACCGCAATCCTGATTGTTGCCTTTGTTGTCGGAACACTTATTTTCCCCGCAGGTGCAAAGGAGTTGCTCGATAGCGCCAAGAATGGTGCGATCGCTGTGTTCGATTGGGGCTTTCTTCTCAGCGCAAACCTGTTTGTTGTTTTCTGTCTGGCCCTTATTTTCATGCCGGTGGGCAAGATTCGGATTGGCGGGCTTGATGCCAAGCCAGAGTTCTCTCTGCTGTCCTGGTTTGCCATGTTGTTCGCAGCTGGTATGGGTACCGGGCTTATGTTCTGGTCGGTTGCCGAGCCGGTGGCCTATTACACCGACTGGTATGGAACGCCCCTGGGTGTTGAGCCAAACACTGCTGAGGGTGCCCGGCTTGCGATGGGCGCAACGATGTACCACTGGGGTCTGCATCCATGGGCAATCTACGCGATTGTCGGGCTCTCGCTGTCGTTTTTTGCCTTTAATAAAGGCCTGCCGCTAACCATTCGCTCTGCCTTTTTTCCAATTCTGGGAGACAAGGTGTGGGGGTGGCCCGGCAATGTTATCGACACTGTGTCGGTACTGGCGACCATCTTTGGTCTTGCAACCTCGCTCGGGTTTGGCGCCCAGCAAGCGGCATCCGGTATTTCCTACCTGTTTGATATTGAGGGAGGCCTGAATATTCAGGTCGGCGTGATCGCCGGCGTTACGGCTGTTGCTACCCTCTCCGTGATTCGGGGGATCCATGGTGGTGTCCGGATTCTCAGTAACGCGAACATGATCATGGCCGGGCTGCTGCTTCTGTTTGTAATATTTGCCGGCCCCACACTCGCCGTGTTCCAGTGGCTCTGGGATACGTCGGTCTCCTACGCGTCCAATATGTTCTCGCTCAGTAATCCCTTTGGCCGCGAGGAAGACACCACCTGGTTCCATGGTTGGACGGTCTTCTACTGGGCCTGGTGGATTTCCTGGTCACCGTTCGTAGGTATGTTTATCGCGCGGGTCTCCCATGGTCGCACGGTGCGTGAGTTCGTCACGGCGGTTCTGATCATCCCGACCATCATTACTCTGTTCTGGATGAGCGCATTCGGAGGCGGGGTGCTTCTGTTCGTTGGCGGTGAACAAGCCCTCAACGCTCTGCAAGCTGGCGCCCTGAGTGTCGGGCTGCCGTTTACGCTGGTGCTGTTGGTGATGACCTACAGCCTGTTCAAAGGCCTTCATCATGAACGCCGCTTGCTGATTGCCGAAGGCAAGATGGTGTAACCCCAGGCTGATATCAGGTGACGCTGGAAGGGCCCCCCATTGAGGGGCCTTTTTTGAGCGAGAGTATCCGGTCAGGACGGGTAGAATTGCCGGATGGCCGTCAGCAGCATGTCGACATCCTCACGGCTGACATCCTGGTGGGTCACAAAGCGGATCGGGTCGCCGGCCGTAATCAGGATGCCCTGTTCGGCCAGGTAGTCTTTCAGCTGTGACGCCCCGCCTGCCTTGCACCTTGCGTAAACGATGTTGGTCTGGGTACTGGCCGGGTTGACCTCAAGTTCCGGAATCTTTGCCAGGCCGTTGCTCAGGTATTCGGCGTTTTCATGGTCCTCGAGCAGTCGAAGCGGCCCCCTTTCGAGCGCGATACGTCCCGCGGCGGCCAGAATGCCGGCCTGGCGCATGCCGCCCCCCACCATTTTGCGCAGCCGGGTGGCCCGCTTGATGAATGATTCCGACCCCAGCAGCAGCGATCCAACCGGTGCGCCCAGGCCTTTGGACAGACACACGCTGACGGAATCGTAGTGCCGGGTTATTTCGGTGACATCGCAGTTTGATTTTACGGCGGCATTGAAGACACGGGCGCCGTCCAGGTGCAGAAGAAGCCCGTGTTCGTCGCAGAACGCACGGGCCTGCGCCTGGTACTCAAGGGGCAGTACTTTGCCTCCGATGGTGTTCTCAAGGGAGAGCAGACGGGTGACGGCAAAATGAAAATCGTCCGCCTTGATCGCGGCCCGGGCTTTTTCCAGATCAATGCTCCCGTCCGGCTCGTTCTCGATCGGTTGGGGCTGGACACTGCCCAGCACCGCGGCGCCTCCGCCCTCATACTTGTAATTGTGAGCGGACTGGCCACAGAGATACTCATCGCCACGGCCACAATGACTCATGATGGCAAGCAGGTTGGCCTGGGTGCCTGTGGCAGTAAAAAGGGCCGCTTCGAAGCCGAGCCTCTGGGCGGCGTAGGCCTGCAGGCTGTTAACCGTAGGGTCGTCGCCATAGACATCGTCTCCCACCTCGGCGCTGGCCATGGCTTCGCGCATCTCGGGGGTGGGGCGGGTCACAGTATCGCTGCGGAAATCAATCATTGTTCCTGGCGCCTTTTTCTTTCCTCGGATGCCTGCATTCTACAGTGCAGCAGGAATCATGGAATTCCCACCCTTTGCATTATTCCCGATTCGTCCCCATAAACCAGAACAAAGCCAAACAACAGGAGATCAGCAATGACGGCACCAACCCTTAAGGAACAACTGTACAGCGCGGTAAAAGAAGCAATGCGGAACAAGGATAAAACCCGCCTGGTTACTTTGCGCATGGCCCAGTCTGCCGTGAAGCAGATCGAGATTGATGAACGCCGCGAGCTCAATGACGAGGATGTTCTCAAGGTGCTGGACAAGATGCTCAAACAGCGCCGCGACGCGGCCAGTCAATACGACGAAGCCGGCCGCGAGGAACTGGGCGATAAAGAGCGAGCGGAAATGGTGATCATTGAAGAGTTCATGCCGGCGGCTCTCAGCGAGGATGATCTTGACGGGTTGATTCGGATGGCCATCAGTTCAACGGATGCCCAGGGCATGCAGGACATGGGTAAGGTGATGAATGAACTGAAGCCCCAGGTACTTGGCCGCGTTGAGATGGGGCATTTGAGCAAGAAAGTGCGGGCCGCGCTGGCGGGTTGATCCAGTTAACCATTTCTATCGCATAAAACGGGGCGACGCGTCGTTCAGAAAATCGTCGCGCGGAAATGCCTCGGAAGGTATTTCTGTTCAAATTCGAAGGAAAAAGGAAAGCGTTATGTCTATCGAACAAGTGCTCTATCGTGCCCATGCAGAAGCAACCGGTGGTCGTGACGGCCGTGCAATTTCGTCAGACGGCATTCTTGATGTAGAGCTGGCAACCCCGAAAGAAATGGGCGGTGCCGGCGGCAAGGGGACCAACCCGGAGCAACTTTTTGCTGCAGGCTATTCCGCATGCTTTATCGGCGCCATGAAATTTGTGGCCGGTCGCGACAAGCTCAAGATGCCGGAGGATGCTTCCATTGAAGGCGTGGTTGGCATCGGCCAGATCCCCAATGGGTTTGGCATTGAAGTGGAATTGCGCATCAGCCTTCCGGGTATGGACGATGCGGAGGCCAAGCAGCTGATCGATGAAGCGCACAAGGTTTGCCCATATTCCAACGCGACCCGTGGCAACATCGACGTAACACTCAACCGGGTAGGCTGATACCCGGTTTGGATCCGGTCTCGGAACCTGGATCTACCAATCGAGCCTGAGGCTTGCCAGCAGGGCATCCCCAAGGCTCAGATCCTCGGTGCCCGTGTTCAGGTCCTTGTATTGGACACGGGTAGCCAGACTGGCTCCTATGCCAAGAACGATGGTTGGCCAGGATTGTCCCCCCTGGTGCAGCCGATAAGTCAGTTGGGTTCTCCACTCGCGTAAATAGAGCGCGCTTTCTACTTCCCTGTCCTTGTCCATCGTGGCCCAACGGTCCCCGTTTCGTTCCACCCGGAACGCCCAAACCTGCCCCGGGCTCTGCCACTGCATCAGAACAGGCAGGTCTACCAGCCAATGGCCGTGTGCGTTGCTTTGTTCCCAGCGTGCTCTGGGGAGCCAACTGAAAGAGCCAAACCTGTGAATTGCGCGATCTATGCCCTACTATTTTAGCGTCAGTTTTTTCAGCCGCCGTGATTTTCAGGAGCCTATGTCCGATAAAGAGCTACGCACCCGATCCGACAAACAGGCGATCGACCAGTTTATCAATGAGGTTCGCACGTTGCCCAAGCAGGGTGGCGGGCAGGGGCGGCTGATTTTCGCGCTGGACGCGACTGCAAGCCGGGAAGCTACCTGGGACCAGGCCTGCCATCTGCAGAGCGAACTGTTCATAGCAACCCGGGATCTGGGTGGCCTGGCCATTCAGCTCTGCTACTACCGTGGCTTCGGTGAGTTCAAGGCCACGGGTTTTGTGACCGAAACCGGGCAGTTGCTGAATCTGATGAACGGCGTTTCCTGCCTCGGTGGGCGCACCCAGATCAGCCGGGTATTGGCCCATGCGGTGAAAGAGACCCGTGCAAAGCCCGTCAAAGCTGTGGTGTTTATCGGTGACTGTTGCGAGGAACCGGTGGACGAACTCTGTCACACCGCCGGGGAACTGGGAATGCTGCGCACACCGGTGTTCATGTTTCACGAGGGCAATGATGCCCATGCAAGGGCGGTATTCCAGCAGGTGAGCAAGCTTTCAGGGGGCGCATACGCACCCTTTGACCGTAACAGTCCTCAGGTGCTCAAGGATCTTATGGCGGCAGTTGCGGTCTATGCTTCCGGGGGAGCCAAGGCTCTGCAGGATTTTTCCAGCAGTAGTTCCCCGGAAGTGAAACGCCTGACCAGACAGATCCGGTAGTGTTTGTGAGAATCCATTGATGGGCCGTTGTGCCCGGGGTATTTGAGTGCCTTTAACGCTTGTTGCCATCGTTGTCGCGGTTGTGGCCTGGGTGTGGTTGCGCAATCAGCCTGCCAGTCAGCGCAATGCCGCCATTCTCAAGCTGGCCCTGCTGGCCGGTATCGGCATCGTCGTCTTGCTGGCTGTAACCGGGCGACTGCATTTTGTCTTCGCCGGTTTGGCCTTTCTCTATCCTCTGTTGCGTCGCCTGCTGCCATCTCTATTGCGTGGCGGGCTCGGTCGCGTGGCTGGCGGTGCCGGACCCAAGTCGGGCAACCAGTCCCATGTTTCCAGCGATATTCTGGAAATGACTCTGGACCACGACTCGGGAATCATGAGCGGCAAGATCATCAAGGGCCCGATGGAAGGGAGAGAACTGGCGGAGCTAAGCGAAAGCGATTTCCTCGAGCTATTGCGCTATTGCCGCGGCCAGGACGAGGATTCTGCCCGGCTACTTGAAACTTACCTGGATCGCCGGTTCGGAGACTCCTGGCGAGCAGACGATGAGGCGGCCTCTGAAAGCGATCCGTCGGGCGGCAGTGGCAATACGAGCGGCCCGCTTACCGAGAGCGAAGCGCTGGACATTCTGGGGCTCGAGCCCGGAGCCAGTCGGGAAGAGATCATCAAAGCCCATCGGAGGATGATGCAAAAACTTCACCCGGACCATGGTGGCAGCAATTACCTGGCGGCGCGCATCAATGAGGCCAAGGAGTGTCTTCTGGGCTGAGTTGCATCCTGGTTTGCAGGCATATGCTCAGAGTGATTGCCTGCACGCCCGGATAAGGATATTGTTCAAAAACTGAACTTTTTAGCCCGAGGTGAGAAGACAGCGGTTTGAAGATTTCAACGCTCGCCCATTTCTTTTTATTTCTTCTGCCAGGATTCCCTTTGGCTGCGAATTCGGAGCCACTGCCGCGGCTTAAAGTTCTCGCTGCTCAGATACCGGGTGCAGCGGAGCCAAGTCTCGAGGGGCGAGATATAGAATTGGTTTTGGCGACCTTCGATGAGTGCGGATTTGAGGCCGAATTCATCATGCAGCCCTATGAGCGCCATGCAAGGACCTACAGGGATCGTCAGGACTTCGATGCTATTGCCACAGTACCTTTGCACTGGCGTCTTCCCGGTTATTCCACATCCGCCTACATCTGGTACCAGAACGGAGCTTTCTACAATCACTCCCGTGTCGGGCCGATTGAAAGGGTCAAAGACCTGGCCGGTCTCAACGTGGTGACGTTCCGTGAAGGGGGCGATGTGCTGGGGATCAGCGATAACGTACCTGAATTCGCCTCGCTCACCGAAATCGCCGATCAGACCATTCACTCCCGGCTACTGTTTATGGGCCGGGTCGATGCGATTCTGGCCGACGGATTCGTGGTCGCGGAAGTGAATCGGAGAATCTTCAACAAGAAGCGCCGCGGTGAAAGCTGGCCCTCGCAGTCTGATGCTTTTCGTTTCGCGCCAATCTTTAACCCGGCGCCGCACAAGATGGTTTTTCGGAACCCCGCATTCGCCGCAGCCTTTGATCAATGCTTCGACGATTTGCGGCAATCGGGTGTGATTGGTCTCATCAATCAGAAATACATCGATAAGTATCAGAATGTGCTACGTTTCAGGTATCTAGGACGTTAAGTACAGGTCCGTATGGAAAGGTAAGCGAATCTGGACGACCCTGATCGCAGGAAATTCATGCGTTCAGTCCCATGGAGTGGAGCGATGGTTCGGCCACACTGTGCAGTCTTCATCAGCCTGCAGATCTTCTTTTCCAGCCTTGCGGCCGCCTCGGTTCCTGTCGCCGTTGGTGAAGGGTTGCAGGGCGTGATCGGGTACTCCGATGGCAAGCTCTATGGGTCCTTGGCGCCGCTCTACGAATGTGTCTTTGATCGCGCTGACATCCAGCCCCAGTTTATTCAGGTGCCTCTGAAAAGAGGGCTGGGGTATTTGCACTCGGGAGAAGTCTCGATGGTTCTGCCCCTTGCCCAGAGTGAGCGTCGGGACAGAATCGGCGAGTTCGCCGGTGAGTTGTTTTCGGCGGACTATGTTTTTGTCTCGAATCGCCAACTTCCGCCGATATCTGAAACCTCGGGCCTTAAATATGGGCTGCCTCGGAGCTTTGTTGGTGAACAGTTCATTACCGACGAAAACCCGAGAATCGAAGAAGTCACAGAGTGGTCCCAACTGGTTGCCATGCTTCACTATGACCGCCTGGATGCGGTCGTATTGCCGGCGCTTCTGGTGGAGGATCTCTTTGGTCCTGATGTGGTCAAGGTATTCCAGCAAACAGCGGGAACCCTCCCGGTTTCGCTTTACCTGTCTCGAGCGAATCTGGACAGCGAGGATGTGGGCAAGATCAAACGCGCAGTCAGGAGTTGTCGCGCCGGTGACCTGGTTTCCGAGCTGCGTTAGGGAGCTTTCGCCGGCCCGCTATTCCAGAGTTTCCCGCTCAGTCCACGGATGCTTCACTGCGTGACTTTCTCAGGTGATGGCGTTTTCTGCTTCGCGGAACCCGATTTCCCGCGTTGCGGTTGTCGCCGCTTCCGGACCGCCGGGCTTGGTGGTGCCGGCTCGTTGCGCAAGTAAGCCCCGGGCGCCGGTTCAATCACCGGCAGATTGCCCTCTCCCGGAATGCGAGCCTTAACCTCACCGCCACCGAACTGCTCGGCCCAAGCCACCCAATCCGGCCACCAGGAACCTTCAAACTGCTCGGCACCTTTCAGCCATTCCTCTGGATTGGCCGGGTTGTCTTCGTTGAGGCGATAGCCGTACTTCTTCTTCTCGGGCGGATTGATGATGCCGGCAATGTGTCCTGAACCGCCGAGCACAAAACGCAGCGGGCCGCCCAGGTTACGTGCGCCTCTGTAGCAGGAGACCCAGGGTGCGATGTGGTCCTCAATGGCGGATGCGAAGTAGCTGGGAACCTTCACCTTTCTCAAGTCGATCGGCGTGCCCGCCAGGGAAATGCCACCGGGTTCACGCAGCCGGTTGTTCAGATACATATTGCGCAGGTAAAAACTGTGCATCGCCGCTGGCATGCGAGTGGCGTCCGAGTTCCAGTACAGCAGGTCAAAGGGCGCAGTATCGCGGCCGAGAAGGTAATTGTTGACGAAAAACGACCATATCAGGCTGTTGGCCCGCAGCATGTTGAAGGCCGTTGCCATGGAGGCGCCTTCAAGATACCCCTGTTTATTCATGGCCTTCTCGATTTTGGCGATTGAGTCCTCGTCGATGAAGACGGCCAGATCTCCGACGTCGGAGAAATCCATCATGCTGTTGAGAAACGTCGCACTTTTTACGCGATCATCCCCGCGAGCGGCCAGCCAGGCGAGCGTGCAACCAAGCAGAGTGCCGCCGATGCAGTAGCCGACGGTATTGATTTCCCGCTCACCCGTCGCCTGCTCGATGGCATCCATGGCGGCGACCGGACCTTCGAGCATGTAGTCCTCAAAGGTCTTGTGTGCCAGCTCTGGCCCGGGATTTACCCAGGAAACCACAAACACGGTGTGGCCCTGTTCCACCCAATAACGAATGAAGGATTTTTTCTCGCCAAGATCGAGGATGTAGTACTTGTTGATCCAGGGCGGTATCACCAGCAAAGGCCCGCGATGAACGGTCTCGGTGGTCGGCCGGTACTGGATGAGTTGCATCAGATCGTTCTGGAACACCACGTCGCCGGGTGTGTTGGCCAGATTGTCGCCCACCTCAAAGGCGTCCGGGTCGGACATGCGGAAAGGCATCGGGCCCTTTCCCTCGTCCAGATCACGCAGCAGGTTTGCCAGGCCTCGCAGGAGGTTCTTGCCCCGTGTCTTAACGGTTGTGCGCAACACTTCCGGATTGCTCAGAACGAAGTTGCTTGGGGCGAGGGCATCGGTCATCTGGCTGGCGAAAAAACGGACTTTCCGCTTATCGTGATCGTCCAGATCCCTGACATCGTCAATGGTGTCCATAACCCAGCGAGTTGACAGTAAATAGGCCTGCTTGACGGCGTTGAAGGCTATGACGTCGTTCCAGGCCTGATCCCGGAAGCGGCCGTCGCCGGGCTCCGGTTCGGCTACGGTCAGTGGTTTCTTGCCAATACCGCTGGCCAGCAGGCCAGACCAGAACAGACTGGTGTCCTTGATCAGTCGCATCTGCGCGAACAGAAGCGTGTCTGGCTGGGTTGCAAGCTTGCCGGTCAGGGTGACAAAGGGTTTGGTCATGCTCCCGACGCTGGCCGGATTCGGCGGGCCACCGCGCAAACGGCGCATTATGGAGCGCTTGAGCAGGTGACCACCATGAACACCCACTCGTGCCAGAGAGCGGCTTACCACATTGGGTTCGAAGTCAGGCGTTGATTGCTTTTTTATTGGTTTATCAGCCATTTTTTCGCCTTCTGTCTTTCAAGTGTTACATGTAAACGCCGCCGTTAACGTTGATCTGCTGGCCGGTGATGTAATCGCCTTCCGCGGCCAGGAAGACCACGGCGCGGGCAATTTCCTCCGGCTTGCCAAACCGACCCATGGGAACCCTGGCAATGATCTGTTCACGGATATTCTCCGGGACCTGGGCCAGCATTTCGGTTTCGGTAAAGCCGGGCGCGATGGCGTTGACTGTGATGTTGTACTTGGCCATTTCCAGTGCCAGGGTCTTGGTAAACGCAATGATACCGCCCTTGCTGGCTGCGTAGTTGGCTTGCCCAAAGTTGCCGGCTTGCCCGACGAATGAGGTGATGTTGATTATTCGACCGTACTTCTGGTCCATCATGATTTTCAACACTTCCGAGCAGGTGGCGTAGACGCTGCCCAGGTTGGTATCCAGGACGTCGTTCCAATCGTCGTCGGTAAGCTTCTTCATGGACTTGTCTTTGGTGATGCCGGCGTTGTTCACCAGAATGTCTATGCGGCCCCACTCGTCCTGAACCTGACGAACCAGGCTCCGCGCTTCCGGCATCTTCGAGAGGTCTGCTTTGAAGGCAAGTGCCCGGACGCCGGTGGCCTCGATTTCCCTGGCAACTTCGTCGCCTTCAGGCTGACGTGAGCGGTAGTTGATGGCGACATCGGCGCCGCGTTGAGCAAGCTGAAGTGCGATGTGACGACCGATGCCGCGTGAGGCACCGGTTACGAGGGCGACCTTGCCCTTGAGGTCTTGCATGAAATCCTCCCTGGAGCGGTAGCCCGCTCTGGTTGTTATTCCTTATTATTAATCACCTCATTCAAGCTAGCAGAGCACCCGAGTCGCGACAAGAAAATGTGATACCCGTCACGCTTCGCGGATGAATGTCTTGAGCCGCGGCGCAATGGATTCGCGCCATTGGCTGCCATTGAAGACACCGTAATGGCCAACCCCCTCTTGCAGATGGTGCAGACGCCTGGCGTCCGGGATATTCACGCATAGTTTATGGGCGGCCCGGGTCTGCCCGGGGCTGGAAATGTCGTCTTTCTCGCCTTCAATCGTCATCAGTGCTGTTTTTTCGATAGCCGCCGGATTCACTTTTCGGCCCCGGTGCATGAAGCAGCCCCGGGCAAGGTGAAACTCCTGGAAGACACGCTGGATGGTGTCCAGGTAATAGGTGGCCGGCAGATCCATGACCGCGAGGTATTCGTCATAGAATTCACGATGACGTCTGATCTTTTCGACCTCCTTGTCACGCATGGACTTGAACAGGCCCCGGTAGGCATCAATGTGGCGGTCGAAGTTCATGTTCACGAATCCGGTCAGTTGCAGAAAGCCGGGATAAACCTTCCGCATGGCCCCCGGATAGGGCGCGGGTACCGGGTGAACCAGGTTGCGTCGGAACCAGGCCAGGTTGTGTTTGGTGGCCAGTTCGCAGGGTGCCGTGGGATCAATACGTCCGTCGATGGGGCCGCTCATGAGAGCCAGCGAGCGCGGTGTTGCCGGGTTTTTATCTTCGGCCATGAGAGCGGTGGCTGCGAGCACCGGCACGACGGGCTGGCAAACCGCCAATACATGGGTGTCTGGCCCAAGCTGTTCAATAAAATCGATAACGTAGTCGATATAGTCGTCCAGCCCAAAGTCGCCAGCCGACAAGGGGACACGACAGGCATCACGCCAGTCGGTGATGTAGACGTCGTGGTCTGGCAGCATTTCCTTGACGGTACCCCGCAGCAGAGAGGCAAAGTGTCCGGAAAGCGGCGCAACGATCAGGAGTTTCGGGTCATCAGGCCGCGATACGCTGCGCTGGAAATGCTTGAGCTGGGCAAAGGGTTTGCGTTTGACGATGACTTCACTGATGTCGACCTCCTCCCCATCGCACACCGTTGTGTGCAGATTGAAGGCCGGTTTCGGGTAGCGTCGGGTCAGGTCGCCGAACACGCCGTAGGCGGAAGCAATACTGCGAGCGCCGGGTAAGCGGGACAAAGGGCTGAGAGGGTGCCTGAGCAATTTGCTCTGTGCGTCTGTCATCATGCGCAAGGGCATCAGCGCGGCACGGCTCATTTCATGGGCAAAATACATCATGATACTGTCCTGCTTGAGTTATGGAGTCCGGAAGTCAACGCAAAACTCAACAGCCATCGACTTCCGCGCTCGATCTTTGATACCCGATGCTCATAGAGATCCGGGCGAAACAGATACAATCTTCCAAAAAGGTTGAAAATATTCTTGTCGCAGATGAATTCGCCACCGGCTTTGGGTTTCGCCAGAACCCAATTGAGTTTGTAGAGCCGGCCCTCGGAAACCATGTCCACGTGCGGCCCTACCTTGTGGCCTTCTGGATATCGGACCAGGTATATATTCAGGCGTCTGGAATGAAAGAGAATCCGGGTTTTTACTTTTGCAGGCATGGTAGTGGCATACACTCTCACAGAATCGCTATCAGCAGTTTGCGCGCTGTGCGGCCCGTAGGTCAATTATGGCCGGGAACTCGCTCGTACAAAGATGAGGATTTGAACTGATGGCCAGAGCATCAGGTGGTCGCAAGCTTTTGCGATGGTTTTTGCTGCTATGCGCCGGCGCTATCGTGCTGGTGCTGTTGGTGGTCCTGATGTTCCGGTTCGTAAATCCACCCACCTCGGCCTTCATGGTGGGTTATCAGCTTCAGGGCGCGAACAAATCCCTCGCCCACGAATGGGTGCCCATGGGCGAGATCTCTCCCTGGATGCCGCTGGCGGTGGTTGCCAGCGAGGACCAGCGATTCCCGCATCATGTGGGCGTGGATTTTGAGGCGGTTCGTCAGGCGCTCTCGGAGTACCGGGCCGGCGACGGGCTTCGAGGAGCCAGTACCATCACCCAGCAAACGGCCAAGAACCTCTTTCTCTGGAACGGTCGCAGTTTCATTCGCAAGGCCATCGAGGCGGGGTTGGCACTTGTAATAGACGGCCTCTGGTCAAAACAGCGGGTACTGGAAGTTTATCTGAATATTGCCGAGTTTGGCCCCGGAATTTATGGCGTTGAAGCCGCCAGCCAGGCCTACTTCGGCAAGCCTGCCCGTCACCTTACCGAGTACCAGGCCGCGCTGCTCGCGGCCGTACTCCCGAATCCGAAAGTCCTGCGGGTCAATTCGCCATCGTCGTATGTGTTGGAGCGAGTGGCCTGGATTCGGGGCCAGATTGCACAGCTGGGTGCTGGATACCTGCGAGATCTCTAGTCTTGCAGATGAGCCGGTTTATTGGCGTGACCCCTGGCGCGGACTCGTTGATACTAGGGGTATTGCAGGACCACTTATTTCTAAAGGATCGCAAGAATGTCTCTCTTCCCCGACGACAACGGTGAGAACGACCTGTTCATGTCCCGAACAGATCCGGACAATCCGCTGGGCACCCATGCCCCTTACAGTTTCGAGCTGGAAGGCAAGGTCTGGCCAACCGTGGAACACTATTTCCAGGGCATGAAGTTCACCGACGACAACCGCCAGGAAAAGGTGCGCAACGCCGACACGCCCGGCAAGGCCGGAAAGCTAGGGCGCAAGCGCCACAAGAGCCTGCGGCGGGACTGGAAGCAGGTGCGCGAAACCGTTATGACACGGGGGATCTACGTGCGCTGCCGAACCCATCCCGAGCTGGCGGAGGCTCTGCTGGATACCGGCGACACGAAAATCGTTGAAAACAGCAATTTCGATTATTTCTGGGGCTGCGGCCGGGATCGTCGGGGCGATAACCGTTACGGAAAAGTGTTGATGAATGTGCGGGCCAGATTGCGGGAAGAGCGGGCGGCGCAGGCTTGAACTCCAGCCTGCGCGCCAACTGCAACGCTGGTAGCGCAGGTTAATCGCTCTGCTTCAAGCCCATTTCCCAGAAATCAATCTCAAGCCGGGTGGCGTCGCTGAAAATCCGGGTTAGTTCCTTGAAGCGGGCAGGGGAGACTTCGGCCAGTCGCTCATTGAGCCAGCAGATCTCTGCCTGCATGGCGTCCTGGAACTCGTCGCTCTCGTACATGGCGATCCAGGCGTCGTAAGGGTTGCTCTCACCCCGAATCGTTTCCGCCCGGCTGTTCAGCCAGTTGGCGATTTCACCGTAACCCACCATGCAAGGCGACAGGGCGACGTGGAGGTCCAGCAGATCACCACGGTTGCCGGTATCCAGAACATAGCGCGTGTAGGCGAGTGTGGCGCGGGCTTCCGGCAGTTCGGCCAGCTCTTGTTCGGAAATTCCCCATTCCTTGCAGTAGCTGATGTGCAAATCCAGCTCCACATCCACAATGGCCTGCAAACCTTCCTTGGCCTGGCGGAGATCCGACAGTGTCGGGCTTTTATAGGCTGCAAGAGCAAAGGCACGCGCGAACTGGATCAGGAACAGGTAGTCCTGCTTCAGGTAGTGCTGGAACGCCTCGGGCGCTAATGTCGCATTACCGAGTTGCTCCACAAAGCCGTGCTCGATGTAGGCCTGCCATTCGTTCTGGCAGCTCTTTTTCAGGTCTTCGAACTGATAAGGCATGCTTTCTCCTGGAGGACGGTCGACTCAGTAACAGGAATTCGGTGACGAGTCCGGGTTGATCTCACCGGCGACTTCTTCCGGATCAATGCCGTGACTGACCAGTACTTCCCGCACAAAATTCACCTGCGCGAGAATTCGGTCAGCATCGTCGCCGTATTCGAACCGATTGATTTCGACCGGTTGGGGCATGAAGGTAAAGGCGGTTTTCAGGGCGGTGAGCGTGTCTTCGTCGGCCATTGGCATACTCCTCTGCGGTTTGAGTTACACATGAGGAGTATACGCATGTCTTCCGGGAAAGGCCGATAGGCTGCCTTGGACTGGTCGTCTTGCTCGACGATCTGTCAGGTTCAGGCTCGTCGACGGCTGGCTGCCACCAGCGAACCAAGAACTACGAGCATCGCAGCCAGCGGAAGCCGCCAGTCTGGCGCGGCAATCCCGGCCAGTACCAGGAAAAGAGCGGCCAGCACAGGTACCGCATAAGCCAGGCTGCCCACCAGTGCGGTAGGGCCTTTCCTTAATGCCAGATCCCAGGCCACCATGGCCAGGCCATATGGACCCAGACCCAGGGCGACACCAGCGGCGAGCGCGGTTCCTGAAGGCAGCACATGGGCGGAGCCGGAAACGGTATCTGCGGCTGCGGCTCCGGCGCCAGCCAGAAGGAACAGGCCTGGCATTACAGGAGCGATCGCTACGGGTGTTGCCTGGCAGATCCAGGAGTAAAGAGCCCAGCAACCCCCAGCCAGAAGAGCCAGCCCGTAACCGGTCAGGTTGCCTGAAAAACCATTATTCAGGGCCTCCGGGCCCAGCAGCAAAGCCGCGCCGGAAAAGGCAATCAGTGCCCCCGCAATAACCGGGAGGGCGATCCGCCGATGGAAGGCCCACTGGCTGATCAGGATGAACATGACCGGCCAGGTATAGGTGATCAATGACGCCTCTGCGGTGGGTGCCATGCCAAGCCCGGCCAGGTAGGCGCCGACCGCCCCCAGAACCAGCAAAGGCACAAGACCGAAAATCACCAGTTTCCATTGCCAGGACACTTTCACAGGTTTACGCGCTTCGCGGCCCCGGAAACTCATGGGCAGCACGGCCAGTGCGCCACTGATCAGGGCGATGGTCGTAAGCTGGAAGGGCGGGATGGAACGCGCTGCATCGACCAGCAAAGGGGCAACAGCCCAAAGAACGACGGCAACCAGAGCCGCGATGATGCTCAGGATGTTGGGCAGACGTATGGGCGCGTTGACAATCCTCATGGGCAGTCCTCCTTTAGCTGGTGTGTTGTGATCTGACAGCGGGAGGATATACTTGCTTGAGATATCACAAAAACAACGTTTAGTGATTAAAAGCATCACAGGAGTTGATGAATTGCGTCCCCGTATTCTGGATCTGAACGTGCTGCAAACACTGGTGGCCATTGCCGACACCGGAACGGTAACCGCGGCGGCTGACCGGCTTGCCTATACCCAGTCAACTGTCAGCATGCAGTTGCATCGCCTGGAAGCCCTGTTGGAAGTGTCTCTTCACGAGCGAGAGGGCCGGCGTATTCGGTTTACCGCTGAGGGCGAGCAACTGATCGGTTACGCCCGGAAGATGCTGGCCCTTAACAACGAGGCACTGGATTCGCTCAGGCAGCGGCAGGTATCGGGGCAACTGAGCCTGGGTATCCCGGAAGACTATGCGTTTTTGCTGACCTCCGTTCTCTCCCATTTCAGCCAGCTGTTCCAGTCGGTTCAGCTGCAGGTTATCTGCGGATCAAGCGTCAGGCTGCTGGAGCAGGTGCAGGCTGGTGAGCTGGACCTGGCGGTTGTGACCCGTCAGACCCGCTCTCCCGGGGGCGAAGTGATTCGCCGGGAGCCATTGGTGTGGGCGGTTGGCGCCGAGAAACAGCCGTCCCTGACAGATCCCATTCCTCTCGCGCTTTACTCACCGGGCGCTGATGTGTTCAGAGAGGTGGCAGAACAGGCGCTGTTTTCTGCGGGTCGGCAATGGCGCCTGGCTTACTCAAGCCAGTCGATGACAGGATTGATGCCCGTTGTCGTGGCCGGATTGGCGGTGGTGCCCGTAACCCGCGATATGCTCACACCCCAGCTGCGGGTTCTGGACGAACGAAGCGGTATGCCGGCCCTGCAATCCATCGAGATGGCCCTGCATCGGCCGTCGGGCCGTCCGACTGAACCGGCCCGGCAGATGGCAGAGCTGATCCGGGAACATCTGGCGGGAGATGGCTGATCTGTCTCCGTGTTAGGCTGGCAGTATCGTGTCTAAACGCAATTAACGGGATACCCCATGAAAACGATCAACATCGACATTGTTTCCGACATCGCCTGCCCATGGTGCGCGATTGGTTATGCCCGCCTGGAACAGGCTATGAAACAGTTGGCGTCGGAGTATGAATTCGGCCTGCAATGGCACGCGTTTGAGCTGAACCCGGACCACTCTGGCACGGGCGAGCCCATCCTGCCGGCCCTGGCCCGCAAGTACGGTCGAAGTGAGCAGGAAATGCGCGCGACCCAGGATCAGATGATGACGATTGCGAAAGATCTGGGCCTCAACTTTGAGAAAATGCAGGAGCGCTTCACCTGCAATACCTTCGACGCCCATCGGCTGGTGAAGTGGGCGGCTGAGCGGGGCAAGCAGACGGAGATGAAGCAGGCGCTCTTCGAGGCTTACTTTGGAAAGGCGGAAGACGTTTCAGACCAGGACGTGTTGCTGGCCTGTGTCGAGAGCCTGGGGCTGGACCGCGGGAGGGCAAAGCAGATTCTGGATTCCGATGAATTCGCCAACGTGGTACGCGAGGATGAAGCAACCTATCAACAGGCCGGTGTTTCTGCGGTGCCGGCCTTCATCGTGAACGGTAAATACCTGATCTCCGGCGCCCAAGAACCCGACACCCTGGTTCAGGCATTCGAAGAAATCAGCGCAAAGCCTGAGTGAGCGCCTTCGTTGGAGATAGAATGCAGAAACCATCCGAAGCCCGGCAACGGGCCATTCTGGCACGGCTGGATAAGTTCAGCCGCTTTACCGATAGCAACATCGCTATTCCTTTCACCAATGTACGGATTGGCGCGGAGGCCGTAATTGGCCTGCTGCCCGTGGTCGGGGACGCCGTGGGCCTGGTCCTGGCCGGATACGTACTGGTGGAAGCGCAGCGAGCAGGCGCCACCAAGGCGGTGAAGATGCGCATGTTGCGGAATATGGGCATCGACTTTCTCGGCGGGCTGTTGCCAGTGGTAGGCGATGCCTTCGACGCGGTTTATAAAGCCAACACCCGCAACACCCGTCTGCTTCGTAACTACCTGGAAAAGGAGTTGGCGATTGAACCACCGCCTCCGCCTTTCCCCTGGATGACCGTGATCTGGTTGTCCGTGCTGTTCGCTGTCGTTACGGGCGGTCTGACACTGATTCTCTAGGCCTGCTGCCGTCCCTCTGACGCTTTTAGTCGACTGAGTGTCGTATTGGTTCCTCCCGGCAACCTCAAAGAGGGCCACATTAGGGCTATCGACAACCCGGGAAGGGGGAGATAGCAATGGCTGTTAAATTCGAGCAAGCACTTCTGGATTATCCACAACAACGGGCCGGTGCGGCACGCCAGCCCGACAGCGTCGACCAGTCTGATCGACGCGTTCCCATCAACTTGCGCCAATCTGGCCCCACGCCGGTGGAGATGCTGATTTCCACACGGGTCCGCAAGTCACCTTACTGGCATCTGGCCTATGAGGCGGGCTGCTGGCGCGCGACAGTCTACAACCGTATGTACCACCCCCGGGGTTATGTTCGCCCGGAAGACGGCGGCGCCATGCTGGAGTACGAGTCGCTGATCCACGACGTCACCATGTGGAACGTGGCGGTTGAGCGTCAGATCCAGGTCAAAGGCCCGGATGCCGAGCGGTTCGTGAATTACGTGATCACCCGGGATGCGACCAAGATCAAGCCCATGCGTGGCAAGTACGTCATCCTCTGCAATGAAGAGGGTGGCATCATCAATGATCCTGTTCTGCTGCGGGTCGCCGAGGACGAGTTCTGGTTTTCGCTCTCCGACAGTGATCTTGAGCTGTGGATGCGGGGCGTAAACGTTGGCATGGGATTCAATGTCACCATTGCGGAAATCGATGTGGCGCCCGTGCAGATTCAGGGGCCCAAGTCTGAAGCCCTGATGGCGGACCTGTTTGGCGACGCCGTCCGGGACATTCCCTACTACGGCTTGATGGAAGGCCAGGTGGCCGGCCACGACGTGATCGTGTCCCAGACCGGCTTTACCGGAGAGAAGGGGTACGAGATTTACCTCAAGGATGCGACCAAATACGCCGAGGACCTCTGGTATACCGTGCTTGCCGCGGGCGAGCCCCACAACCTGCGGGTCATAGCGCCCGCCCACCATCGCCGGATTGCTGCGGGCATTCTGTCCTGGGGCCAGGATGTGGATCAGGAAACCCTGCCGTTCCAGTGCAACCTGGCCTACCAGGTGCCGCGCAACAAGGAGGCCGATTACATCGGCAAGCAAAAGCTTGAGCAGGTCCGTGAGCAATTGGACGCCGGTCGCCCGCCTTTCAGCCACATCATGGTGGGCATCCGTTTTGGCGGCGGCAAGGTGACTGACTACTCCAACGATTTCTGGCTTATCAGTGGCCCGGACGGCGGCGAAGCGGAGGGCTATGTTACCTCCCCCTGGTACTCCCCGGAGCTTGAGACCAACATCGCGCTGGCGTATGTGCCGTTTGACCTTCGGGCTGTCGGCACGCGGCTGACTGTGCATCTTCCTGTGGAATATGCCGCCGCGGATGGTTCAACCGCTGTGGAGGCGGAAGTGGTGGAAGTGCCCTTCCGGCCTTCGGTGAATCCCAACGCCCGCGAAAGAGCCCGGGCCAAGGGGATCGACTTCGCCGATTAACCGAACGGGAAGAACCGGCGATAACAGCTGTCGGGTAAACACCGTTGGCAATGGGGTGCGCGGTTTATGACACTGGTTAGCGAAAGACAGGCGTTCAATCGGCCCGATGAGGAGGCAGCAGCACGGTTTCGTGATCTGGTGCGCTCGGCATCCATTGAGGCCACACCCCGCCAGATCCTGACGACAGAACATTTGCCGGATCTTCTGCCGGCAGGCACCTGCGTGTACGTGCCCTTCCTGCCAAAGGGGCAGTTCAGTGACACGCTGGAAGCGTCCCGTCGTCTGCTGGATCTGGGTATGCAGCCCGTGCCGCATGTGCCCGCCCGAATGGCCCAGAGCCGGGGGCAGTTGCGGGACTGGTTGGCCCAATTAGATGAAAGCGGGGTAGACCGTCTGCTGCTGATCGCGGGCGACAGCGATGCCGTGGCCGGCCCGTTTCCCGACACTTTGGCCGTGCTCGAATCGGGATTGTTGGCCCAGTTCCGGTTCCACGGTATCGGTGTTGCGGCTCATCCGGACGGCCATCCTATGGCGGATCGGGCAACCCTGGCTCAGGCATTGAGCGTCAAGCGTGAATACGCCCGTACGACCGCTACCAGGCTCTGGGTGGTCACCCAGTTCACCTTCGACGCTGAGGTGGTGATCGACTGGCTGCAAGGGCTGGGCAATATTCTGGAAGAAGTGCCTGTCTATATCGGCATGGCGGGCCCAACCCGGGTTAAAACGCTTATCGCTTATGCAGCTATGTGTGGGGTAGGCGCATCCGCACGTATGCTGCTTCGTCGCCCTGGCAGTGCCCGGATGCTGGGTGCCTGGAAACCCGACGATATGGTCCGGGCGCTGGTGCAGTACTGCCTGGAAAATCCGGAGACGTTGCTGCGGGGCATTCATCTGTTTCCGTTCGGGGGGCTGCGCCAGTCAGCGCAATGGATTCGGGATCACAGTGGGTCCTGCGAGAACAACAGGGAGGCAGTGCCATGAGTCTTCAGTACAGTAAACTGACGCCCGACACGCCAGCGCCGTCCGAGTTTCCACCGCCGGGCACTCCGGATATCGAGATTGCCCGTTCGGTTCAGCCCCAGTCTATCCTGCTGTTGGCGCAGCAGCGTTTCGGTTTGCCGGCGGAGAGCCTGGTGCCCTTTGGCCATTACAAGGCAAAGCTGGACATGGCCTACGTGGATACGTCCGACTCGGCACCCAGAGGCAAGCTGGTACTGGTGACGGCCATTACGCCAACCCCTGCGGGGGAAGGTAAGACCACCACCAGTGTAGGGCTGAATGATGGCTTCAACCGGCTGGGTGTGCGTTCCTCCGTGTGTCTGCGGGAACCGTCCCTGGGGCCCTGCTTTGGCATGAAGGGTGGTGCTGCCGGCGGAGGCCGGGCTCAGGTGATCCCGATGGAAGACATCAACCTGCATTTCAACGGCGACTTCCACGCCATTACCAGTGCTCATAACCTGCTGGCGTCACTGATCGATAATCACATTCACTGGGGCAATGAAGCCGGGCTGGATCCGCGTTACATAAGCTGGCGCAGAGTCATGGATATAACCGACCGGTCGCTGCGAAACATGGTCTGTGGCCTGGGCGGAGCGGCACATGGCGTGCCCCGTGAGACCGGGTTCGATATCACGGTGTCATCGGAAATCATGGCCATCCTTTGCCTGGCGGATGGCCGGGCGGATCTGAAGCAGCGCCTGGGAAATATCATCGTTGGACGGCGCTCGGACATGTCGCCGGTAACCGTTCGTGATCTGGGTGTCGAGGGTTCACTCACCGTACTGCTGAAAGAAGCCCTGCAGCCAAACCTGGTGCAGAGCCTGGAGCACAATCCGGTGTTTATTCATGGTGGGCCCTTTGCCAATATCGCCCACGGGTGCAATTCCGTCACCGCAACCCGGGCTGCGCTGGCCCTGAACGACGTGGTGGTTACCGAGGCGGGCTTTGGTGCCGATCTGGGCGCGGAAAAGTTCATTGATATCAAGTGCCGGCACACGGGATTGCGCCCGGATGCCGCCGTAGTGGTCTGCACCATTCGGGCTCTCAAAATGCAGGGCGGTATTCCCCGCAGCCAACTGGGGATTCCCGACCTGGCGGCGCTGCGAAAAGGGGCGGCCAACCTTGAGCGGCATATCCGCAATCTGCAGCAGTTTGGCCTGACCCCGGTGGTGTGCATCAACCGTTTCCCGGATGACACTGAGGAGGAGATGGCGCTGGTCCAGTCCATCAGCGAGGAGCTGGGCGTGCGGGCAGTGCCCGCGGATCACTGGGCAACCGGTGGTGAAGGCGCCACTGAGCTGGCCCAGGCGGTGCTGGACCAGATGGATGAGGGCAAACCGGAGGTGAAATTCCTCTATGAAGACAGCCTGCCCCTGGCGGAAAAGATTCGCACCATTGCTACCCGTATCTACCATGCCGGAAGCGTGGAGTTCACAACGATCGCCAAACGACAGCTGGAGGAATACGAGAGCCTGGGGTTTGGCCACCTGCCGGTGTGCATTGCCAAGACCCAGTACAGCTTCTCGGTGGACTCGTCGGTGAAGGGCGCGCCGTCCGGGCATATGTTGCCGGTGAGGGAAGTGCGCCTGGCGGCCGGAGCCGGGTTCGTGGTGGCGGTCTGTGGTGACATTATGACCATGCCGGGGCTGCCACGGCGCCCCGCTGCCCTGGACATTGCGCTGGATGAAAATGGCCTGGTGGTGGGGTTAACCTGAGACTGGGTTTAACTTGGGACAGTGTGCCCCGGGGAATCCTCAAAGGTTCCGTAAGTGGGCTCGGTCCTGGCCCGCTTCAGGGCCTGCAGGGATGAAGACGGTAAACTGGCCATGGTGTCGGTCAGGAGGCCGTCCGCCCTGGCCGGAGTAAAGACTTCCATCCGTTCATACTTGGGCGCGCGCCCCATGGTCTTGCGATAACAACGGCTGAAGTGGGTGGCGGAAACGAAACCGCACATGGAGGCAATTTCCACGATCGAACAGGAAGTCTGCTTGAGCAGACGGCGCGCCCGGTTCAGCCGCACTCTCAGGTAATAGCGCGACGGCGTGCACCCCATGTGCTTCAGGAACAGCCGCTCCAGTTGCCGGCGTGAAATGCCTGCCAGAGTCGCCAGTTCCTGCAGTTCGATCGGCTCTTCGATATTGGATTCCATCAGCTGGGCAGCTTCCGCCAGCTTGGGTTGCGCCCGGGCCAGGCCCGGATGCATGGGCATGGGCTGTTGCTCACTCTCCTCCCGGACCCGGTCGCAGACAAACATGTGGGATATGGCATTGCTGAGCTCCTGGCCATGCCGCCGTGCCAGGAAGCTGAGCATCATGTGCATTGGCACCGTGCCTCCGGTGCAGGTCATGCGTTCACGCTCGACCGTAAACAGGCGGTTGTTGGTCTGAACCCGGGGAAAGTCTTCCTGCATGGCTTCCAGGCATTCCCAGTGGGCACTGCAGGCGTAGCCGTCGAGCAGACCGGCACTGGCCAGCACATAGGGGCCGGTACAGACCGCTCCCAGCAGGACATGCTGCCGGGCCATCTGTTTCAGCCAGTGCGCTTCCTTGCGTGAGAAACTGCGGGTGACATCAATCCCGGCGACCACGATGACCAGATCAAAGCTGTGCGCTTCCTGAATGGAGGCATCCGGGACCATGGTGATGCCGTCACTGGCGCGGGCGTAATCGCCCTCGGCCGTAAGCAGTTGCCAGGAATAGAGTTCGGTGCCTGCCAGCTGGTTGGCCATTCGCAGAGGTTCAACCGCCGTGGCAAGGGCAATCAGGGTAAAGTTGTCGATCAGCAGGAAGCCGACCCGATAGGGCTGCTGGACGGGCTTGTCTGTTTGCGAACCGGTATCAGTGGTCATAAACAACCCCCTTTGCCCTGCCTGGGCCAGTTGCGCCGGCCAATACCCGGAATGTCCGTACCGACCACCCCAACCTGAACACTAGCTGTTGCATCCGAGTCGTGCAATAAGTGATCAATTCCATACTCCTTTTATTCTATGACGGGGGCAATAATGCGGATGGTCCACATGCGACACGGTGCATGCCAGGATGGACTCAACGCGACGTGTCCTGCTGTCGGAAATCATCGTTTCCATGTCGCCAAAAAGCATGCGATTGGCCTCGATTGGCGCTAGTGTTGAATTACGTTCCTCAACAGGAGGCCACACATTGGCAGTCAGTCTGTTTGAGCTGTTCAAGGTTGGTATTGGCCCCTCCAGTTCCCACACAGTGGGACCCATGGAGGCGGCCAGAAGATTTGCCGGGTCTCTTGTGAGTGAGGGTCTGCTTTCTTCTGTCGGTCGGCTCAAGGTGTCCCTTTACGGGTCTCTCGGTGCCACCGGCAAGGGGCATGGCACCGGCCCTGCGGTAATGATGGGACTGGAAGGTGAACGACCAGACAAGATCGACCCGGCGGTAATGCCGGCTCGTCTTGAGCAGATCCGCGACCGTGGAAACCTCTTGCTTGCAGGGCAGCAGGCCATTGAATTCCGTGAGAATACCGACCTGGTCTATTACCGCCGCAAATCCCTTCCCGAGCACCCCAACGGCATGACCTGTCAGGCTTTCGACCGCGACGGGCAGTGCCTGTTCGAGAAAAGCTATTATTCGGTCGGCGGTGGGTTCGTGGTGGATGCAACCGTTGAGGGCACCCTGAAGGTGCGCGAGGATGACACCCCACAGCCATACCCATTCAGCAGTGCCAGGGTGTTGCTGGAGCTGTGTCGGGAACACAACCTGGCCATTGCCGACATTATGTCTGCCAACGAACAGGCGTGGCGCACGCAAGAGGAGGTTCGTAGCAGCATTCTGGCGCTATGGCAGGTGATGCGGGAGTGCGTACAGAGCGGCATTCAGCACGAGGGCGAGTTGCCCGGTGGCCTCAAGGTCCGGCGCAGGGCCGCGTCGCTGTATCGGTCGCTGATGGACAAGCAGCGGGTGGACCTGATTTCACCTTCCCTGAGTGCACTGGACTGGGTAAACCTCTATGCCCTGGCCGTCAATGAGGAAAATGCCGCCGGCGGGCGGATTGTGACGGCGCCCACCAACGGCGCAGCAGGGATTATCCCCGCCGTGCTTCACTATTACTGGGAATTCTGTCCCCGGGCGGACGAGGACGGCATTGTGCGTTTCATGCTCACCGCCGGTGCCATTGGTGTGCTGTTCAAGGAAAATGCGTCCATTTCCGGGGCCGAGGTGGGCTGCCAGGGCGAAGTGGGTTCGGCCTGTGCCATGGCCGCGGCCGGGCTTGCTGCGGCAACGGGCGGTTCACCGGAACAGGTAGAAAATGCCGCGGAAATCGGTATGGAGCATCATCTGGGCATGACCTGCGACCCCATCGGTGGGCTGGTGCAGATTCCCTGCATCGAGCGCAACGCCATGGCCTCGGTTAAGGCTATCGATGCCGCCATCATGGCCCTGAGGGGTGACGGCAAGCATTACGTTTCGCTCGACAAGGTTCTACACACCATGCGGGAAACCGGTCGCGATATGCTGGATAAATACAAGGAAACCGCCAGGGGAGGGCTGGCGGTCAACATCATTGAGTGTTGACCACCGCGCCTCTTCTCTGAACCCGGTCAGGATTTGACTCGCTCGTTGTCCGGATCAAACAGTGCCCGGTAACCCACCGCTTCGATTCGGATAGGGTAGTGCTCCTGGAAGTATTCCAGGGTGAGCTCACGCCCTTCCTGGGCGTACTCGACGGGGATGTAACCCAGCAGAATGATCTTCCTCACCGAAGGCCCCCACGCCACACTGGTGTTGTAAGAGCGGCGGCCGTGGCTATCCACCAGCACTTCACCGGTTTGTGGGTCCAGAATCGGCCATTGGCCAACCGGGTAGCGCAGAATGCCGTTGGCATCCCGGTGCTCGGTCATGGTCATCGTGCACAGGTAGGCCGATTGCCGTGGCCACTCCCGTTGCTCCAGATACGCGGCCTTGCCGTGAAAATCGGCTTCTTTGACCTTGGGTCGTTGCAAACCGGCTTCGTAGAGATTGTATTCCGTTTCCAGGTCCACGTTCTGCAGTCGCAGGCTCTTCTCCAGGCGACGGGTATTGGCGTAGGTTTCAATGCCCACCGGCGTAACGCCCGCATCGTAGAGCAGGTCCCAGATTCTCAGGCCATAGCTGAAGGGGAAATAGAGCTCCCAGCCCTGCTCGCCCACGTAGGATATTCGGAAGGCCCAGACCGGGACCCCTCGAATGTTCAGTTCCCGGACGGTGGCAAACGGGAAATTGTCCGCGGACAACTGGTCCGGGTCGGTAACGAACTGGGCCAATGTCTCCCGGGCCTTTGGTCCCCAGAGGCCAAGGGTCGCCAGTTCGTCCGTGCGGTCATGCACCTGGATGTTGTCCAGCCCCTTCTCCCGGGCCATACGGGTGATCCAGCAATAGTCCCGATGGCCGGTGTCGCCGCCGCAGACGACCCGATAGTCTTGCGCGCCCCGCCGAATGATGGTCAGGTCGGAACGCACGCCCCCGCGCTCGTCGAGGAAATGGGTGTAGACACCTTTGCCGTTGGGCGTGGTACCGCCGACTTTGGCAACCGACAGATATTCCAGCAGCGCTTCGGCGTTATCACCGGAAATGTCGAAGATGGCGAAGTGCGAGAGATTGATCATGCCCACGGATTCGCTCATCTCAAGCTGTTCGGCGTTGGATACCTCCCAGAAGTGCCGGGCGTCCCATTCGTGTTCCCGCACCGGGATCCGGTCGCGGTATTTCGCCAGCAGGGTGGACTCGTTGGCTGCATAACCGTGAGCACGCTCCCAGCCTGCGGCCTCCATGAAGTAAGCACCCAGACCCACTTCCCTCAGGTAGAAAGGGCTGGTTCGCATCTTGCGACCGGTAAGGTACGGCTCACGGGGGTGAACCGCCGGGGTGTAGATCTTTTTGGCCGTCTCGTAGCAGCGGTTGTACACGTAGTCCGGGGTTTTCTGCAGCGGGTAATGACGCGCAATATCGATACTGTGGGGATCCATCTGCGGGGAGCCGTGGGTCATCCAGTCGGCCAGGACCTTGCCCGCTCCCGGGCCGTCCTTGACCCAGACCGCCTCGCAGAACCACAGGTTACGGACTTCCGGGGATTCGCCCATGAGTGAACCGCCATCCGGTGTGACCGACAGCAGGCCGTTGAAAGAGTGTTTCTCTTCCCAGCCCAGTTCGCCGAGGATCGGCGTCATCTCAATGGCTTTTTCGTAGGCGTCCATGACCTGGTCCAGTGAAAGATCCCGCATTGAGGGGGACATCCGCGCATCACCGGGCTCCGCAATGGCGCCGGGGTAGACCAGCCGCGGGTTTTCCGCTTCGTAATAGCCCCACTCGATACGGCCGCCTTCGGTGGTGGTCGGGTCGCCGGTGTCCCGCACATAGGCGGAATTACCCTGGTCGCGGAACAGGGGATAGACAATCTGCTTGCCGGTGCCATTGAGCTCTTCGTAGGGCCCGAAAAACAGCAACGGATGCTCCAGTGGCATCAGTGGCAGGGGCGCGTTCGCGGTGTTGGCCATCAGGGGCCCCCATATGCCCATGGAGAGAACGACGTATTCGGTCTCAATGTAGCCCTTGTGGGTTTCCACGCCACGTACCTGGCCGTCCTGGACATCAATGCGGATGGCCGGCGTGTAGGCAAAGGCCTGCAGTTTGCCGGTGGCCACGGCTTCTTCCACCAGGTCGCCGGCAACACTCTGGGAGCGGGGCACTACCAGCCCGGCATCCGGATCCCACATCGCGCCCTGGATCTGACTTTCGTCCAGCAATGGAAACAGCTCCTTTGCCTGTTTGGGCGAGATCATGCTGACATTGGTGCCGAACGCTTTTCCGGAACCCACCTTGCGACGAAGCTCGTCCATCCGCTCGTCGTCGTCAGACCGGGCCACTTCCATGCCGCCGCATTTCACGTAATTGCCGCGTTTTTCGTAAAACGCCTGGCTGTACTTGGTGGTGTAAATGTTCAGCTTGTCGTGGGAAGTGGTGAAGCAGAAATCCGAGGCGTGGGAGGTGGAGCCGATGTCGGAGGGAATGGCGGATTTTTCCAGCCCTACGATGTCATCCCAGCCCTGTTCGATCAGGTGGTGTGCTACCGAGGAGCCAACGATACCGCCCTGGCCAATGATTACGACTCTTGCACGTTTCGGTAGTTGTGCCATTTTGGTTCCCCTTTGCCTGCAATGAACGCCCTCGCGCTGCCGCATATCGGCCAGGGCCCTGATTCAATGTGGCTCTAATTGCTCAGTGCAGGTGAATCCAATACGACACCGAGTTGTCCAAAAACGGCAGAGGCAGCCCCGAAGAATCCGGGCCACCGGCTGGCCCAATGTGTCAGTTTTTGTTGGAACGACCGGTATTGTGGAGAGATTCTTCGTGGTAATGCAGGGCTGCTTCAGCGCGGGCGACGGCACCAATTAATCAACCCGGAGATGACTAACAGTAAAATAGCAAGTGCTGATAAGTCAGATATCCAAGGTCCAATGCGCATAATGCGCCCAGAATGGAGATCCAGTAACAACTGCTGCAAAGAGATGCCTTCGCCATGATAAGTATCGAGAAGCTGCTTCCTGACTGCCGCAGGTGTGGCGCGTGGACTTGACCACGCCACCTGCTTATTTGCGGGTGGGACCGAAGTCCAGATCAATAATACTGATTCCGCCGCTCATGGGATGAGTGGAAACGGCTTAGCGACCGTCCGACCTCACCAGAACGTGGTGCACTGGCCCCGGAACCTCCAGTTTGCGAGCAATCGCATTCGTGTTCCACCTTTTATGTGATCAATCTTGACCAGCGGACCTCAAGGTGAACTTCAGCTCGCAGAGCAACAACCGATTTTTTGCTTAGGGGATTCGGACAACCGCGTACCCCTGCATCTGATAGCCGATGACCGAGACGAAACCATTATCTACCGGGTCGACCTCCGGAATGATCGTCGCCTCATCTACACCCATCCCTTTCAACGCGTAACGGCAAACTTCCAGTGTCACCCCGTCCTTCTTCATTTGTTTAAGAGTCGTCTGGAATTTCTGTACCTCGGCCAGCTCTGCCTCATTAAATGATGCGCTGTCAGTCGAAAGCAGTTTCACCACCGGCCCGTGAAAAACGATGGCGATGTTGGGATCTTTCGCAAGTGCCTTCACTTCAGGTGCTTTGTAGGAGTTCTTTATTACCAAGAAAACGGGGTTAACGACCTTGGGATCTCCTTGGCTCACCTCGTAGACAGCGTCATAGTTTTTAACGCCCTTCAGAGCATTGTCGTACCCGGCTGCACCTGCAGGTAAAGACATCAGGACCATATAGATGGCCGCAAAGAAGATGGGGGGAATTCGGCGAAGTATGCTTTTATAATTCACGCTCATGACAAATCTCCTTGAGGGATAGGAACTTGTTTTTTTGTCAGCCAACCCATAAAAATGCTCCAGAATCTAAAATATTCTCCCTAAGCTAATACAGGTACGATATATCATAAATGTACCAATTTGGAGCAAGTTGGGGTTCTAGCAGTCGAACACACGAAGCTGAAATAGACCTGAAAACAGTTGCCAGGCATGCAGTTGAAACCGGACAGTTGAAACCGCAGACTGAAACCGGGACAGATCTATTTGAAACCAAAATAGGTCTAGTTGAAACCGGGACAGATCTATTTGGGGTGAAAATAGGTCTGTGGGATGAAAATAGGTCTGTCCTGAGGGCGAGCATGCCGACCGGTTTGAGCTGCTGGCTGCGGAGGTTCTGAAACAATGGCAGGAGAGTGCGGTGCCAAGCGAGCACAGCCCCGATAGCAAGGTGCTCAGCTGCTCCATCGGGATTTGTCAGGGCCTGGCCAACGAGTTTGATTCAATCGACGACATGATCCGAAGGGCCGACGAAGCCCTGTATTGCGCGAAAAAAACAGGGCCGCGCCAGCCACGTAGTGGCCTAATCCTCGGGCATGTGTTCGAACAGACTGCCCAGCCCCGACTGGGGACTGAGCTTGCCGCACAGTCGCAAAGCCTCCCAGAAACTGACCTGATTAGCGGTCAGTATCGGCTGCCCGATTGCCTGCTCCAGATCGGTGAGCCAAGCTGAAGAGTGGAGAGCTGTGTCTGGCATCAGCAGGGCGTCGGCCTCTTCCCTGACGTTGGCCAGAGCGAATTCGATAACCGCGTCTTTCTCAAGCAGACCGACTTCCGCGGCTGTGATGATGCCTCGGCTGGCCAGGTGCACGACCTCGATATCGAAATGATTCAGGAATGCCCGGAATCGCTGCGCGACCTCCTCCGGGTAGGTGGCAGCGATGGCCACCCGTTTGGCGTCAATGGCTTTTACCGCTCTGGCGAATGCCATTGCTGTCGTCGAAGCCGGTACACCGAGCAGTTTCTCGAGCGTATCGATCTGCTGGCGAATGCCATCTAGGCCGAGCACAAAACTGGCGCTGGTGGAGGTCCACATCACCGACTCAATCCCTGAGCCAGCCAGCGCTTCTGCACCCTTGGAAAGCCGGCTGACGCTGCCCATCTCACTGAGGGCTTCAACGGTGTGGGCGTCCTCCAGGAATTCAGTGTGGATGAGGGTTATTTGCGCCGGGGGCTCTATCATGGAACCCATCAGGGGATAATCATCTTCGGCCGCATGGCCCGGGTAGAGGAACCCGAGTCTGGCTGGAGGCGGGGTGTGGCTCATAGAACGCTCCCTCACTGGCAGAGATTGACGTGCCTGTACAATAGACCAAAACTGGCAACTCAGCAGTCTTTGGAGAGTAGCGATGGAGAATAGCTATGGAGAGTAGCTATGGAGAGTAGCGATGGACAGCCAATGGTTACTGATCTTTGCTGATGCGCTCCTGATCCTGCACACGATACTGGTGGCCTTCGTCATCCTGGGACTGGTGGCCACATTCGCTGGCTATTTCCTGAATTGGCGGTGGGTGCGCAATTTCTGGTTCCGTCTGAGCCACCTGGCGGTTATTGCTATTGTGGTTCTGCAATCATGGCTGGGTGTGTTATGCCCGCTTACGAGCTGGGAAATGGCGCTTAGGGCTAAGGCCGGGGAGGCGGGCTATGAGGGATCGTTTATCCAGCACTGGCTGCAGTCCATTCTGTATTACAGTGCTCCGGACTGGGTGTTTATTCTGGCTTACACGGTGTTCGGCGCGCTGGTCCTGGCCAGTTGGTTTGTGGTCAGGCCCAGGCGGTGAAAAAAACGGGCTGGCTTATTTCCTGAAAAATAGAAGGAAAGCGCCCGCTGCGGCCGAGGCTGCCCCGCCAATCAGATACCACATGGTGTCGTCGGTAAATCGGCCTGTGACCGTTTCGGTCAGCTGGTTTCCCAGGGACTGAGTTGATTGGTAGCCGAAGTAGAGCAGCCCAATGCCAATGACCAATAAAACAATGCCGACCAGTTTGGAACTTCCCATTGAATTCTCCTTATGATTGGCACTGCCGTTCAGCGTGCCTCGGGTCAGGGCAGCTTGCCATCGGATTCCGGATTTTCCAATAGATCCTTTCGTTCTCGCTGGTATTCCTCAAAGGATTTATTTGCGCGATCAAGGCATTCGAAGTAGGTCGATGGCGGCTCGTTGGCACAGTCGTTCCGTTGATTTATTTGAACGTTCTCATAGACAGCTCTGTGGCTGCAGCCGGTGGTCACTGCGAGCAGGGTGATTAGAGAAAGTGCTGTCTTCATTGGCCGACATTACTCTTCTGAGGATTAGCCCAGCCCTATTCTGGTTTCTTGGCAATCAGGAAGTAAACGTCTTTTGAGGTTTCCGGTACCCAGCGATAATCGATCTGGAATCCGGCATTTTCCAGATGCATTTCCAACTGACGACGCGATACGAATTTGACATAGGGTGCAAATCGCAGTAAGCGGGCCAGGCAGGCTACTGGCTTGAGATGTGGGCGCGTGTCCTGAAGGCAGGCGGTATTGCTGACGAACACGCCGCCGGGTTTGAGCATGCTGAAAACCTGGTTTATGGCCCGCTCCGGGTCTCGGAGCAGGTGCAGGATGTTCAATCCCAGAATCGCGTCGAACGCTTGCTGCCGATGTTGCATGTCCTCAAGCGTGGCAACGACGAAACGAAGATTGTTGAGAGTATTTCCTGCCATCCTTTCCCGGGCAATGTCGATCATTCGGGAGGAAGCGTCGGTTGCAAGGTAGCTGCGGACTTTTGGAGCATGAATTAATGCTGTGGAACCGGTACCGCAGCCGAACTCCAACACGTCCATTTCGGGGTGGAAGTATTTTTGGGTAAGGGCAATCTTTCTTAAATAGGCATTCTGATCTGAGATAGGGCGACGGGCGTAACGCGCTGCGCTGCGGTTCCAGAAATTGACAGACGAGCTCATGGATTCCCCTTTCCAGCCTGGCGGCATAAATTCAGTGAACCCATTCTATCTGTGCGAAGCTGTTGGTAATATTGCCAGAATCGAATGTCTGGTATGCAAATCTGAATGAATTGGCAATCTGTAAAGTTTGATTGGAACCGGGCTCGAGCCTTTCTCGTGACTGCCGAGGAAGGGTCTCTGTCTGCTGCAGCAAAGGCTCTGGGGGTATCTCAGCCAACCCTTGGCAGGCAGGTCGCTGCGTTGGAGGAAGAATTGTCCACCGCGCTTTTTGAGCGGGGCGGTCGGGGGTTGGAGCTAACGCAGGCGGGTCTCGATTTGCTGGCGTATGTTCGAGCAATGGGTGAGGCTGCCAGCAGCCTTTCGCTCGCGGCAACCGGCCGGGCAAGGTCCATTGAAGGCGAGATTGCGATTTCGGCGTCGGAAATCACCGCCGCTTTCATTCTGCCGCCGATTCTTCAAAGGCTTCGGTATGAGTATCCGGGTATTCGCATTAACCTTGTTGCCTCCAACGAAGCCAGCGATCTTCGCCGCCGAGCAGCAGACATTGCCATACGCAATTTTCGGCCTACCGAACCTGATCTTATCGCCCGAAAGGTGGGTGAATTTTCTGCGACTCTTTTCGCCACACCGGACATCCTGGCTGATCTGCCATCGCCGTTGACCGACGATCTTTGTGAGGCCCCATTCATCGGCTTTTTCTCAAACAATGAGAGATACATGGAAGCCTTGGCGCAACGTGGCCTCAAGCTGCAGGAGGAACAATTTGTTGCCAGGACAGACAGCCATCTGGTTCATTGGCAATTGACTCGCGCGGGTATCGGTATTGGTATGATGCCCGTCGAATTGGGTGATGCAGAGCCTGACGTTGAGAGGGTCTTCGAGGATCAGGTTTTCGGCGGCGATGTCTGGCTGGTATCACATCGGGAACTCAGGATGAACCTGCGGGTTCGGACGGTCTTTGATTTTCTTGCGGCTGAACTTTCCGAGTATTTTGGGAAGTCTGAACGTTAATTCGAGAGAGATTGGTTTGCTAGCCTGGCCCTCAGGTCGGTAACGCATTCTGTGATTTCACGCTCATTGGCACTGGCAAATCCCATTACCAGGCCGGTTCTGGAGGATTCTCCCAGGAAGTGTGCGCTGAGCGGCGTGCTGCCAAATCCTCTGGTTTTCAGCCATTGGCTGAGGGCTACATCATCAAATTCCCCTTCCAGCACCAGATGCATTCCTGCGCTTTCCGCTACCGGTTGTGCCCGCCCACCGAGCTTATCGATAACTTCATTCTGGAAGCGTTGCCACTTGTCCCGGTAGAGCTGGCGCATGCGCCTGAGATGACGCGTGAACTGACCACTCTCAATAAATTCGGCGATGGTGGCCTGGGTAAGGAGCGGCGTCTCGCCACCGCTGATCTGCTTTGCCCAGAGCAGGGGTTCGACCACCGCTTCCGGGACCACCAGATAGCCGATGCGCAATGCTGGTAGTAACGTTTTGCTGAAGCTGCCCATGTAGAGCACGGGTGAATTCTCGTACAGGCCTTGAATGGCAGCGAAGGGTTTGTTGTAGAAGTGGAACTCGCTGTCGTAGTCGTCCTCGATGATCCAGCATCCGTTTTGCTGGGCCCATTGCACCAGAGCCATTCGCTGGGAAAGGTCGAGGATGCCGCCCATGGGGTATTGGTGAGTGGGCGTGCAGAACAGGAGCTTGGCCCCGGCAGGTTCAAGGCCCGGCAACGCTTCCACATCCAGGACGTGGTTCCTGAGGGGGATTGGAATCACGGGATTGCCCAACCGGCCCAGCGCGTTCCGGGCGCCGCGGTATCCCGGATTTTCACACAGGATACTGTCGTCCCGTTGCAGGAAAACGTCGGCAATAAGCGAGAGCGCTTGCTGCGCGCCATTGGTGATTATGACTTGGTGTTCTTCGCAGCGAACCCCTCGGGACGTTCTGACGTAAGCGGCGATGGCGCGTCGCAGGGGCTGGAATCCCTGGATGCTGTCATACCCTCTCAGTGTTCGCCGGCTTTCCTGGTGGTGCAGGATCCGGTTCCAGCTGCGGATGGGGAATGCATCCAGGTCTGGCAAGCCCGGCTGGAATGGCAAACTGGCGTCTTCAACAGGCTTCGGTATTCCCGCTGGAAGTGGCGGCAGCGGTGGCAAGTTCATGGAAACGCCACCGGATTTCTCCAGGCCCGGCCCTGAGGGGGTTATCGCTGATTTGATGTCTTCATGGACAAAGATACCCTTGCCCGCTCTGCTTTGAAGAAAGCCCTCCGCCTTGAGCTGCTCATAAACGGCGTTCACCGTGTTGCGGCTGATGCCGAGGTCCTTTGCCATCTGGCGGCTGGGCGGCAGCTGGCGCCCGGGTGGGTAGCGCTGGTCGAGTATCCGTTCGGACAATCGTTGATACAGCTGATGCTGCAGCGGATGCGCGCTGTCCAGGCGAATATCATCGATCACATCAACTGGTCCTATCAAAAGTCACAATCTGGATCTTTCGATGGTATCAGAAGTGCCTTTCAATAGAAGTACATTTTGTGAAGTGCAAGACCGGAAAGGAGCTTTTGATGACAACGACTGATCTGGCAGGGGCCACAGCGTCCCCTCTGACTGCCTGTCCACGCAGCAGGGTGCAGAGGGCAGTAAAGCGAGCAAGCTATGACAGGGAAACAGCTTACAGGTTGATTGATCGTCTCAAAACGGCGCATGTCGGATTTGTGGAAGATGGCGAGCCTCGCATCATCCCGATCACTGCCTGGCGGCTTGGTGATGATCTTTATCTACACACATTGAACGGTGGACGCTTGTCCCGGCGTCTCGGGTCTGGAGCGTTGCTTTGTATCTCATTCGCAGTGACGAATGAATGGGTGATGACCAAGTCGGCGTTCCATCACAGCGCTAACTACGAGTCACTGGTGTTGTATGGACGGGCTGTGCCGGTCACGGACCACGCCGCCTTTGATGCCGCGTTCCGTGCCATCATCAACCAGATCGAGCCGGGGCGGTGGGAACAGGTAAGGGCGCCGAATGACAAGGAACGAAAGGCAACGGCGTTATTCCGGATACCGATTGAAGAAGGAGCCTTCAAAAGCCGGACTGGTGGCCCGAATGATGATCCCGAAGATATGAGTCTGCCCGTGTGGCACGGATTGATACCTACCGGTGTTTAACGTGCCGATGTAAAGATACCTCAAGGGCCAGCCTGGTCTTTGGGAGCCATCTTCAAAAACAGGCCCAGGGATGCCAGCAGCAGGGCGGTACTGACGATGATGGCAACGGGATAATAGAGGTTGCCGGCGAGTTCCAACTGACTGTACTTGATGATCATGATCAGCCCTTCAAGCGACATGGCAACGCACACTGTTCCAATAAAACGCGGCAGTGTGCGTCTCATCATGGTTATAACGTCGTGGGATTCCGAGCGCCCGCTGTACTCGGAGCGTATCACCATGGCCAGTTCGTAAACTGCGAGAGCGATAATGCTGCCATTAACGCCCTTGATCAGGGCCTGCATAAGTTGCTGGCCAGACTGGAGGGCGGCGATCACTTCCAAAACGGTGGCACTGACCAGAGTGAAAGCGAGCACGAAGAAAACCAGCGAAAATAATCGGGCGAATAGTGCCCTGACAGGAATTGCGGCCAGCATGTTGACCATAGTGTATAACCCCTAGCGTTGATCAAGTCAGACGCAGGCTACTGACAAGAGCCGTTGATTTCGCTTAAGGATTGCTCATTCTCTGGTAATCTGATTGATCAAACATGACAACACTCGGAGCGACTCGAGCCCAATGTCTGAAGATTCCTTGAAAACCTTGTCCGACCTTGCCAGCGATGCCCATGCCCGCATTCAGGCCACCCACCAGCACATTAACCCGGTGGTGGAGGTTCGCCGGGGTATGCGTGATGCGGGTATACCGGCGGATGTGATGACTATTGACTGTCTGCGGACCCGCCGAAGGATTACGCTCATACTGCATGATGAACAGCCCGGCACTCTTCTTTACCAGTTCGTGACCATTGAGGATGAGGTAGGGAATGACTTTCAGCAGATGGCGCTCGGCGACATGACGGCGACCAAACTGTTTGGGTGGATTCAGGAGTATTTTGGCTAATTTGCACAGATCCAGGCCCACCCTGAAGTAAACTTGGGGTAACCAATAACAATAGACCGAAAAGGTTTCCCCATATGCCACTATCCCGAAAGTTTCTTTTCGCTCCTTTGCTGGGCATTGCCCTGGTCATGACGGGTTGCGATTCCGGTGCTGATTCTTCCGCAGCCAACAGCGCCGGACACACTGCGCCGACCGCCACGACCGAGCAGGCCAATCGGGATGTGTTGGACCAGCGACCCTTCGATAACCGTGACGATTTCGAGAACGCGCGCCGCGGACTGATTGCCCAGGACCCTGAACTGGTCATTGATCATCTGGAAGGCGGTGAAGTCTGGAACATGCCGGCCTACGGATTTATTGACGAGGATGGAGAAAATGCCCCGGCCTCGGTCAATCCAAGCCTCTGGCGCCAGGCTGCCCTCAACAACATTCACGGGTTGTTCAAGGTCACCGACGGGCTCTACCAGATCCGGGGTTACGACTTGGCGAACATGTCGATCATCGAAGGCGAATCCGGATGGATCCTGGTGGATCCTCTGACCGCCCGGGAGACTGCCAGCAAAGCCTTCCTGTTCGCCCGTGAACATCTGGGCGAAAAGCCGGTGCGGGCGATTCTCTTTACCCACAGCCACATTGATCACTTCGGCGGCGTGCAGGGCATTCTCCAGCACCTTTCGGACGAGGAAAAAGCCAACCTGCGGATTATCGCGCCAGAGGGCTTTGAGGAGGAGGCAACCAGCGAGAACATTATCGCTGGCCCCGCCATGACCCGCCGGGCCATGTTCATGTATGGCAAGCGTCTGGATCGGGACGAACGCGGCCATGTTGGCACTGGTCTGGGCAAAGGCCCGGCTTTTGGCACCTTTGGCTTTGCCCCGGCGACGGATCTGATCAGCGAAACCGGTACGGAGCTGGAGGTGGACGGCGTGCCGATGATTTTCCAGATTGTCTCCGGTTCCGAAGCGCCTGCAGAGTTCACCTTCTATCTCCCCGAACAAAAGGCCTTTTGCGGTGCCGAGCTGGTCAGCCGCAATATGCACAACATCTACACCCTGAGGGGCGCGAAGGTTCGGGATGCCCGTCTATGGAGCAGCTTTATCGACGAAGCAAAGACTCTGTTTGCCGACGCCGATATCTACTTCGGCAGCCATCACTGGCCGCTGTGGGGGCAAGAGAATATCCAGGACTTCCTGGCTGTTCAGCGGGATACCTACAAGTTCATTCACGATCAGACGGTGCGTTTGATGAACCAGGGTGCGACGCCCAGGGAGATCGCCGATCAGCTCAAGCTGCCGCCGGAGCTGAATCGGGCGTTCCATAACCAGGGGTACTACGGCACCGTGTCTCACAACGCCAAAGCGGTGTATCAGCACTACCTGGGGTGGTTTACAGCGAACCCGGCTCAGCTAGACCCACTTCCGGAAAGTGACTCGGCCCAGCGTTATGTCCAGATGATGGGTGGCGCTGAAAAGGTTCTGGAAAGAGCCCGCGAGGATTTCGAGGCGGCCTCTGCCATGGGGGCTAGCGAAGGGCGCGACACCTACCGGTGGCTGGCGGAATTGCTCAATCAGGTGGTCTTTGCCGAGCCTGGGAATGACGATGCAAAACAGCTTCTGGCCAACGTCTATGACCAGCTTGGCTATCAGGCGGAATCCGCACCCTGGCGGGACTTCTACCTGACGGGGGCATACGAGCTGCGCCATGGTTCGCCGGAAGAGGGCATCAAACCGGCGATGATGAGAGAAGTGCTGCTGAATACGCCGGTATCCCTGTTCTTCGACAGCATGGCGGTGCGGCTGAAGGCCGAAGACGCAGAAGGGGAGAGCGCCGTCATCAAGATTACCTTCACGGATCTCAAGGAAAGTTATCTGCTGACTCTGAAACATTCCGTGCTCCACAACCGTCTGGTTAATGAGGACACTCCCGCTGACGCCACATTGCATCTGACGCGGTCTTTGTTTGTGGATCTTTTGATCGGCCGTGCGGGGCTGAAGGAACTTCTGTTCAGCGACGAGATCAGCTTTGAGGGAAGCCGGCTCGACCTGATAGGCTTTTTCAGTATGCTGGACAAGCCTCAGGGCCGGTTCAATATCGTTACACCCTGATGAGTACTTTATGAAATCTGTTGCACTTCTCGATGGCGGCCTGGGCCAGGAAATCTACCGCAGGGCCATGAATGTTACGTCACTGCTCTGGTCAGTGGCGGTAATGCGGGAGCAGCCGGACGTGGTTACCGATGTCCATGCTGACTTTATCAGGGCCGGCGCCCGTACCCTGACACTGAACACCTATGCTGCAACGCCCACGCGACTGGCCAGAGAAGGCCTTGGTGACGAGATTGGTGCAATCCATCAACGGGCTTTCGAGGTGTTGGAGCGCGCCATCGCCTTAACGGGTGCCGACGTTGATATCGCCGGCTGCCTGCCGCCCTTGGTCGGAAGCTATCGGAGCCAGCCTGACCGTACGTTCGAGGATCTGAAATCGGAATTCGACATCCTTGTTAAACTGCAGAGTGGGGCGGACGTCTTCCTCATCGAAACCATGACCAACTCGCTGGAGGCGAAAGCCGCCTGTGCTGCCGCCAATGAATCAGGCAAACCCTTCGGAGTGGCATTCAGACTGGAAGCCGATGGCAAGCTCCGGTCAGGGGAGACCCTTGCCGAGGCTGTTGAAGCGGTGAGGGCGTCAGGGCCAACGGCGATTATGCTCAATTGCTGCGACCCGGAAGTGATTTCGCAGGCAATGCCTGAACTGGCCGGTCTTTACCCCTGCACGGGTGGCTACGCAAACGCGTTCAAAACAGTTGAACCAATGGCCGGCGGAGCGTTGGTGGATGAACTGGAAGCCAGGCAGGACGTGTCACCCGGGGTGTATGGGCTTCAGGTGAAACAGTGGTTGGATGACGGCGCAGGTGTTGTTGGCGGCTGCTGTGAAATCACGCCCGAGCACATCAGCCATCTGGCCGATGTGCTGACAGGCGAGTATAACCTGATACGGTTCTCGGAATTGGCGCGCGGTTAGCCGGCGAGCCGAGGAGCTTTGGCTCTGCGCGCTTCCACAGCACGTCTGGAACGACGTGCCTCGATGTATTGCATTGCATCGTTCCGGATGGGAAGGTGCAAGGCGCCTTCCAGATCATGGCGGTCGTAGCCAAGATCTGAAAGCGTATCATCTTTTTCTTTCAGCAATGACTCAGCCATACGGCGGAATTGCTGGCGTCTGGAATATCCCTCAATCCAGGAGGTGATCGGCTGCATTGCGGAGTGTGCCTGATGCTCTGTGCTCTTCAACATGTCTACGGCCCCGACTGTTGGTGAATGACTTGCAGCAGCTCGTTTGGAGACGTCTTGTAACTCGCTTACGGGTGCCTACAGCCGCTATTCTGGTATTCTCTCTGCCTTCAATCAAACGAAAAGAATTTAAGATCTTGTTCAGTTATGCTTAAGGCAGTTGCCGGCCATAAATCGATCCGTAGGGTCCGCCTATGAACATGCCTCTGCTTGATAACGATGTGCTCCGGAGTTTCGTTGCCATTGCGGAACATGGCACGTTTACCAGTGCCGCCAAAGCCGTTCACCGAACACCTTCCGCCCTGAGCATGCAAATCAAACAGCTTGAGCGGAACCTCGGGAAAACCCTGTTTGTTCGCGAACCCAGGCGTGTCACGTTGACCGCAGAAGGGGAGGTTCTTCTTGATTATGGGCGCCGATTGCTGCGCCTGAATGAAGAGGCCGTGCAGTATTTCGTTTCGCCAACCCTTGAGGGGAAAGTGGGTATTGGCACGTCTGACGATGTGGGTACCAGGATTCTGCCGGAAGTTCTGGCAGAATTTGCCAGATCCTATCCCGCCGTGCTGGTGGATGTCGTGGTTGGTTCGAGCAAACAGAATCTCGCTCGCCTGGACGCCGGGGAACTGGATATGACCCTGGTAACTGTGGCCGATGAGGGGCGTATTCCCCGCGGTGAGGTGGTGCACGAGGAACCGCTGGTCTGGGCCGGGCGAGAGGGCTCATCGGCCTATCAGCGCTCCCCGCTGCCGATTGCCATGGCCCATGAGGGATGTGCCTGGCGGCGTATGACCCTTCGGACACTGGACAAAGCGGGTATACCTTACAGGATTGCCTACACCTGTGAGCATTGTTCCGGTCAGGAGGCCGCTATGCTGGCGGATCTCGCCGTGGCCCCGTTTCCGCAAAGCCTGATTCGTCCGCCTCTGAAAGAGGTTGCCGGTGATAGCCTGCCGGAAATCGGCTTCTATCAGCTGGCGTTGGTACGCCGGGGTTCAAATCCCCTTAATGACGCGCTTGCCTCGCATGTCAAAGAGGCGTTCCTCGGTCTACGCTAAACGGTGCTGCAGGTAATAGTATTGCGCATATCCTCTAGCCGCCCGACTTTGAATCAAGGAAATCATTGATGACAGTTTATTTTGTCCAGGGTTTTATCTACCTGGTGGCAGCAGTCATCGCTGTGCCCCTGGCAAAACGCCTGGGGCTGGGCTCTGTTCTCGGGTATCTCGTGGCCGGTGTGGTTATTGGACCGGTCACGGGGCTGGTAGGGCAGGAAGCCAATACCATTCAGCATTTTGCCGAGTTCGGTGTGGTCATGATGCTCTTCCTGGTGGGTATGGAACTCGACCCCAGGGCGCTCTGGGCCATGCGTGTGCGCCTGGTCGGACTGGGTGGGCTTCAGGTGGTGCTGACGGCGGCTGCAGGCATGGCAGTGGCCGCATGGTTGGGACTGCAGTGGCAGACAGCCATTGCAGTCGGTCTGATCTTTGCCCTGTCGTCCACGGCGATTGTTCTTCAAACCCTCAACGAAAAGGGATTGGTCAAAACCGAAGGCGGTCGCAGTGCGTTCTCCGTCCTGCTGTTTCAGGACATCGCTGTTATTCCGATGCTCGCCCTCATCCCCTTGCTGGCACTGCCGGAGCTCATGGACGCCACGGCAGGTTCCGACGCCAAGCAAGGTCACCTCAGCCTGGTGGATAGTCTCTCGGGATGGGCTCATGGGCTGGTTGTGGTGGCGGCCGTTGGTGCCGTGATTGTTGGCGGCCATTATCTGAGCCGGCCCCTGTTTCGTTATGTGGTGCAGTCGGGCTTGCGTGAAGTATTCACCGCCACGGCGCTGATGCTGGTCATCGGGATTGCGGCCCTGATGAGTCTGGTAAATCTGTCCCCGGCTCTTGGGGCCTTCCTGGCTGGTGTCGTTCTGGCTAACAGTGAATTCCGGCATGAGCTGGAAGCGAACATCGAACCGTTCAAGGGACTGTTGCTGGGCCTGTTCTTCATCACCGTTGGCGCGGGCATCAACTTCGATGTGTTGTCCGAGCAATGGAGTACGGTGGTGTCACTTGCGGTTGCGGTGATCGCAGTCAAGGCCGCGATTTTGCTCGGCCTGGCGTTGCTGTTCCGGGTTCATGGCAGTAATGGCTGGCTGTTTACGTTGTCCCTGGCACAGGCCGGTGAGTTTGGCTTTGTGCTTCTGACCTACAGTGTCCAGAACAACGTGATTCCCATGGAAACGTCACAGGTCCTCTCACTGGTGGTGGCGCTGTCGATGTTCCTGACGCCGTTGCTGTTTATCGTGTATGACCGGATTGTGTTGCCCCGTTATCGTCGTTCACAAAACGACGAGCGCGAGGCGGATACCATCGATGAACAGGCGCCGGTTATCGTCGCTGGTGTTGGTCGCTTTGGCCAGATTGTCTGCCGGCTATTGCGGGCCAATAATGTTCCCATCGTTGCATTGGACCATGAGATCGAACAGATCGAGAACCTCCGGCAGATCAATATCAAAAGTTTTTTCGGGGATGCGAGTCGCCCGGATTTGCTGGAAACCGCAGGCATCGAACAGGCCCGGCTGCTGGTCGTGGCGATCGACGACCGTGATCGTTCGGTGCAGATGGTGGAGCATGTGAAGCAGTTCTTCCCCGGTGTCTGGGTGCTGGCCCGCGCTTTCGACAGAGGCCACGGATACCGACTGCGCGAGGCCGGGGCCGATGATGTGGTGAGTGAAACCTATCATTCGGCACTCGAGCTTGGGGGTCATGCCCTGACCGCCATGGGTGTGCACCCGATGCGTGCCCGTCAGATGACCTGGGCCTTCCTCGACAATGAAAAAGCCCACGAGGATGAGCTGTTCGACGCCTGGAAGGAAATCGAGGAGGGCATCCGGTTCAGCCCCCGCTACGGTGAGTTATTCATGAAGCTGGAAGAAGCACTCAGCAGTGCCATGCAGAGTGATTGGGATGAGCCGAAGCAGGAGGATGTCCCTGTCTGGAGACCGCCTGAACGCTGACTTGGAGGCATCGCTGGGCTAAATTATTGTCTGGGCGCCTCGTGAGGTCAGTATGGTTTCCAGGAAAACGCTTGTTGTCTCGGGAATGGTTTTTGCCGGATCCTGCCTGGCCGCCGAATCGGACCAGGGCGATTGTATTGCCAGCAGTATCCAGCCGGAAGCCATTGATCTGGACAAGCCGAGAGATCAGCTCGCCCGCCAGAGCGATCTGGTGATTCCCGAGGATGCACGCATCGCCAGCATCCGCGTTCTTCGCCGTCCCATCTTTGATACCACCGATCCTGAGCAGGACAACGCGCTCTATCGAACTCTTATCGCGCTCAACACGCCTACCTGGGAGTCCGCCCTGCGTGCCCAGTTGGTGTTTGAAGAAGGAGATGTCTACGAGCCCGAGCTTATCTCCGAATCCGAGCGGGTGCTGCGCCAGCGTGAGTATTTGACCGCTGCCTGGGTAGGCGTAACCCGGGTTTGTGGCAACGAGGTTGAGGTAAGCGTGCTTACAAGGGATACCTGGACACTGTTCCCGAGCGTGGGGGTATCCCGATCCGGGGGCGAAAATACCACCAACTTCGGGTTGTCTGACCCCAACTTTGCCGGATCAGGCAAGAGCCTCGGCATTGGCTATGCGAAGGACCCGGACCGCACCGAAACCAGTCTCTATTTTGATGACCCGAACGTACTGGGTTCGCATTGGCAGGCGGGGTTCTCGTTCGACGAGAGAAGCGACGGCCGGGGCCGAGGCGCCTACCTTGAGAGGCCTTTCTTCAGCGAGACCACCAACTGGCGTTTTGGGTTGAGCGGCATCGATGACGTAAGGGAAGAATCCCGCTATGTCGGCGCGGAGGCTATTGCCGATTATCGGCGCAGCCAGGAGTTCTTCAGTATCGATGGAGGCTGGCGCCTGGCCGAGAGGAACGATCGGCAACTGAGGTTGCTCGCCGGCTACCGCTACAATGCACTCATGTTCGACCGTTTGCCCAACGAACCCGATCTCGACATCTTTCCAGACGACAGGACCCTGAGTTACCCCTGGATTGGCTTTGATTACCGCCAGAACCGTTTCCGTGAAATGACCAACCTGACCCGGCTCCAGCGGGTGGAAGATGTGCGGGACGGTTTCGTTTGGCGGGCCGAGCTGGGCTACTCGGGCAGCGGGTTGGGTGCCACGGAAGACCGGGTGGTTCTGAATATGGATTTCCAGGATGCGCTGCATGCCTCGGAGACCAACTACGCCAGCTATTCCCTCAGCCAGAGCGGCACCTACCGTCTCGACGAGGATCGGGTGGAAAACCTGCTGGGCACAGTGAGCGTTCAGTACTTCCATGGCGGCTCGGAGCGCTGGAACAGCTGGTACACCAATCTCGCGTTCACCGCAGCGCACAATCTGACAGCCGATCAGCAACTGCTGATTGGCGGGGAGAACGGCCTGCGTGGCTATCCCAGCGAATACCAGCAGGGTAACCGCAGGCTGCTATGGACCCTGGAGCGGCGCTATTTTCCGGACTGGCATCCGTTCAAGCTGTTTCGGGTTGGTGGTGTAATCTTCACTGACGTCGGCCGGGCCTGGTTCACTGACGAACGGAACAGTGGGCCGGACGAAGGTGTTCTGAAGGATGTTGGCTTCGGCATGCGGCTGGCGTCCAGCCGCATTGAGGTGCAGCGTATGCTGCACCTCGACTTCGCCTTTCCCCTGGATGGCGACGACAGTATTGATGATTTTCAGGTTCTGTTGCGGGGCAGAAGCCAATTCTAGAGCCCCCGCTCACCAGGTATCGACGAATTTCCCGCCTTCCCCAGACTGAATGCCGGAAGTGGAACTGAGCCCGCGTATCAACCACGCCCGCGTTTCCTGCGGGTCGATCACCGCATCAATCTCCAGATAACTGGCCACGTTGAGCGCCTTGCCTTGCTCATAGGCTTTGGCGACCAGAGTATCGAACATCTTCTGCCTTGATTCCTCATCAGGCTGGGCGGCCAGTTCTTTGGCAAAGCCCAGGCGCACGGCGCCTTCCCAGCCCATGGGCCCGAACTCACCGCTGGGCCAGGCGGCCGTGAAGAAGGGGGTGAGCATGCTGCCCGCTGCCATGGCCTGGGCGCCAAGACCGTACGCCTTACGCAGAATCACGGTGAAGAAAGGCACACTGAGCTTGGCTGCCGCCACGAACATACGCGAGATGTGGCGAATGGTGGCCTGTTTTTCGGCGTCAGGCCCCACCATGAAGCCCGGTGTGTCACACAGTGACAGGATCGGAAGGCTGTGGGCATTACAGAGCTGCATGAAGCGGGCAGCCTTGTCACCTGCGCTGGCATCGACCGCTCCGCCCAGGTGGGCCGGGTTGTTGGCGATCAGGCCCATGGGACGACCTTCAATACGGACCAGAGCCGTGATCAGGCCTGGCGCAAATTGGCTGCGGAGTTCCAGGACACTGTCCTGATCGGCCAGGGTTTCGATAACCTGACGGATATCGTAGACCCGCATGCGGTTTTCCGGAATCAGGTGGCGTAGCCGTCGTTGATCGTCGCACTGCCAGCCTTCCAACGTGCCCTGAAAGTAAGACAAATATTTCTTCGCCACACTGACCGCTTCAGTTTCGTCCTCGACCAGGACATCAATCACACCGTTGGGCCCCATGACGGACACCGGCCCCACTTGTTCCGGGCTGAACCGCCCAAGCCCGCCGCCTTCGATCATGGCAGGTCCCGCCATCCCCAGATTGGCGTCTCTGGTGGCAATGATGGTGTCGCAGCAGCCAAGCAGTGCCGCGTTGCCCGCATAGCAACGGCCGGACACAATACCGAGCGTGGGCACGACGCCGGAGAGCCGTGCCATGCCGACAAAGGTATGACAGTCCAGAAACGAAACGCCGTTGGCGTCGGTGTCGGATGGGCGACCCCCACCGCCTTCTGCGAATAGAACCAGGGGGATTCGCCATTGCTCGGCCAGAGCGAGAATTCGGTCTGCCTTGCGGTGATTCGTCAGCCCCTGTGTGCCTGCGAACACCGTGTAATCGTAGGCCATGGTGGCGCAACGCCCGGCTTCGGGGCCAAATGCCGGCGCGTTCACGGTGCCAATGGCGGTAATCAGGCCATCCGCCGGGCTCATTTCAGCCAGCTTGTCCGCCGAACGTCGGCGTCGCTGTGCCGCCAGTGCAAGAGCTCCGTATTCATTGAAGCTGTCGGGGTCGAGCAGGTCTTCAACGTTCTCACGAGCGGTTCGCTGAGCAGTTTTACGCCGCTTTGCGACCGCCTCCGGTCGGCGCTGGTCAGTCAGCAGGTCATGACGCTCCAGAACCTCGGCGAGATCGGCCCGGATGTACTCCAAATCAACCGTCTCTTCATTCTGAATGCCGCCGGCCTCGACGTCGGCTGGTTCCAGGTAGACCAGTGCCTGCCCGTCGTTCACCGTTGTCCCTGGTTCTGCGGCAATAGCGTGGATGATGCCGGAGTTGGTTGCCTTGACCACAAACTCCATTTTCATGGCTTCAAGCACCGCCACCGGGTCGCCGATGGCGACGGAATCTCCTGGTGTCACATCGATACTGACAACCGTGCCTGAACTGGGCGCCTCAATGCCGATGGTGCCCGCCGGTGCGGCGATGGCGCCCGGGCTTTCGTCGACCGCCGAGGCAGATGCGTTGCCAAAGTGCAGGTGCGGGTGAGCGGTTTTGGTCGCTTCCGGGATCAGGTGTTTCAGGTTGTCTTCGACAAAGCGGGTGGTAACAGCCCAGGTTTCCACGCCGGAATGGCGGACCAGATTTTGCAGCAGACCAATATTGCTGCTGACACCGGTTAGCCGGAATTCGCACAGGGCGCGATAAAGCCGCCGAAGTGTTGAAGGGTAATCGCCGCCATGGGCAACCAGCTTGGCGAGCAGGGAGTCAAACGAAGGACTGATGGTGTAACCGGCGTAACCGTAGCCATCGACCCGTAAACCCGGGCCAGACGGTGGCTCGTAGGTGCTCAATGTGCCGGTAGCGGCGGTGGCATGACCATCGGCGTAGAGTGTTTCGCTGTTGATTCGCGCCTGAATCGCGAAGCCCCGCTTGGTGGGTGGCGACTCAAGAGCCAGATCAGTGAGGCTTTGGCCGCCAAACAATTGCAGCTGGGTTTGAACGAGATCAACGCCGGTAATCTCCTCGGTGATGGTGTGCTCTACCTGGATGCGGGGATTGGCTTCCATGAAATAGAAACGGCCGGGGTGGTCCTCGTCCACCAGAAACTCAAAGGTGCCGAGACCACGGTAGTTAACGGCGCCGGCCAGTTTCAGGGCGCTGTCGATCATGTCATCCCGGATCGAGGCGTCCAGTAAAGGACTCGGTGCAATCTCGATCAGCTTCTGATTTCGCCGTTGCAGGCTGCAGTCGCGCTCCCAGAGGTGACTGACGGCTCCGGTACCGTCGCCGACTATCTGGATTTCGATGTGCCTTGCCCGAGCGATCAACTGCTCAACGTAAAGTGAGCCGTTGCCGAACGCTGCCTGAGCCTCGGACTGGCAGCGCTGGAAGGCCTGCTCGAGTTCTGTTTCGGCGTGAACCGCCCGCATGCCGCGGCCGCCGCCACCGGCAATCGCTTTGATCATCAGAGGACCGTGCTCGTCCAGGAAGGCGCGGGCCTCGGTGAGGCTCACCGATCTGTTGATTCCCTTTATCAGGGGAACCTCGCAGCGTTCTGCCAGGGCCCTGGCAGCCGACTTGTCACCAAACCCCTCCAACACGTCGGGCGAAGGGCCAATAAAGATCAGCCCGGCCTGTTCGCATGCGCGGGCAAAACCGGCGTTTTCCGCCAGGAATCCGTAGCCAGGATGGATCGCCTCGCAGCCATGGGCCTTTGCGACCTCTATCAGTTGCGCTCCATCCAGGTAAGCCTTTACGCCATGGCCCGTTAAAGCCACCGCCTCATCGGCCATACGGGTATGCAGGCTGGCGTCGTCGTCTTCAGAGAAGACGGCCACAGACCGCAATCCCATTTCGTTGCAGGCTCGGGCAATGCGGATCGCGATTTCGCCGCGATTGGCAATCAGTACGGAGCGAAAAGTCATGGTGCCTTGTTCCCCGGGGTGTGATTTTTATTTTGGGCGACAGAAGCCACCATCCTAGAAACGGCATCCGGATCAGGCAAATGAATTTGTTTGAGGGTTGGTTATGAATGCGCTTGATGACTCAGGTTTCAGGGCTCGTTGGTCTCGTTCTGTTGCTTATCCGGAGCCCCAGGATAACCACGAGGGCGCCAAGCCAGATGCCAACTGAGTAGCGCTCGTTGAACCAGATTACGCCAATCAGTAACCCGAACATGGCGGCGACTGCGCCGAGCTGACTGTAGAAAACCGGGTTGGATCGACGCTGGAGTTCAAAGGCGCAGAGGTAGGTCAATGCGGTTAGAAGCCCCTGAACACCGACGATGCTGACCAGTTGAAGCCCTGTTGTTTCCGGGAAAATGGAGGTGCGCGTCAGCCCCGCTAACAGACCAAGCGTCCCTGCGGACGCCAGCAAGGTGCCTGATGCCAGGATCATGGGCTTTACACCGGACGGCCAGGCCACAGACCGGTAAACATTACCAATAGACAGCATGGCCGGGATGAGCAGGCCCATGGCAAACCAGAGTGCGTTCGGGCTGCTGATCTCCGAGTGGCGCTGAAGCACGATCCAGGCGCACGCGACGACCGCGATCGATAGCCCGGCCAGTTTGATCCAGCTGCGTTTTTCCAGCCCCAGACCGGCCGCTAGCAGGAACGTGAATATGGGGGGCAGGGCGTACATGATCCCGGTGAAGCCGGCTCCCAGTTTCGTGACCAGATAAAACCCGATGGCATTCGGGATCGCGATACCAGTCAAGCCGCTGATGAGAAAATAGCGGCCCAGACGTGGCTCCAGCAGAGAACGGCCTTTCCCCGCACACACCAGCAGAACGGCGCCTGCAATGAGTGTTTGCCAGAAGGCATAGGTGATGGCTGGCATGCCTTGGGATGTGGCTGCTTTTGCCAGCGCCAGCATGAGTGCGATCAGGAATCCATTGGCCAGTAGTAGGCCCCAAACTACGGACTGGGGGGGAATAATTGAACGCTGCGCTGTGGTTATCATCACTGAGTGCTCCGGTTTGTAAATGGGGGTCACCGGTAGTCAGTTTGCAGCAATCGATTGAGTTGATAATTGGGCTTGGCCGAACAATACTGCTTCCAATTCAGAAACAATCCGGAGGCTTCATTGGCCACTGACAAGCTCGTCGCAATGACAATCTTCAGGCGCGTCGCAGAGTTGGGCAGCTTTACCCGGGCTGCGGATGATCTTGAGATCACAGCGGCAACAGTCAGCAAACACATTGCCTTCCTCGAGCGGGATCTCGACACGAGGCTGATCAATCGGACCACTCGCCGCATGAGCCTGACCGATGCGGGGCTCGCTTTTCTGAAACGCACACAGGCCTTGCTGGATGAGTTGGAAGACGCAGAGCTGGAGGCAAGAGGGTTCCAGGCGGAGCCGCGAGGCACGATAAGGCTGAACGTCCCCATGTCGTTCGGCTTGACCCATATAACAGAGGCCATCGACAGCTTCCTCCGCGCCTACCCTGAAATTGACATCGACCTACAGCTCAGTGATCGAATGGTGGATCTGGTGGAGCAGGGCGTCGATATCGCTATTCGGGTTCGCAGCTCCCTGGCCGACTCGAGTCTTCTGGCCAGACCACTCAGAAAGTCCAGAAACATCGTTTGCGCGTCACCGGGGTATCTGGAGCGTGTGCCAGAGATTAAAGCCCCGTCGGATCTGGCCCAACACAACTGTTTGACGTTCAGCCTCCACGACCGACCAAGGGTCTGGGAGCTCGGTGGTCAGGAGGTGTTGGTCAGCGGTAACTATCGAACGGACAGTAGCCTGGCGATCCGCCAGAGTCTTTTGAGGGGAGCCGGCGTTGGTTTGGTGCCCCGATTCCTCGTCCATGAAGACATTGAAAAAGGCGCACTGGTCCCTCTGCTGCCAGACTTTCCGCCCAAACCCTACAGTGTGTTTGCCCTGTTTCCACCGGGGCGCAATCAACCCACAAAGGTTCGGCTGCTGCTTGACCATCTGGACCGGTATCTTGGAGAGAAACCCTACTGGGAATAGCGCTGGTTCCGGGGCTTTTCTCCTGGCTCTTTCCATTCTGGAAACTATGTAGTTCTATTCTGGCCGTTTTTCAGGGTCCAGAAGTTCCATAGAGTTGCTACCTCAACGCGAAGGAGACAACTCTATGAACATTCACGAAGCCCTGGACTGGCGTTACGCCGTCCGTGAATTTTCGCCCGAGAAGCTTGGTGCCCATACGGTGGAAACACTGGTTGATGCGGCTCGCAAGAGCGCCTCTTCTTATGGACTGCAGCCCTATAAAATTCTGGTCGTCGAAAGCAAGTCGGTTCGACAGGATTTGCTGGCCTACTCTTTTGGCCAACAGAAAGTGTTGGACTGCTCTCACTTGATCGTTTTTGCGGCGCAAACGGATATTGGTGACCACACGGTCGACAGGTATGTCACGCAGTTTGTGAAAACCCGCGACGTACCTGCCCAAGATATCTCCGGCTATGTGGCGCACATGAAAGAGGCGCTTGCAGCCAAATCCCGAGAAGAAAAACGGGTGTGGGCGCACCAGCAGGCCTATATTGCCCTGGGGACCCTGCTCACTGCTGCAGCTTCAATGCGAGTAGATAGCTGCCCGATGACCGGTTTCGATCACCAAGCCTACGATGACGTACTTGGACTGGCAAAACTGGGCCTTGAGACTACTGCCATCGTTGCTTTGGGTTACCGTAGTGCCCGTGACCGAACCTCCGGCTTACCGAAAGTGCGCTTTGATTACGGCGATATGGTGATCAGCGTGTAAGTGATACCCGGTCGATTTGGTGGTCTGGCTGGTGTTCCTTGTCTATAGGGTATAGGTTCGGAAGAACGGCAACACATTTTCGAGCTTACTGCCGTTCAAGAGGAGCACCAGCTCTATGAAGGTTTTTTCCAACCCGGTTGGTTCCGGAAATCTGTGGTTTGACAATCTCACCACGGCACAGGGCACACCGGTCGCGTACGATCCACAGGCCAGGTCTTTCGTTCCGATGCCGCCCTTTTGCGCGAACCGGGACATCATCGGCTGCAACTGGATTGCGCCTGAACAGGGGGCATTCTGTCGTTCCTGCGCGATGACTGCTCTGGCGCCCGACCCCAATATTCCTAACGCCATGCCCAATTGGGCCGAGACAGAAGCCTCCAAGCGCTGGGTGCTGGACAACCTCGGCCGTTGGCACTGGTTTCGCCCTGAGGATCCGGGCACGCGCCCGGTTTTCCACATGTTGGCCGAGGGGCTGACCCCGGTTGCCATGGGGCACGCGAACGGCGTGGTAACCATCAGCGTCGCAGAGGCGGATCCCGTGGTTCGTGCCACCCGACGGCAGGCCCTGGACGAACCCTATCGAACCATGGTCGGCCATATGCGCCATGAAATCGCCCACATGCTCTGGTGGCGCCTGAGCTTGCGTAAAGACTTTCTGGATGCGTTCCGGGAGATGTTCGGTGATGAACGCGCCGATTATCCGGCGGCCCTTGAGCATCACTACCATAACGGCCCGCCGCAAGACTGGCGACTGTTTTACCTGACCAGCTACGCCTCGGCACACCCGCACGAGGACTGGGCGGAGACTGCGGCACACCTGCTGCACCTTACGGACATCACCGACAGCCTGGTGTCATCCGGTCTGACCTCGCCCGAGGTGCCGAGACAGGGTTGGGATCCCTACTCGGAGCCCGACACGGCCATGCTGATCAATGTTGCTGCGTCACTGGCCATCCGGGTTAACCATGTGAACCGCTCCATGGGACTGTCTGACCTCTACCCGTTTGTCCTGTCCGAAACGGCGCAGCGCAAGCTTGCGTTCGTGCACGACTGGTTGCGCCGCGGGGCCCAGGGCCTCTAGTCCAGGTGAGTGCCGGTCAATCAGACCGGCGACACGCCAAAGAGCCACTGGTGGGCCCACACCACCATGACCACATACACGGCAAGGCCGCCAACGATCGCAATGACGTCATTGGCTTTGGTGGCTGGCAACGTGGTGATGGCGCGCTGGGTTCTGCGCTTCATGGAGATCCGGTCGGCTACCGCCCAGGCAAGGAAGGAGCCGAACAGCAGAAGGTCGTGGAGCATCCCGTTCGCCAGAAGGTGAGCCAGAGCCCAGAGTTTGACGGCAATGAGCATGGGGTGCTTCAGTTTTGCCTTGATCTTACCCGGGAGGTAGGTGGCGAACAGTAGCGGGAATACAGGCACCAGAAGCAGGAATGACACGTGCTTGAGCCACGCCGGCGGCATGTAGATCACCGTCGGATCCATCCGGGCGGCGCCGTAACCCCAAACGATCAGAACCAGACCGACGAGGGACACCACGGAATACAGTCCTTTGAAGGCTCCCTCGCCCATGGACGCGTTCAGTCGGTTGCGCAGGGGCTCGTTTATGATTGAAAGCGAATGCACGCCCAGAAACAGAATGAGACCAACGATCAGTGTGGTCATTTGCAAAACTCCTTTTGGCTTGAGCGACAGGGTTGTCTGATTGGCAGGGCGCTTTCCTTGGAAAGCCCATTTGGTTGAAATCCAGATAAGTATAGGAAACCGGGACAGCAGATGCCTGAGCGTTTATGATCGGCGATCTGATTCACCGGATTGAAAAGGCGCCCATGAAGTTTCCCAAGGTCACTGTTGTACTGGTATCTGCCGCCCTGCTATTTGTTCTATGGGACCAGACCCGTGAACAGCCCGACCCCATCGATGCAAACCGCCTGACCAATCTCCGGGCCAATCCTGTGGAACTCAGTGCCGCAGTCGACTGGATTTTCACCCAGATTCCGGACTTCTGTTCCGACGCCGCGGGCGAAGGCAGTGGCACGAAGGTTCACGCTGATTGCGTCGAAAAAGCCGAGGCAAGAACCTCTACTTGCCGTCGGATGCTTTACGATCGATTCCCGAGTGTTGTTGCTTCAGAGGCGACTTTCCGGGATGTTTCGCTCACGGCGATGGCGTGCGTTGTGCCCCGTTCAGGCTTGGTAAAGTAGGCTGCATTCAACGGATTTTCGGATAAGACGTGTGTCAGCATTCCGAGGTTATCTGGGTCACCGTGCATTCCGGATCGCCGAAGGAATCGTATTCGACATAGCAGCCGGGGCCGGCGCCAGATCCTGCAGGCAAAGAAAACCCTACACGGGTGTACTGGTTGTCGACGAAGGTCTGCAGGGAGGAATCGTTGGCGTCCACCGAGATGTAATCAAGCATTGTTAGCGTATCATCCGCCTCGGCGCGGCTTTCTGGGCACAGGTTGCGCCAGTCGACTTCCGAGCGGCCCGCTTCAGTTTCTATTACATAGTTAGTGCCCATCCAGAAACCCGCATTTTCAGCCAGTTTAGCTCACCTCCAGGAGTGGAGGCTGAGCTGCGTGCCTTCAAAAAAATGAAAGCAGCTAAATATTGGTAAATGTGATCATTATTTGATCGACTGGCTCGCGTTCAAGCCACGGGCGGGCACCGCACGACTGCTCATGCGCCCTGTTTACAGATGTTCAGTCGGAACCGGTCGGCTAATCCGGACCGAGTCGGGCCAACCGCACCAGGTTGTAGCTCAGAACTGAGGCCCAGACAAACGCTTTGAAACCATCGTGACCTTTCCACTTCGCTTTCGCGGCTCCGAAGGCCCGTTTCAGCTCCGAGATGTTGCCTTCG
>NZ_FONF01000064.1:0-1819 GCF_900112835.1 Marinobacter sp. DSM 26671 | reverse complement strand
CGAAGCTCTTTCGCTTCGCGTGAAAGACATCGACCTAAAAAGCCGCAGTTTGCTCGTATTCAACGGTAAGGGACGAAAAGATCGCTGTTTGTCAGCATAGTTGTCGTGTTTTTTACGCAGCGGCCTCTAAGCTGCGACTCTCCTTCTCAGGATTCAACCAGACCTCTTCTGGCAAATCCCAATTCCGAGTTCTCCCCGACCAGCGCTTCGGATTGGCTGCTTTCGCGGCCTCGTAAACGGCCTTTCGCTGTTGTATGACTTCTGTCGTCTGGCCACTATGCCGTTGCGCCGGAGTGATGAACTTCAACCCGCTGTGCTTGTGTTCCTGGTTATACCAGGTCGCAAATTGGAGTACCCAGGCCCGGGCATCGCCCAGTGTTGCAAAGCCTTTGTAAGGGTAATCAGGGCGGTACTTGCACGTTCGGAAGATCGACTCAGCATAGGCATTATCGTTACTGACCCGAGGGCGGCTATAGGACGACATGATACCCAGTCGGTACAGGGTTTCCATCAGTGACGCGCCTTTCATCGGGCTGCCGTTGTCCGAGTGCAGAACCAGGTGTACACCGGCAATACCCTCACGTAAATACGCCTTGGTTACCAGTTCTGACGCCAGTTCACTGGACTCTCCCTCATGGATTTCCCAGCCCACAATCTTGCGGCTGTACAGGTCGAGGATGAGGTACAGGTAGAAGAAGATTCCTTTGGCAGGACCGGGCAACCAGGTCACGTCCCAACACCACACCTGATTCGGGCCGGTGGCACAGTGCGTGTTGAGTGGCTTGGCGGTCGGTGCCTTACTGCGGCCCCGGTGCTGCTGTTGGCTCTGTTCACGAAGCACACGATAGAACGTGGACTCAGAGGCGATAAAGCACCCTTCATCCGCCAGGGCCGGTACAATCTGGCTGGGTGGCAGGCTTCTGTGTACTGGGCTATTCACGGCGACCAGCACGGCCTCGCGCTCTTGCTGTGTCAGTTTGTGAACCGGTGGCGGACGGGTCGCACCAGGGCGACCATCTGCCTTAACATCCCCCTCCCGGGTCCAGCGCTGATAGGTGCGCATGGCTATGCCCATTTCTGCGCACGCCCTGAAGGTCCGGGCACCAGCATCGGTTGTTTCCTTGATCAGCCTGACGGCTCGCTCGCGATCTGGGGTGCTAATCATTCGTCCTCTCCCTCGCCCCAGATCGCATGCATCTTTTTTCGAAGCACCAGTAACGCAGCGGTTTCCGCCAGCGCCTTCTCTTTATGACGCAGATCGCGCTTCAGCTCCTTGATCTCTTTCTTCGCCGATCGAGCCTGATCCCGCGCTGACCTGGCCTGTTCTACTGCCGTGGCATTGGCGTGCATGCAAACCTCTTTCCACGCCAGTATCTGCTCCGCATACAGCCCCTTCTTGCGGCAGTACTCGGCCACCTCCGCCTCGTTCAGAGCGGCGGTCTCCAGCACGACTGCAAACTTGTCTTCGGGCGACCAACCTTCCGGATTCCTTCCATCCCCTGGCACTACCATCCCTCCTGATCGGGCTTGTTTGCGCCAATGATACAGGGTCACGTCGGAGATTCCCGTCTCTTCTGATAGCACGCGTACCGGGGTGTTTTCTGGCGGCATCATTCTTCTAAGCACCGCCTGCTTGCGTTCTTCTGGGTATTGTTTCATTGCTCATTCCTGAGCGCCCCCCGAGTATTAATTGAAAATTGGACACGACAACTATCCTGACAGAGGGGGAGATCGATACACACTGATTCCAGGCAATCTAAGAGAAAACATGGAGCGACAATTCGCCCATGTCAGGGCTGTACATGAGTCCGATCTGGCC
>NZ_FONF01000034.1:0-19628 GCF_900112835.1 Marinobacter sp. DSM 26671 | reverse complement strand
GGTTAGCCGGGTGTTCTAATCATCTCCCCGACTACACGTGAAGTGACCTCTCAAGAGTCATAGGTCACTGATATCCCGAAACCCACAAAGGACTATGGTTCAACCAATCAGGCTTAACCGTATGGGACTTGCAATGACGGGCGCAAGTTAGACTCTTTCACCGCCACCCGCCTTTTCCTGACATGCTGCACTCCCCTCCCTCTTTCGAGGTTCAAGCCCATTACTGGGCGAGGATAAGTCAGGTTTGCAATAGGCCTACCAACAGCCTATACTTGTAGCACGAATGCCGTAAGCGCTTGATTTACCTAGCAAAACGGCGCACTCAGAAGGGGATGTCATCATCAAAGTCATCAACCGGCTCGGGCATGCTGCCCTGGGACGGCTGATTGCTGTAGCCACCGGACTGGGGCGGCGGGTTGTTCTGCTGTCCGGCCGGTGCATTGTAGCCGGACTGCTGAGGCCGTCCCGCCGGTGCGCCCTGGTTCATGCCGCCTTCGGCGCCACGGCTGTCGAGCATCTGCATCTGACCATTAATATCCACCACAACCTCGGTGGTGTATACATCCTGCCCTTCCTTGTTCTGCCATTTGCGGGTCTGCAGCTTGCCCTCAATGTAGACCTTTGAGCCTTTGCGCAGGTACTGGCCGGCCACTTCGGCGATCTTGCCGAACATGACAACCCGATGCCATTCGGTTTTCGGCACCAGCTGACCGGTCTGACGATCCTTGTAGCTTTCGTCCGTTGCAAGGTTCAGGTTCACAACGGCATTGCCGTTAGGGGTGTAGCGGGTATCCGGGTCCTGTCCCAGATTACCGATGAGAATTACCTTGTTTACGCCTCGTGCCATGTTCTGCTCCTGACTCTGTTTTCAGGGACGCCCGCGTTCCGTGCGAGCCTCCGGATTTCAAGAATGGTTAGCCTGCCGGACAAAAGAAAAGTCCGCAAGTGACGCTTCATCAAATTGCTGCCGATCCACCTTAAGATAGGCGGTGGCAGCCTCCTCCACAATCACAACGTCCTGCACGCCCGGAAGGCGGCGGAGATTGTCATCAATGTCGTCGTACTGCTCGTTCATTACCTGCTGCAACTGTACCACGAAACTGGTGGTATGACCGGGCGCCGGCATGGTGAGAGCCACCAGTAACCAGAGGCCAAGCACCACCACCATAAACCAGAGCACCCCCTGGATCCCGCCACTCTCCAGCAGAAAGCCACCCAGGGCGCCCCCGAGAAACGCCCCCATGAACTGGGAGGTGGAGTAGACGCCCATTGCCGTTCCCTTGCTGGCGGCAGGTGCTTCTTTACTGATCAGCGACGGCAGGCTCGCCTCAAGCAGATTGAAAGCCATGAAGAAGAAAAACAGCACTGTCCAGGCCGCCATCAGACTGCCGGAAACACCCGTAAACCCGGCCGTGGCCAACGTCAGCAGCCCAATCGCTCCACACAGCACCGGCTTCATCTTGCGCTTTTTCTCACCCATGATGATAAAAGGCACCATGGCGAAAAACGACGTGACCATCACACTCAGGTAAAACCACCAGTGTGAACGGCTGGCAAGACCAAACTGCTCCTGCAGCATGGAAGGAAACACCAGAAACAGGGCGGTCAGCACCAGGTGCAGGGCAAAAATACCGAAATCCAGCCTCAGCAGGCGCCCGTCTGAAAGCACCCGCCCCAGCATCTCCCTGGCGGGGTGAGTGTCGGCGCTGGTTTTATGTTGGTGGGGAGTTGGAACCAGGCGGTTGACGATCACCAGAGCGACCACCGCCAGCGCAGCCGTCGCATAGAAAATCCCGGACAGTCCCCACCAGGCGCCAAGAAGGGGCCCAAGAACCAGCGATACCGAAAACGACAGGCCGATGGTGATCCCCACCGTTGCCATGGCCTTGGTCCGCTCTTCCTCGCGAGTCAGGTCACTGAGCAGCGCCATCAGCACACTGGCGATCGCACCGGCGCCTTGAAGAATCCGACCGGCAATTACAACGTATATGGAGTCCGTGGCTCCGGCCAGCAAACTGCCTGCGGCAAAAAGTACCAGCCCGATATAGATCATGCGCTTTCGGCCAACCCGATCAGACAGCATGCCGAAGGGAATCTGCAACAGGGCCTGACTGAGTCCATAGGCGCCTATAGCGAGACCCAGCAGTGCGGGCGTTGCATCCTTGAGATCCTCGCCCAGCAACATGAATACCGGCAGCACCATGAACAGTCCGAGCATGCGCATGGCGTAAACAGACGCCAGGGCGAATACGGAGCGTTTTTCCAGCGCATTCATGGCAATTACGTACCTCAGCCGGGGTTGAAAGCGGTCAGATTGAGGGCAGATACCCATCGCAGGCGGCGCATTGTAACAGAAGGGGCGCTGACGGGGGACAACCCGCGTGATGCTGGCCCCGGTATCATTTTCGCCGCAGCGGGCCCAACGCGGTATAATTTTCGTTTTTATCCGAGCGAGGTGTTATGGACCATATCCAGATCAAAGGGGCACGAACCCACAACCTGAAGAACATCGACCTGGATATGCCAAGGGACAAACTGATTGTGATTACCGGCCTCTCCGGTTCCGGTAAATCGTCCCTTGCGTTCGATACGCTCTATGCTGAAGGGCAGCGACGTTATGTGGAGTCGCTGTCTACCTACGCCCGCCAGTTTCTCTCGATGATGGAGAAGCCGGATGTGGACCATATCGAAGGCCTGTCGCCAGCGATATCCATAGAGCAGAAGTCCACTTCCCACAACCCTCGCTCCACCGTTGGCACCATCACGGAAATCTACGATTACCTGCGCCTGCTCTTCGCCCGCGCCGGGGAGCCCCGGTGCCCTGACCATGGCCAACCTCTGGAAGCGCAGACCATCAGCCAGATGGTAGACCAGGTGGTGGCCATGCCAGAGGACAGCAAACTCATGATCCTGGCACCGGTAATCCGGGATCGGAAAGGCGAACATCTGCAGGTTATCGAAACCATGCGCAGCCAGGGCTTTATCCGCCTGCGCGTGGACGGCACGGTTTATGACATCGACGATGTGCCGGCCCTGGACAAAAAACGCAAACATCAGATTGATGTGGTCGTCGATCGGTTCAAGGTCAAGCCAGGCCTGGAGCAGCGGCTTGCCGAGAGTTTCGAAACCGCCCTGGACCTGGCGGACGGGATTGCCCTTGTGGCGCCCATGAGTGGTGAGGGAGAAGAACAGACCTTCTCCGCCCGTTATGCCTGCACCCAGTGCGGCTATGCCCTGAGCGAGCTCGAGCCGAAACTGTTTTCCTTTAACAACCCGGCGGGTGCCTGCCCTACCTGCGACGGACTGGGTGTTAAACAGTTCTTTGATCCCGAAAAAATTGTCCAGCACCCGGAAGCCACTTTGGCATCCGGCGCCATCAAGGGCTGGGATCGCCGGGCCGTCTATTACTTCCAGATGCTGGGCAGCGTGGCAGATCACTACGGCATCGATCTGGAAACGCCCTGGGCGGATCTCCCCGAGGATTTTCGCAACGTGCTGCTGTTCGGCTCGGGCGATGAGGATATCCCATTCCGTTATGTGAATTCACGTGGCCATATCATGGAGAAGGCACATCCATTCGAGGGCATTCTGCCAAACCTTGAACGGCGCTACCGCGAGACCGATTCACAGAGCATGCGTGAGGAGCTCGCCCGCAATCTGAGCACCCAGCCGTGCAAAGAATGCGGCGGCTCACGACTGCGCCGCAGCGCCCGCCACGTCTTTATCGAAGAGCACAATATTTCCGATGTCACCCATCTCCCGGTGGGTGACGCACATGATTACTTCGAAACCCTCGCGCTACCGGGTCGAAAAGGTGAGATAGCCGAAAAAATTCTGAAGGAAGTGCGGCAGCGCCTTCAGTTCCTGGTGAACGTCGGGCTGGAATACCTCACGCTTGAACGAAGTGCCGATACACTCTCCGGGGGTGAGGCGCAGCGTATTCGCCTGGCAAGCCAGATCGGCGCCGGGCTGGTAGGCGTCATGTACATTCTTGACGAACCCTCCATCGGCTTGCATCAACGGGACAATGACCGGCTTTTGGCCACCCTCACCCATCTCCGGGATCTGGGCAATACCGTGATTGTTGTCGAACACGATGAGGATGCTATCCGCGCTGCAGATCATGTCATTGATATCGGACCGGGTGCTGGCGTTCATGGCGGCAAGGTTATCGGCCAGGGCACACCGCAACAGATCATCGACAACCCCGATTCACTTACCGGGCAATACCTCAACGGCACCCGGGAAATCGCCATTCCCAAACAGCGCAACAAAGGCAGCGGAAAAACTCTGACACTGTCAGGTGCTACTGGCAACAACCTGAAAGACGTTACGCTCGATTTGCCCCTGGGCATCATGACCTGCGTCACCGGTGTATCCGGGTCTGGCAAGTCCACGCTGATCAACAGCACCCTTTATCCGGTGGCTGCCGCCAAACTCAACAAGGCCACCAGCCTCAACCATGCTCCCTACCAGTCGCTCAAAGGACTGGACCACCTGGACAAGGTCATCGACATTGACCAGAGCCCCATCGGCCGTACGCCCCGCTCGAATCCGGCCACCTACACCGGCCTGTTCACTCCCATCCGTGAACTCTTTGCCGGAACACAGGAGGCACGTTCCCGGGGTTACAAACCTGGCCGATTCTCTTTCAACGTCAAAGGTGGTCGATGCGAGGCATGCCAGGGCGACGGCGTGATCAAGGTAGAGATGCATTTCTTGCCGGATGTCTACGTGCCCTGCGACGTCTGCAAGGGCAAGCGATACAACCGGGAAACTCTGGAAGTCCGCTACAAGGGCAAGAATATCAACGAAGTACTTGAAATGACCGTTGAGGAAGGGCGCGAGTTCTTCGATGCCGTGCCTTTCCTGGCCCGCAAACTACAGACATTGATGGATGTCGGCCTCTCATACATCCGACTGGGGCAGAGCGCGGTCACCCTCTCTGGTGGCGAAGCCCAGCGGGTTAAACTGGCCAAAGAGCTCTCCAAGCGGGATACAGGCAAGACACTCTACATTCTTGACGAGCCAACCACCGGCCTGCACTTCTACGACATCCAGCAACTGCTCAACGTTCTGGAGAGGCTGCGGGACCATGGCAACACCATCGTGGTCATCGAACACAATCTGGACGTGATCAAGACCGCCGACTGGATTGTCGACCTGGGCCCCGAAGGCGGCTCTGGCGGCGGCCAGATCATTGCCGAGGGAACGCCGGAGGAAGTCGCCGAGAACCCCGCTTCTCACACAGGCCGCTATCTGAAGCCAATGTTGATGAAGTAACTGGCGGGCAAGGAATAGCTCTGTCGGCGAGGGGGTGGAGGTTTATTTTCTGCCGGAAAAAGATGTCTGAGCGCAGCGAGTTATTTTTCCAAAGAAAATAAACCTCCACCCCCTTGCCAGCCCCCATACTTCCAGGCTAGGAGTTATCTACAAGCGAGGCACAAAAAAACCGGGAACCTCACGGAACCCGGTTTTTTTGTGGTTGGCCAAAGCCGAAGAAATTAATCCTCGTCTTCGTCCACCTCTTCCGCTTCGATATCCAGCGGACGACCGACCAGCTCAACGAATGCCATAGGGGCATTGTCGCCAGCACGGAAGCCGCACTTCAGGATACGAAGGTATCCACCCGGACGCTCGTTGTAGCGAGGACCAAGCTCGTCAAACAGCTTGGCAACCGCTGCATCGTCACGCAGGCGTGAGAACGCCAGACGACGATTCGCGACCGAATCATTCTTGGAAAGCGTGATCAAAGGCTCAGCTACCCGACGAAGCTCTTTGGCTTTCGGCAGCGTTGTTTTGATCAGCTCGTGTTCAACCAGTGACGCAGTCATGTTACGGAACATGGCCTTGCGATGCGCACTGGTCCTGCTGAACTTACGACCACTCTTACGATGACGCATTGCTCTGATTCCTTACCTTAAACTAATCGGCGATTAACCGCCCAGAACCCGGTCGTCGCCACGAAGGCTAGCCGGCGGCCAGTTATCAAGACGCATGCCCAGTGACAGACCACGGGACGCCAGAACGTCCTTGATCTCGGTCAGCGACTTTTTACCAAGGTTAGGCGTCTTCAACAGCTCAACTTCTGTACGCTGGATAAGATCGCCGATGTAGTAAATGTTCTCAGCCTTCAAGCAGTTAGCTGAACGCACTGTCAATTCCAGATCATCAACCGGACGCAGCAGGATAGGATCAATTTCTTCCTCTTCCTCAACGCGCTCGGGCTCTTTCTCATGATCGAAATCGACAAACACCGCCAGTTGCTGCTGGAGGATGGTGGCCGCCCGGCGAATTGCTTCTTCCGGGTCGATGGTGCCATTGGTCTCCAGGTCGATAACCAGCTTGTCCAGATCGGTCCGCTGCTCTACCCGTGCACTTTCCACGGCGTAAGCCACACGACGAACCGGGCTGAATGTTGCATCCAGCTGCAGGCGTCCGATGGCGCGAGTTTCGTCCTCGTCAAGACCGCGCTGGTCCGCCGGCTCATAGCCGCGACCGCGTGCAACACGGAGACGCATGTTCACTTCACCATTCTCGCTAAGGTGACAGATCACGTGCTCCGGGTTGGCAATCTCGACGTCATGATCCAGCTTGATATCACCGGCTGTCACAACGCCCGGGCCCTTCTTGCTGAGCGTGAGCTCGGCATCGTCCCGACCGTTCATTTTTACGGCAACGCCTTTGAGATTCAGAAGAATCTCAATGACGTCTTCCTGGACACCCTCAATGGCGCTGTACTCGTGCAGGACACCGTCAATCTGCGCTTCAGTCACGGCGCAGCCCGGCATCGAAGACAAGAGAATCCGGCGCAGTGCACTGCCCAGAGTATGGCCAAAGCCCCTTTCCAGAGGCTCAAGCGTAACCTTGGCACGTGTGGCGCTTGATTCCTTCACGTCAATGGTACGAGGTGTCAATAACTCATGTACTGAACGCTGCATAGACGCCCCTATCTGCTATCGTTGCTAACTGGGCTTTACTTGGAGTAAAGCTCGACGATGAGGTTCTCGTTGATGTCGGCCGGCAGTTCAGTACGCTCGGGTACTGACTTGTAAACGCCGGACATCTTGTTGGCGTCGACCTCTACCCAGCTCACCGGTGCACGGCTTGCAGACAGATCCAGTGCGCCTTTAACACGCAGCTGGTTCTTCGCCTTTTCACGCACGCTCACAACATCACCCGGCCGGACCTGGTAGGACGGAATATTAACCGTCTTGTCGTTGACCAGGATCGCCTTGTGAGAGACGAGCTGACGGGCTTCTGCACGGGTAGAACCAAAGCCCATGCGGTATACAACGTTATCGAGACGACCTTCCAGCAGTTGCAGCAGGTTTTCACCAGTTGCACCTTTGCCTCGGGCGGCCTCTTTGTAATAGTTGCGGAACTGCTTCTCCAGAACGCCGTAGATACGACGAACTTTCTGTTTCTCACGAAGCTGTACGCCGTACTCGGACAGACGACCGCGACGCGCGCCGTGCATACCCGGCGGAGTCTCGATGTTGCACTTGGAATCGAGCGCGCGAACACCGCTCTTCAGAAAAAGATCTGTCCCTTCACGACGAGACAGCTTGCACTTCGGGCCTATATAACGAGCCATAATTCACTGTCTCCTGTGTTAGACGCGGCGCTTCTTGGGCGGACGACAGCCGTTGTGGGGAATCGGCGTCACATCTGTGATGTTGGTGATCTTGTAGCCACACGCATTCAGCGCGCGAACTGCAGACTCACGTCCGGGCCCAGGACCCTTAACCTCTACGTCCAGGTTTTTAAGGCCGTATTCAGCAGCCGCATTACCGGCTCTTTCAGCTGCTACCTGCGCAGCAAAAGGTGTACTCTTGCGTGACCCACGGAAACCGGAACCACCAGAAGTGGCCCAGGACAGGACGTTGCCCTGACGGTCAGAAATGGTCACGATAGTGTTGTTGAAGGACGCGTGAATGTGCGCGACGCCATCAACAACCGTCTTTTTCACCTTTTTACGGGTACGTGTACCTGGCTTTGCCATGTTTGCCTACCTGTTACTTACGAATAGGTTTGCGTGGACCTTTACGGGTGCGTGCGTTGGTCTTGGTGCGCTGGCCACGGACCGGAAGGCCATGACGATGACGCAGACCACGGTGGCATCCGAGATCCTTCAAACGCTTGATGTTCATCTGTACTTCACGACGCAGATCGCCTTCGACAGACACCTTGCCCACTTCAGTACGAAGTGCTTCAAGCTGCTCGTCGCTAAGGTCTTTGACCTTGACGTCCGGCTTGACGCCGGTTGCATCGCAAAGCTTCTGGGCTGTGGTCTTGCCAACACCAAAGATGTAGGTCAGCGAGACAACAGCATGTTTGTGATCGGGTATATTGACACCGGCTATACGTGCCATCCAAATTACTCCGCGTTCAAAGCTTTGCTGTGTGAATTTTCCGCCACAAAAAGGGCGCGAAATAATAGCGCCTGACCCCGCATGGAGTCAAGCGCCATCATTCCGAAACCCTACAATGTCAGGAACGATTCCTCTCGGAATCAACCCTGGCGTTGCTTGTGACGAGGCTCCGAGCAAATGACTCGTACCGAGCCATTGCGACGAATTACTTTGCAGTTACGGCAAATTTTCTTTACCGAAGCGCGTACTTTCATTGTCGACTCCAGTTTTCAAGGGGAACGGGATTAACCGTTCCGACCATAGCCCTTGAGATTGGACTTCTTCATCAGTGATTCATACTGATGGGACATCAGGTGCGACTGAACCTGCGCCATGAAATCCATCACCACGACTACAACAATCAGCAGAGAGGTACCACCCAGATAGAACGGTACATTCCCGGCCACCATCAGGAACTGAGGGAACAGGGAAACTGCTGCAATGTACATTGCACCGAACAGCGTCAGACGGGTCAGAACACCATCGATATACTTGGCAGTCTGATCGCCAGGACGAATGCCCGGAATAAACGCTCCAGAGCGCTTGAGGTTATCCGCAACTTCCTTCGGGTTGTACATCAGGGCTGTATAGAAGAAGCAGAAGAAAACCACTGCTGCTGCAAACAGGATAATGTACAACGGCTGGCTCGGCGCCAGGGCCTGGGATACATCGCTCAGCCATTCCATACCCTCACCCTGACCAAACCACTGCCCCAGCGAAGCCGGGAAGAGCAGAATGGAAGACGCAAAGATGGGCGGAATAACACCGGCCATATTTACCTTCAGGGGAAGGTGACTGGACTGCTGGGCGAACACCCGGCGACCCTGTTGCCGCTTGGCGTAATTGATTGTCAGCCTGCGCTGCCCGCGCTCCATGAAGACCACGAAGCCGATAACAGCAACCGCAAGAACACCAATACCGAGTACGACAAGCAGGCTCATCTCACCATTTCGGGCCTGCTCGAGCGTCTGACCGATCGCACCGGGAAGCCCGGCGACGATACCGGCGAAGATCAGCAGGGAGATGCCGTTACCAACACCCCGCTCGGTGATCTGCTCGCCAAGCCACATCATGAACACGGCACCACTCACGAATGACACAACCGCCACAAAGTGGAAGCTGAAGCTGTCATTGAAAGTGACACCCTGAGATGCCAGACCGACAGAAATACCGAAACCCTGAACCAGGGCCAGGATAACCGTACCATACCGTGTGTACTGGCTGATCTTTCGACGGCCAGCCTCACCTTCTTTCTTCAGCTGCTCAAGCTGCGGACTAACCGCAGTCATGAGCTGCATGATGATAGAGGCCGAAATGTACGGCATGATACCGAGAGCGAAGATACTCATGCGCTCAAGCGCACCACCGGAAAACATGTTGAACATGCTCAGGATTGTGCCCTGGTTCTGTTCAAACAGTGCCGCCAGACGGTCGGGGTTGATACCCGGCACCGGAATGTGGGCACCAATCCGGTACACCAGCAATGCCAGGAAGACAAACCAGAGCCGCGATCGCAGCTCTGCCAGTCCTTTACCCGCGCCCGCAGGCAATGATGCGTTCTTGGCCATTTAGTCCTCGACTCGCCTTAGTCTTCGACTTTACCACCCGCGGCAGAAATTGCCTCGCGCGCGCCTTTGGTTACCCGAAGTCCCTTCACAGTTACCGCGCGGCTCAGTTCGCCGGACATGATAACCTTGGCTTCGCGAATCTCTCCGCGAATAATGTCTGCCTTTTTCAGGGCTTCCAGATCCACCACATCGCCTTCAACCTTCGCCAACTCGTTCAGGCGAATTTCAGCAACGTAGCGCTGCTGACGGGAGGTGAAGCCAAACTTCGGCAGACGACGGGCCAACGGCTGCTGACCACCCTCGAAACCGGGCGCTACACTGCCGCCGGAGCGGGCTTTCAGACCCTTGTGACCACGACCGCCGGTTTTACCGAGACCGCTACCGATACCACGACCGACCCGCTTGGGGGCCTGGCGTGAACCGGGTTCCGGACTAAGTTCGTTCAGACGCATCTTAGTTCTCCTCAACCCGAACCAGGTAATCAACCCGGTTGATCATGCCGCGGATGGAAGGGGTATCTTCCACTTCCACGGTGTGACCGATTTTACGAAGACCCAGGCCCTTCACACACAACTTGTGCTTGGGCTGGCAGCCGATGGGGCTGCGGGTCAGAGTTACTTTGATCGTTTTTGCGTTCGCCATGACTTCAACCCAGAATCTCTTCCACGGTCTTACCGCGCTTGGCTGCAATATCTTCAGGCGCTTGAGTTGCCTGGAGACCCTTGATGGTGGAACGTACCACGTTCACCGGGTTGGTAGACCCGTAACACTTGGACAGTACGTTCTGAACACCCGCCACTTCCAGTACTGCGCGCATCGCACCGCCGGCGATGATACCAGTACCTTCGGACGCAGGCTGCATGTAGACCTTGGAGCCGCCATGCTGAGCCTTGACCGGGTATTGCAGGGTAGTACCGTCAAGCGGAACTTCTACCATGTTCTTGCGTGCAGCTTCCATGGCCTTCTGGATGGCAACCGGCACTTCACGCGCCTTGCCACGACCGAAACCAACGCGACCTTTACCATCACCCACTACAGTCAGTGCGGTGAAGGCGAAAATACGGCCACCTTTAACAACCTTGGCGACACGATTGACCTGAACCAGCTTTTCCTGGAGCTCAGGCGCCTTCTGTTCGTTAACGCTCATCTTCTCCACCTCTTAGAATTGCAAGCCAGCTTCACGGGCTGCGTCGGCCAGAGCCTGAATACGGCCGTGATAACGGTAACCGGAGCGGTCAAAAGCAACCTGCTCTACACCTGCTGCCTTGGCACGCTCAGCGATCAGCTGACCGACCTTTTTGGCAGCGTCCACGTTACCGGTTGCACCCTGGCGCAGTTCCTTATCCAACGTGGAGGCAGAAGCCAGCACCTTGCTGCCGTCTGCAGTTGTGACCTGGGCGTACATGTGACGCGGTGTGCGGTGAACGCACAGACGATTGGTACCCAGTTCACGGATCTTCATGCGCACTTTGCGTGCGCGACGCAATCTTTCAGTATTCGCGCTCATAGTCCCGCCTTATTTCTTCTTGGCTTCTTTGCGTCTGACCTGCTCATCCGCATAACGAACACCCTTGCCCTTATAAGGCTCGGGCGGACGGAACGCGCGGACTTCCGCAGCGACCTGGCCAACCTGTTGCTTGTCGATACCGCGAATTACAACTTCCGTATTGGACGGAGTTTCTGCGGTAATCCCCTCGGGCAGCTCATACTCGACCGGGTGTGAGAAACCCAGAGTCAGATTGAGCTTCTTACCTTGCGCCTGGGCACGGTAACCTACGCCCGTCAGCTGGAGTTTACGTTCCCAGCCTGTGGAAACACCGGTCACCATGTTGTTGACCAGTGCACGAGTAGTACCAGCAAGAGCGCGGGACTTGGTAGCACCATCGCGGGCCGCAAAGCGCAGAACATTTTCTTCCTGCTTTACTTCAACCGCCTGGTGAATGGTGATTTGAAGCGCTCCCTTGGAGCCCTTCACACTAATTTCCTGTCCGTTCAGCTTAACCTCAACACCGGAAGGCAGCACGACAGGATTATTGGCAACCCTGGACATGTGTATCTCCTAGAATACGGTGCAGATGACTTCGCCACCCACGCCAGCAGCTCGTGCGGCGCGGTCTGTCATAACGCCCTTGGACGTTGAGACAATCGCGACTCCCAGACCACCGGATACTTTCGGCAGTTCCCCAGCGCCGTTGTACTGGCGCAGACTCGGACGGCTGACCCGCTTGATCTCTTCAATAACCGGCTTGCCACCGAAGTATTTCAGAGTAATCGTCAGCTCGGGCTTCGCGTCGGCTGAAACGGAGAAATCGTCGACGTAACCTTCGTCCTTGAGGACTTGGGCTACGGAGATCTTCATTTTTGAAGACGGCATCGTAACGTCTGCTTTCGATGCCATCTGTGCATTACGGATACGGGTAAACATATCCGCAAGCGTGTCTTGCATACTCATTGGTATGAGGCTCCTGATCTTTTTAGTTGTGCAGCGGCTTGCCGCACCGCTTACCAACAGGCACCCGACCGAGGTCAGGGTGCCTATCTTACCAGCTTGCCTTGGTCAGGCCCGGAACGTCACCGCGCATGCCGTATTCACGGAGTTTGATCCGTGACAGCTCAAACTTGCGCAGAACGCCGTGGGGACGACCAGTCACCTGGCAACGATTACGAAGACGCGAAGGAGAAGCATCGCGAGGAAGCTGCTGAAGCTTCATCTGTGCGTCCCAACGGTCATCATCGCTGGTATTCGGGTTCTTGATAATCGCCTTGAGCTCGGCACGCTTCGCTGCAAACTTCGCAACGGTCTTTTCGCGCTTGAGCTCACGGTTTTTCATGGAAACCTTAGCCATTACACTCGTTCCTTATTTCTTGAACGGAAAGCCAAAGGCTTTCAACAGTTCGCGACCTTCATCGTCGGTACCGGCAGTGGTGGTAATGGTGATATCCAGACCACGGATCTTGTCGACTTTGTCGTACTCGATCTCGGGGAAAATGATCTGCTCACGCACACCCATGCTGTAGTTACCGCGACCGTCGAACGACTTGGGATTCAGACCGCGGAAGTCACGAATGCGGGGAACCGCAATGTGAACCAGACGATCAAAGAAGTCCCACATACGCTCGCCGCGCAGGGTAACTTTACAACCGATAGGCCAACCTTCACGGATTTTGAAACCCGCGACGGATTTACGAGCCTTGGTAACAACCGCTTTCTGACCTGCCAGGCGCTCGAGATCCGCCACAGCATTCTCAATCAGCTTCTTGTCACCAACCGCTTCGCCGACACCCATGTTAAGGGTGATCTTTTCGATACGCGGCACCTGCATGATGTTCTTGTAGCTGAACTCTTTCTGCAGGGCGGGTACCACTTCCTTACTGTACTGCTCTTTCATGTTAAGCATCGTAACCACCACCGCTTACTGGTTATCGACAGCTTCATTCGTGGACTTGAAGATCCGCACTTTCGCGCCGTCTTCCTTGATCTGGAAGCCTACACGATCGGCTTTGCCGGTCTGCGGATTAAAAATAGCCACGTTGGAAGCCTGGATAGGTGCTTCTTTTTCGACGATGCCACCTGGGGAGCCCAGCATCGGGTTCGGCTTGGTGTGCTTCTTGATCATATTGATCCCAGAAACCACCATGCGGCCATCGTCCTGAACCTTCAGGACTTTACCACGTTTGCCTTTATCTTTCCCCGTGGTGACGATTACTTCGTCATCTCGTTTGATCTTTTTCATAACCGGCCTCTGGTCCTTTAAAGTACTTCGGGTGCCAGTGAGATAATCTTCATGAACTTTTCATTACGCAGTTCACGGGTAACCGGTCCGAAGATACGGGTACCAATCGGTGCGTCCTGATTGTTCAGAAGTACCGCCGCGTTTCCGTCGAAACGGATCAGCGAACCGTCGGGACGGCGAACACCCTTGCGGGTGCGTACCACGACAGCTTTCAGGACCTGGCCTTTCTTCACTTTACCGCGGGGGATGGCTTCCTTGACGGTCACCTTGATGATATCCCCTACGCTGGCATAACGCCGATGTGAACCGCCCAGGACCTTGATGCACATCACCTGACGCGCACCGCTGTTATCCGCGACTTCAAGCATTGTTTGAGTCTGAATCATGGTTGTTCTCCGGGCGAATTACACCTTGGATGCACGTTCAGTGACTTCCACCAGGGCCCAGCTCTTGGTCTTGGAGACCGGACGGGTTTCCTGAATGGTCACAGTGTCACCGATGTTGCACTGATTGCTCTCATCGTGAGCGTGGATCTTGGTTGAACGCTTCATGTACTTACCGTACAGCGGGTGTTTCACCTGACGCTCGACCAGCACCACGATGGACTTCTCCATCTTGTTGCTCACGACCTTGCCGCTCAGAGTTCTGGCAGTTTGGGTAGCTTCGGTCATGTCACTGTCCTGCCTTTTCGTTCAATACTGTTTTCACGCGAGCGATGTCGCGCTTCACCTTGCCGAGAAGGTGAGACTGATTCAGCTGACCTGTCGCCTTACGCATGCGCAGGTTGAACTGCTCCTTCAGGAGGTCGATCAGCTCTTTGTTCAGCTCCTCGACTGACTTTTCACGCAGCTCTGTTGCTTTCATCACATCACCGTCCTCGTTACAAAGGTGGTCTGTACCGGCAGTTTGGCCGCTGCGAGAGTGAATGCGTCACGAGCGATTTCCTCGGAAACACCTTCCATCTCGTAGAGCATACGGCCAGGCTGGATTTCAGCCACCCAATACTCGACAGAACCCTTACCTTTACCCATTCGAACTTCAAGCGGCTTACCGGTGATCGGCTTGTCCGGGAATACCCGAATCCAGATCTTACCGCCCCGCTTGATGCGACGAGTCATGGTACGACGCGCTGCCTCAATCTGGCGCGCAGTTATACGCCCACGGCTCGTAGCCTTCAATCCGTATTCACCGAAGCTCACCTTGTTGGCGCGGTGAGCAAGCCCGGTGTTACGGCCTTTCATTACCTTGCGGAATTTGGTGCGTTTTGGTTGCAGCATAAGAGTGCCCCTTTACTTAGAACCTTTCTTCCCAGAGGCTTTCTTGTCAGCACGGACCTGCTCCATACCACCAAGAATCTCACCTTTGAAGATCCATACCTTGACGCCGATTACGCCGTAAGTGGTATGCGCTTCGTAGGTTGCGTAATCAATATCTGCACGCAGTGTGTGCAGCGGAACACGACCTTCGCGATACCACTCGGAACGCGCGATTTCAGCACCCCCGAGACGACCGCCAACCTGGATCTTGATACCCTTGGCACCCTGGCGCATGGCGTTCTGGACCGCACGCTTCATAGCGCGACGGAACATCACACGACGCTCCAGCTGGCCGGCAACGTTTTGCGCTACCAGGCGGGCATCGAGGTCCGGCTTGCGGACTTCTTCGATGTTGATGTGCACAGGCACACCCATCATGTCGCTGACTTCGCGACGCAGACGATCAACATCTTCACCCTTCTTACCGATAACAATACCGGGACGGGCAGTATGGATCGTGATACGGGCGTTCTGAGCAGGGCGCTCGATCACAATCTTGCTGACAGACGCCTTAACCAGACGCTTGTCGAGGAACTCGCGAACCTGAATATCATTCAGCAGGTTCTTGGAGTATTCCTTTTTGTCGGCATACCAGACTGAGTTGTGCTCTTTGATCACACCCAGGCGAATGCCGGTTGGATTTACTTTATGACCCATCTGAGCATCTCCTACTTGTCGGCGACCTTGACGGTGATATGGCAGGTGCGCTTGAAAATACGGTCAGCGCGCCCCTTGGCTCGAGCTTTGATTCGCTTGAGCGTCGGACCCTCATCCACCATCACGGTGGAAACCCGCAGTTCGTCAACGTCCAGACCTTCGTTGTGCTCAGCGTTGGCGATGGCGGACTCAAGAGCTTTCTTGATCACAACCGCCGCCTTCTTCGGGCTGAAAGTCAGAATGTTCAGGGCATCCTCAACAGCCTTGCCACGTACTTGGTCAGCGACAAGACGTGCTTTCTGAGCTGAGAGGTTAGCGCCCTTATACTTGGCTGCTACTTCCATTTTGATTACCTCAGAATCAGCGTTTAGCTTTCTTGTCGGCCGCATGACCACGATAAGTACGCGTTGCCGCGAACTCACCCAGCTTATGTCCAACCATATCTTCGGTGACATAAACCGGCACGTGCTGCTTGCCGTTGTGGACTGCAATGGTCAGGCCTACCATCTCTGGAAAGACTGTCGACCGGCGGGACCAGGTTTTGATCGGCCGCTTGTCGTTAGCTTCCAGAGCTGCCTCGACCTTCTTCAACAGATGCAGGTCTATAAAAGGACCTTTCTTCAAAGAACGTGGCACAGCAATTACCTCTATGTAGTCGTTTACTTGGCCGAACGACGACGTACTATCATCTTGTCAGTACGCTTGTTCTTACGAGTCTTATGCCCTTTGGTCGGAACACCCCACGGAGTAACCGGGTGACGCCCGCCAGAGGTACGCCCTTCACCACCACCATGTGGGTGGTCAACTGGGTTCATAGCAACACCACGTACTGTTGGCCGTTTGCCGCGCCAACGTGATGCACCCGCTTTACCAAGCTGCTTGAGGCTGTGTTCGCTGTTGGACACTTCACCCAACGTTGCGCGACAGTCAACAAGCACCTTACGCATTTCACCTGAGCGCAGGCGGATGGTGGCATAAGCACCTTCCCGGGCAACCAGCTGTACGGATGCGCCCGCAGAGCGAGCCAGCTGTGCACCTTTGCCAGGCTTGAGTTCGACGCAGTGGATCACAGAACCGACCGGGATATTCCGGAGCGGCAGCGTGCTACCCACCTTGATTGGCGCGTCGATACCGGAGCGCACAGGATCACCGATCTGCATACCCTTGGGAGCGATGATGTAACGACGCTCGCCATCGGCATACTTCAACAGTGCAATGTGCGCAGAGCGGTTCGGATCGTATTCCAGGCGCTCAATAGTCGCCGGGATACCATCTTTGGTCCGCTTGAAATCGATGACACGGTAGTGCTTCTTGTGGCCACCACCCGTGTGACGGGTTGTGATGCGGCCTACATTGTTACGACCACCCGTCTTGTTCTTTCTTTCTACCAACGGCTCGTAGGGGCGCCCAGTGTGCAGATCCGGGTTGTAAAGCTTTACAACGTGACGGCGTCCGGCAGATGTTGGTTTGGTTTTGACGATCGGCATATTACGACCCCTTTACCTTATTCCACATCCAGAAAATCGATGTCCTGACCTTCTGCCAGCTTTACGTAAGCCTTACGAATGTCATTACGCTTGCCGAACCCGCGGATAGTGCGCTTGAGCTTACCCTTACGGTTCAGAACCTGAACACCTTCTACGGTGACGTTGAACAGCTGCTCAACGGCTTTCTTGATCTCGGGCTTGGTGGCATCAGGTGCTACACGAAACACCACCTGGCCACGCTCTGCTGCCAGAGACGCTTTTTCCGATACGTGCGGCCCAAGCAGGACCTTGTAAATACGTTCCTGATTCATCCCAGCATCTCCTCGATCTTCTTCAGAGCGGGAACGGTCACAACGACCTTCTCGAAGGCAACCAGGCTAACCGGATCCAGACCAGCAATATCACGCACGTCAACGTGCGGAATGTTGCGTGAGGCCAGATGCAGGTTCTGTTCGACGTTGTCGGACAGGATCAGCGCATTGGTCACACCGATATCCTTCAGCTTGGCGTTGAATGCCTTGGTCTTCGGGCTGTCAACGTTCATGTCGTCAACAACAACCAGACGCTCTTGGCGAACCAGCTCGGAAAAAATGGAGCGCATCGCTGCGCGGTACATTTTGCGGTTTACCTTCTGCTCAAAGCCGCGAGGCTTGGCTGCAAAGGTAACGCCACCGGAGCGCCAGATCGGACTACGGATAGTACCGGCACGGGCACGACCGGTGCCCTTCTGACGCCATGGCTTCTTACCGCCACCGCTTACTTCGGAACGCGTCTTCTGAGCCTTGGTACCCTGGCGGGCGCCTGCCATGTAGGCAGTCACTACCTGGTGAACCAGCGACTCGTTAAAATCTTTGGCGAATGCAGCGTCGGAAACAGAAATTCCCTTGCCGCTACCTGTAATAGTCAATTCCATCGCACCGCTCCTCAGGCTTTAACTGCAGGCTTGATGACAACATCGCCGCCAGTTGCGCCGGGAACGGCACCACTTACCAGCAGCAGGTTGCGCTCGGCGTCGACACGGACAATTTTCAGGTTCTGCACAGTTACCTGAGCATTACCCATCTGGCCCGCCATCTTTTTGCCCTTGAATACCTTGCCCGGAGTCTGGTTCTGACCAATGGAACCCGGAGCACGGTGAGACAGAGAGTTACCGTGAGTGGCATCCTGCATGGAGAAGTTCCAGCGCTTAACACCGCCCTGGAAGCCCTTACCCTTGGACTGGCCGATGGCATCTACCACCTGACCGTCTTCGAATACAGAAGCCGTAATCTCGCCACCGGCGGCCAGATCCTCACCTTCGCCATCGGCAAGACGGAATTCCCACATACCACGACCGGCTTCAACACCCGCCTTGGCAAAGTGGCCCGCTTCGCTCTTGGTAACACGAGAGGAACGACGAGTACCGACAGTCACCTGAACGGCGCGGTAGCCATCGCTTTCAAGAGTTTTCAGTTGGGTAATGCGGTTGGGCTCAACCTCAATTACCGTTACGGGCAGCGCCTGCCCATCTTCCGTAAAAATACGGGTCATACCGGCCTTACGACCGACAACACCAATTGCCATGTTTCACCTCTTAAGTGTACGGGGCTCTCACCCTCTATGGCCTTATGACAGTTACACAGACTAATACCGGGCGGTATTAGCCGAGGCTGATCTGAACGTCTACACCTGCTGCCAGGTCCAGTTTCATCAGAGCATCTACTGTCTTTTCCGTCGGCTCAACGATGTCGAGCAAACGCTTATGCGTACGAATTTCATACTGATCGCGCGCGTCCTTGTTGACGTGCGGAGAGATCAATACGGTGTACTTTTCCTTCCGCGTCGGCAGAGGGATAGGGCCACGCACCTGAGCGCCGGTCCGCTTGGCGGTATCGACGATCTCCTGCGTGGACTGGTCGATCAGGCGATAATCAAACGCCTTCAACCGGATTCGAATTTTTTGGCTTTGCATGATGCACCAAACTCCACTCGTAGCAGCTACTAGTTAGCCGACCTTCAAAAAAAGGAGCCGCATTGTATGCATAATACCCAACCCTGTCAACAGCAATACTGGTTGACCGGGTCAGGCTGGCTTTGCGGCTGAAACAGAAAAAGGGGCTGAAGAATCAGCCCCTTTTTTCCTGATCAAACGAGCAGATTACTCGATGATCTTGGAGACTACGCCGGCACCAACGGTACGGCCGCCTTCACGAATCGCGAAGCGCAGGCCATCTTCCATGGCGATCGGAGCAATCAGGGTAACACTCATCTTGACGTTGTCACCCGGCATAACCATTTCCACACCTTCCGGCAGTTCGCAAGAACCGGTCACGTCGGTGGTACGGAAGTAGAACTGCGGACGGTAGCCCTTGAAGAACGGAGTATGACGGCCGCCTTCTTCTTTGGACAGTACGTACACTTCGCACTCGAACTTGGTGTGCGGAGTGATGGAACCCGGAACCGCCAGAACCTG
>NZ_FONF01000003.1:0-362243 GCF_900112835.1 Marinobacter sp. DSM 26671 | reverse complement strand
TGGGAAACTGCTGGAGCAAATGCACCAGATAATCCCGGTGATCATCGAGTCGCTTGCTCCGCGAGGGGTCTGCAAACCGTTCTGAAATCGCATCCACCTCCATCCGCAGGTACTTGCGAACGGTATTGCGGGACAACCCCAGTTCCTGACTGATGGCGCGGATCGACAGCCCTTTGCCGTTATCGTGCAGTGCCTTGATCTTGTGTATCACAACCCACTCCTTCACTGACATGCCCCCGGCCATGGATAAAAGCGGGGGACAGTAGCTGGTTCTGTGGCCTGACGGCCACCCGGGGGTGGGTCAAAATTAATGGCCAGTAGTGGGTCATTTTAATTGGCCACTAACACCCAGTACTAGTCCATTGTGAGATAAACGTCTCGGGCCAGCTTTTCCTCTTCGCGCATGAACTGCAGATCGCTCACCTCAATGGTGGTCAGATCTTCCGAATCGGCAGTTTCTGCCGATCGACCCCCGCCGTCGCTGTTGCGCGGACCGCCTGCAGCGAATGTGGCGCTGGCAAGGAACATCGAACCAATGAGTGCGGCAGTGGTGAAGGTTTTTGCGTTCATAGTGACCTCTCTAGTCAGGTAACAGTTAAACCCTGGATACATGACTAAGACGAGGAATTCGGGCAAAAGGTTCGTTAAATAAATGTAAGTTTGCTTTCTAGTTTGTAAATAAAGTCTTGTTTATTATTGAATAATAATTTTCAGTTTTAATGAAATTGATCCGTTTACCGCTTCAGAAATCGGAATAATTAAGATTTCATAAAAGCCGCCGACAGCGGTTGCAGGGTGTTCCATCACGCCTGTGCAGGGTGCATCCAGCCCCCGCTATGCGGTAAGTCCGGGGGCGGCCTATGGGGTTGGTGTTGCCGCTCAGAGTGCCTGGGCGACATCCATGTCCATGTATTCCAATTCTACTCGGCGGTTGGCAGCCCTGTCTTCCGGCGTTGCCAGAGGGCGCGCTGAGCCCCAGTGCCGCATTAGAATCCGGGATTCCTCCACGCCTTCCTGAATGAGACTTCGCGCCACTGCATTGGCCCGCAATCGTGACAGAAACTGGTTGTAATCCTCCGAACCGAAGTTGTCGGAATGGCCATGAATCCGCACGCTCACGGAAGGATGCTCCTTCAGGTAGGCGGCGTGCTGTTGCAGGAAGGCAATGTCATCCTTGTCCAGTGAGTGCTTGTTGAAGCCGTAATGGAACTTCATGCGGTGCGGGCGTCTGGTCCCGGCATCGTAAGTGGCAGCGGTGAAGCCTGCGGCCATCGCAGCATTGGCGATCAGGCCCGGGTTATCCAATACAAGTACGGTCATCTGAAAATCCTTGGTTCGGTATCCGGTTTTTCTTGTTATTCCTGTTCACTATTGGCCGGAGCAGGAATAACGGCAATTGGCGAAAAGTCGATACATGTCCCGGCACAGTCCGTCGCTGGAAATGATTTAATGTCATTTGTGTGACGCGCCAATGACAGTCTCACCGGTAGTCCGGGCTTTTCCGACTCTGTGGGGTGTGCCACATTTCCGGGATTGACCCATAGCGACCTTTGCGCTGGATTCCATTTGAGCGCGAAAAGAAGGCGTGGCTGTGGTAAAAAGCAGACTTTCAGGGACAGATTATGATGAATTGTGACCGCCCATGCTGATTATCCCCGCCGAGAACGCCATCAACTGGAAACGCCCGCCCTGGGTCACCCTGGGCCTGATCATGGCCTGCCTGCTGGTTTTCCTGTTTTATCAGGGGGACGACAGCCGGAAACTCGAGCAGGCCGTTGAACAGTACCTGGCCGCCGACCTACATGAGCTGGAGGCGCCGGCCTACGAGGATTACCTGCAACGGCAAATCCAGTTCCAGGGTGAAGAAGGCCGGGTATACGAACTACAGCAGTTTCAGCAACTCCGGGAAGAGAACGAAACCTTCTGGCTGGCCATCAATCTGATGATGGACCGGGAGTTCTACCAGTATCTGCTGCAGAACCGTGATGTGATCTGGGCGCCGACAGAAAGGGCCCGTTGGCAGGAGCAGCGCACTGCGATAGAGCAGCAGTACATCCAGAAGCTGAGTGCCAACCAGTTGGGACTGGTTCCTGCCGATCTGTCACTGTATACCCTGATCACCTACCAGTTTCTGCACGGCGGCTGGGGCCATATCATCGGTAACCTGATATTCCTGTTCCTGCTGGGATTCACCGTTGAGAAAGCCCTGGGGCCGGGTCGGTACCTGATTGCCTATCTGGTTTGCGGTGCCTTGTCCGGCCTGATGTTTACCGCGGTTTCGGCGGGTAGCTATGTACCCCTGGTGGGTGCCTCGGGCTCGATCTCCGGCCTGATGGGCATGTACGTAGCCATCTATGGCCTGCAGAAGATCCGTTTCTTCTACTTTCTCGGCGTTTACTTCAACTATTTCCGTGCTCCGGCTATTGCTCTGTTACCGGTATGGGTGGGCAAGGAAATCTACGATTACTGGTATGCCGGTGCCACCGGTATCGCCTACATGGCCCACGCTGGCGGTCTGATCGCAGGTGCCGGCCTGGTCTGGCTGCTTGGCAAAAGCTGGCTGCAGGTGCGAGAGGAATTTTTCGAACCGGAAGAGGAAGAGCAGGATGCCCGGTTTACCACCGGTTACGCCCAGGCCATGGCCAGCCTCGGCCGAATGGAGTTCGATTTGGCCCGGCGGCAATTCGAGGCTCTTCGCGAGCACTATCCGGAACGCCATATTCTGCTGGAACACCTTTACCAGTTGGCCAAACTCCGCCCGGACTTGCCCGAATATCGTGATCGCGCCAAAGAGCTGATGAACGATGCCCTCAGCCGGCGCCAGCCAGAGCAGATGATTGCGATTTGGCAGGAATACCTCGGCAAGGGGGAGAGTTATCAGCCACTAGCGGCAGACGACCATAACCGGGTCCTGTTCACCAGTCTCAAGCAACATGACCTCAAGGCTGCAGAGAAAGCTTTCGAGCGGCTCAGAAGCACAGGCGATGACATGCTGACTACCGAGGCCTGTCGGTTGCTTGTGGAAGAGTTTGAAAAGCGCCAGATGGCGCCCAAAGCTCGTCATTATCGTCAACTTCTTCAGGCCGGCTAGCCTCGGGGCAGCAGGGTATGGGAGGGGCTTCCCAAAACACGCTGTGAATACGTCCCTGTACGCTCGGCTCCGCCATCCATGGCTCCGCACGGTTTTGGGAAGCCCCTCCCATACCCTGCGTCAGTCCTGGGCAAAAAACGTTGCTTTCGGTCCCTTCAGCGGCTCTTTATTCTGCGCCTGCTCCAGATAAACCGTAATCTGCTCATGCAGCGGGTGATTCACGCACTTTTTCTGGATAAACGTCAGGAAAGCCGTCGCTTTTTCCCACTGGGACAAACCGTTGGCCAGGGTCTGGGCGACCAGCAGATAGGCTGGGGCCAGCTGTTCGCTGTCCGGGAAGCGTTTGTGGAAATCCTGAAGCACTCGCAAGGCCGGTTTGAACTGGCCCCGGTGGTACAGGGCCCGGGCGCAGCGCACTGAAAGGTCCGGATCCTCCAGTTTGAAGCCGGGTTCTGCTTTCTGGATCGTATTCAGCACACCGGCGATGCCTTCGCCGTTGTTGCGATCGGCGAGCCAGCCCAGAACGCGTGGATGGTAGCGGTAGAGTTCGTCGGTGTCCTGGCGGGCGGTGAGTAGCTGGTACAGCTGGCCGATTCTCAGGGCGTTGTCCCGGTCCCGCTTCAAAGCTTCCTTCAACATGCTCTGCACCCGATCGTAGTTGCCGTCTTTCAGGTTCATATCGATATCGGCATCAAAGCGGGCGCTGCGGTCGCGCTGGTGGGTGTCCTGACCTGCGGTGTCATCCTGGATATCCGAGGCAAATCCCAGCTCTTCCTGGTACTGGAACAGCAGGTAGCCAAGCATGTGGAACAGGATCAGGGTGAAGGTACTGTTCAGGAAGCCGGCGAGGGGCTGGGCAACCCAGAAAGGAAAATGATTTACCGCAAAGTCCTGGGCCGCGCCCGAGGCGAGGGTCAGCAGGATCAGGTAGCCGTACAGCAGGAAATAAGGGGTGCCAATTCGCGAGATCAGCACCGCCAGGTTCATCGGATTCACCGCAGCACCCACCGAGCGTTCCATGGCCAGAACCATGATGCTGGCCGGTAATGCCAGAATGACAAATGCCAGCGCCAGCAGCATCAGGATGGGGCCGCCGAGCATGGCAGCCGCGCCAACCAGCCCGCCCATCAGCACGAAGACCAGCAACTGCAGGATGACAATATCAAACCCGCTGCCGGTGAAGGCGACGGACACGGCGGGCGGTTCCAGGTGGCCTTCAGCGGTGTGGTTGATCACCGCATAGGTGTACTTGAACAGAGCCAGGGCAAGCACCAGCCAGATCAGGATGCCAATCAGGTTGGCGGGGGCTACCACCGGCACCAAGGTACAGATGGCGATCACGATCAGCGGATCGGTATGGAACGGGTAGCGGAAGAACGCGCCGAGTCGCTGCCAAAACGGGACCACTTCGGTGGCGGCGCCCAGGTATCGCATGGCCTTGCTGCAGTGCGGACACAGGGCCCGACGCTGTCGGGTATCGGCGTCGGGCATGCAGCGGCTGCAGTAGTGAATCTGGCACTCCCCACAGTGCCATTTGGCAGGGTCGCCGGGGTGATAGTGGCAATCGTGTTTCACAGGTGCTTGTGTCCTGGTCCATCAGAAAATCGTTGGCTCATGATGACAGATGTCGGTTTTGATCGCAGCAAACCAGTTAACAGGTAGACTATTGTCAGTTCCCGGGCGTATCCAACCGGGCACATCTGATTATCCGGAGGTTGCTTGGAACACCCGCAAAACAGCGTAACCGGTATCGATACTCGCGAAACCCGGCAGCAGTACACCTGGCGGGACATCTTTGGGCTTGCGCTCAAGCACAAGCCAAGACTGGTGCGTGCCAATCTGCTGGCTATCATGGCCACCGTGATGAGTGTTCCGGTGCCACTGCTGCTGCCGGTTCTGGTGGACGAAGTGCTGCTGGACGAGCCTGGCCCTGTGTTACCGGTAATGGATTCCTTCCTGCCGGGGAGCTGGGAAACACCGGTGGTCTATATCGGCCTGATGGTTGTGGTGGCATTTCTGCTTCGTGTGGCGGCACTGTCGTTCAACGTTTTGCAGTCCCGGGAATTTTCCAAGGTTTCCAAGGATGTGGTGTTCCGCATCCGGTCCCGCCTGCTCGGGCGTTTGCAACGGGTGGCCATGTCCGAGTACGAAACTCGCGGCTCGGGCGGAATCAGCAGTCACTTTATTACCGATCTGGATACCGTAGACCAGTTTCTGGGTACCACCATCAGCCGTTTTCTGGTGGCGAGCCTGACAGTGCTGGGTACCGCTGGGGTCCTGCTCTGGGTGCACTGGGAGCTGGGCCTACTCATTCTGCTGTTCAATCCGCTGGTCATCTTCGCCACGATTCTGATCGGCAAGCGGGTCAAGGAGTTGAAGCGCCGGGAGAACAGCGCTTACGAAGACTTCCAGGGCGACCTGACCGAAACCCTGGATGCGATTCACCAGCTGCGGGCAGCTAATCGGGAAAAGCATTACCTGCGCCAGCTGATCGACCGCGCCCGCAACGTGCGGGACCACGCGATCCAGTTCGAATGGCGCAGCGATGCAGCCAGCCGGGCCAGCTTTGCGCTGTTCCAGTTCGGCGTCGACGCGTTCCGGGCCGCCGCGATGGTAACCGTGCTGTTCAGTGACCTGAGCATCGGCATGATGTTCGCCATTTTCGGCTACCTCTGGTTCATGCTGACGCCGGTTCAGGAAATGCTCAACATGCAGTATGCATGGTTCGCCGCCAATGCGGCGCTCGGGCGTATCAACCGGTTGCTGGATCTGAAAGAAGAGCCCCGCTATCCGGCGCTGGAGAACCCGTTCCGCGACCGTCATACCGTGGGGCTTACCCTGCGCAATATCCATTTCGCTTATGGCGAGGAGCAGGTGCTCCGGGGCATCAATCTGGAGTTGGCGCCCGGCGAAAAAGTGGCCCTGGTGGGCGCCAGCGGTGGCGGCAAGTCGACTCTGATTCAGGTCATCCTCGGCATGTACACACCGCAGCAGGGCGAGGTGTTGATTGATGGAGTGCCTGTTGAGCGCATTGGCTTGCCCTGCCTTCGTGAACATGTCGCGACCGTGCTTCAGCACCCGGCGCTGTTCAACGATACCGTTCGACAGAACCTGACCCTTGGTTGGGACAAGCCCGATGCCGCGCTCTGGGGTGCCCTGCGAATCGCCCAATTGGACAGCACGGTTGCGGCAATGCACGACCAGCTTGATACCGTTATCGGCCGACAGGGCGTGCGCCTGTCGGGCGGACAGCGTCAACGCCTGGCCATTGCCCGGATGATCCTGTCAGAGCCTTCAGTGGTGATCCTGGATGAAGCCACCTCGGCTCTGGATGCGGAAACAGAGTTTCAGCTCCATCGGGACCTCGAAGCTTTCCTCAAACAGCGCACCACGCTGATCATTGCCCATCGCCTCAGCGCCGTTAAACAGGCAGATCGGGCCTGTGTTTTCGAGGATGGCCGGATTATCGAAGAGGGTCACCACGACGAGCTCATTGCCAAAGAAGGGCTGTACGCCCAACTTTATGGCGAGCGCCAGATGTAATCCTGTCCCTAAAGTTTACTTCTCATTACAACAAAAAAAGATCTGTCGCTTTTTGCGTCCGTAAAAGATTGGAAATGCAAGTTCTAGGGGCTAAACGTTGCGTAATGCACCCATAGCCCGGTTTCAAACTTCTCTGCAAACTTGCGCGGATCTTTCACGGACAGGAAAAGTGAACAGGAAAACGACAAGTATTCTGCTTTTCGCCGCAGCTTTCCTTTTGGCACTTGCGCTCCCGGTGATGCCGTCGCTGCTGAACAATAGCGGCTTTTACGGGATGGCGATTGATGAGCCGGGAGAGAACCTGAATGGCTACCAGCCTCCGCAGAACGGACTTTCCGTTATTTTCTTTGGTTATCGCCAGTGCGGAACCGTTTGCCCGGTTCAATTGGTCAATCTGATGGAGTTGAGCCAGCTTTTGGATGGGGCTGAGGTCGAATTCCTGTTTGTCACCCTTGACCCGGAAAACGACACGCCGGAAGTGCTTGACCAGACCATGGAGAGTCTTGGGAAGGTGTTCAGATTCTACCGGCCAGAAACTCACCGGGCCGCTCAAAAACTGGCTTCAGCGTACAACGATTTTGCCGTTAAACAGGGTAGTTCCGAGGATGATCTCATTGCTCACAGCGCACATCTGCATGTAGTGACGGGAGAGTTCCGCAGAAGGCTGGTTTACACAACGCCAGATCTGAATCTCAAGCTGGTTGAACAGGATCTTCGCCGCTTACTAAAAGACAAAAATAGCGAGAGTTCCAAATGATGAGCGCAGTAAACAGTCAGTCTTACGAAGTTGAAATCCGGGAGCGCACCGATCGCCAGATGTTGTTGATCCTTCTGGCTCATATTCCGGTGGTCGGCTTGCTGGTGCCGATGGGCTATGGCACCACTATGTTCGCTCTGATTGCGTCTTTGCTGGTGGGAGGTCTTGCAACTGCCGGCTTCTTTACGATGCGTGGAACAAGGGCCTTGTCGTCACTGTTCGCAATCTGCCTGATGCTGTTCTCGGCCATCATGATCCAGGCGCAGTTGGGTCGCATTGAAATGCATTTCCACATTTTTGCTGCGCTTGCGCTGGTGATCATCTATCGGGACTGGCTGCCCGTGGTGGTCGGTGCTGCCACGATAGCGTTGCATCATGTTGCATTTACAGCGCTTGAACTGGCCGGTGCCACATTGGGCGAGATGCCGATCATGATCTTCAACTACGATTGCAATTGGTCCATTACCTTCCTGCATGCTGCATTCGTGGTTTTTGAGTCTGCAATTCTCGTCTTTTTTGCGATCCAAATGGGGGCAGAGCAAAGGCAGTCGTTTCAGATTATTGACATTATACGGACGTTCGATGCGGATAATGATCTTACCTCACGTCTCGATGGCGCAGACAAGTCCGTCACGGCCAGCTCCTTCAATAACATGCTCGACAGGTTTGTCGAACTCATCGCCCGGCTGAAAGAGCTTTCTGGTCAACTGCGTTCGAACGCTGATGACATGACCAGTGTCAGTGACACAACCACGCAGATTGCCAACGAGCAGCAGGTTCAGACTGATCAGGCGGCCACGGCAACCAATGAAATGTCCGCCAGTATCCAGGAAGTCGCCAGTAACGCGCAGTTGGCGTCCGATGCGGCCAGCAATGCTTCTGCTGCCGCCACCAGAGGTGGTGAGGCCATGGCTAACGCGTCGAAACTCACGGAGTCTACCGATGAAGCTCTTGAAAGCAGTGCTAATCGGGTTGATGAGCTGAGCGAAAAAATCGAATCCATTTCCTCTGTCGTCGGCTCTATCAATGCGATCTCCGAACAGACCAACCTGCTGGCCCTGAACGCCGCCATCGAGGCGGCAAGAGCCGGAGAGCATGGCCGTGGATTCTCCGTGGTGGCGGATGAGGTCAGGGCGCTTTCCCTGAGAACCCAGGAATTTACTGACCAGATTCGGGCTACCGTCGGCGAACTTAGCGACATATCAGAAGCCACCAAGGCTTCGATGGAGATGGGCCGGACCCGTTCTGCCGAGTCAACACGGGCCATGCGAGAAACCGGCGAGGCAATTCGCGAAGTTGAAGCAGCCATCGGCGAGGTTTCGCGAATGAATTACCAGATCGCATCGGCTTCGGAAGAGCAGGCAGCCACGTCGCTTCAGATCAATGAGAATATTCATTCCATCGCCAACCGGAACAACGATGTGGTATCCGAGGCGGAGCGGGTCAGAACCATGGCTTCAGACCTTGAGGCGGTCACCGAAAAACTGAATGAACTGGTGAAGCTGTATCGCATCTAAACCTTCCAGGAACTGATGTCGGAGAGTCGTCCGGCTCTCCGACGTTGGTCTGATATTCACCGCGCTGATGCCGAACATTCACCGGCCCGCGGTTGAACTCTCGTTAATTGCTGCAATAGTTAAAGGTGACTTCACGCTGTGGAGTCCTTTCATCAGGCTATTGCCCGGTATGGGATTGCTTTCCCGGTCGATGCGTTGCTGAAAGGGCTTCGAAAGAGCCTTCCGGAATACGCGGATAACGACGAAAAAGGAGGCACCACATGTCGAACGAAAGTCTCAGTAAAGACAGTCTGAATACCCTTTCCAGCCTGGATGCTGGCGGTAAAACCTTTCATTACTACAGCCTGCCCAAGGCTGCGGACACTCTCGGCGACCTGAATCGCCTGCCGTTTTCGCTCAAAGTGCTGATGGAAAACCTTCTGCGCAATGAGGATGGCACCACCGTGGACAGAAGCCACATTGATGCCATGGTGCAGTGGATGAAGGATCGTCATTCCGACACTGAAATCCAGTTCCGGCCTGCCCGTGTGTTAATGCAGGATTTCACCGGCGTGCCCGGCGTCGTCGACCTGGCTGCCATGCGTGAAGCGGTCAAGGCAGCCGGTAAGGATCCGGCGATGATCAACCCGCTGTCGCCTGTGGACCTGGTGATCGACCACTCGGTAATGGTGGACAAATTCGGCGACGCGTCCTCGTTCAAGGACAACGTAGCCATCGAAATGGAACGCAACCAGGAACGCTATGAGTTCCTGCGCTGGGGCCAGCAGGCGTTCGACAATTTCCGTGTGGTGCCACCGGGCACGGGTATCTGTCACCAGGTAAACCTGGAATATCTCGGCAAGACCGTCTGGCAGAAGGACCAGGACGGCAAGACCATCGCCTACCCGGACACCCTGGTCGGTACCGATTCTCACACCACCATGATCAACGGCCTGGGCATTCTTGGCTGGGGCGTTGGCGGTATTGAAGCGGAGGCCGCCATGCTGGGCCAGCCGGTCTCCATGCTGATTCCGGAAGTGGTGGGCTTCAAGATCACCGGAAAGCTTCGGGAAGGAATCACCGCAACAGATCTGGTGCTTACCGTCACCGAAATGCTGCGCAAGAAAGGCGTGGTGGGCAAATTCGTGGAGTTCTACGGCGACGGCCTGAAGGACATGCCGGTGGCAGATCGGGCCACCATCGCCAACATGGCCCCGGAATACGGCGCCACCTGTGGTTTCTTCCCGGTAGACGAGCAGACCATCAAGTACATGCGCCTGACCGGCCGTGAGGAAGAACAGCTGGAGCTGGTGGAAGCCTACGCCAAGGCCCAGGGCTTGTGGCGTGAGCCCGGCCATGAGCCGGTGTACACCGACAACCTGGAACTCGACATGGGCGAAGTTGAGGCCAGCCTTGCCGGCCCCAAACGCCCGCAGGATCGTGTTGCCCTGAAGAACATGAAGTCCTCCTTTGAGCTGTTGATGGAAACTGCCGAGGGGCCTGCCGAGAACCGTGAGGCCAACCTTGAATCCGAGGGTGGTCAGACCGCCGTTGGCGTTGACGACAGCTACAAGCATCATGCCAGCCAGCCCCTTGAGATGAATGGCGAGAAAAGCCGGCTGGATCCGGGTGCGGTCGTCATTGCGGCGATCACTTCCTGCACCAACACGTCGAATCCGAGCGTTATGATGGCCGCAGGCCTGATCGCCCAGAAAGCGGTCCAGAAGGGAGTGAGTACCAAGCCCTGGGTCAAGACATCGCTGGCGCCGGGTTCCAAAGTCGTCACTGACTATCTGAAAGTGGGTGGCTTCCAGGACGATCTGGACAAGCTCGGCTTCAACCTCGTCGGCTATGGCTGCACAACCTGCATCGGCAACTCCGGGCCTCTGCCGGACGCGGTAGAGAAAGCCATTAGTGATGGTGACCTGACCGTGGCCTCGGTGCTCTCCGGCAACCGGAACTTCGAAGGCCGTGTGCATCCGCTGGTGAAAACCAACTGGCTGGCATCGCCGCCCCTGGTGGTTGCCTATGCGCTGGCGGGCAACGTGCGCCTGGATCTCTCAAAAGATCCGTTGGGTAACGACAAGGATGGAAATCCGGTGTACCTGAAGGACCTCTGGCCGAGCCAGCAGGAGATCGCTGAAGCGGTGGAGAAAGTGAAAACCGACATGTTCCGCAAGGAATACGCGGAAGTCTTCGATGGCGACGCCACCTGGAAGTCCATCAAGGTGCCGGAAAGCAAGGTGTACGAGTGGTCTGATAAATCCACCTACATCCAGCATCCTCCGTTCTTCGAGGGTCTCAAGGAAGAACCGGACGCGATCGACGATATCAAGGATGCCAACATACTGGCACTGCTGGGCGATTCGGTGACCACCGACCACATCTCACCAGCCGGTTCCTTCAAGCCGGACACCCCTGCCGGCAAATACCTGCAGGAACACGGTGTTGAGCCGAAAGACTTCAACTCCTATGGCTCTCGCCGGGGTAACCACGAAGTCATGATGCGCGGCACCTTTGCCAATGTGCGTATCAGGAACGAAATGCTCGACGGCGTGGAAGGCGGTTACACCAAATTCGTGCCCACCGGCGATCAGATGGCGATTTACGATGCCGCCATGAAGTATCAGGAGCAGGGTACGCCGCTGGTGGTCATTGCCGGCAATGAATACGGTACCGGCTCAAGCCGTGACTGGGCGGCCAAGGGCACCCGCTTGTTGGGTGTAAAAGCCGTAGTGGCCGAATCCTATGAGCGCATCCACCGCTCCAACCTGATCGGGATGGGCGTGATGCCACTCCAGTTTCCGGAAGGCACGGATCGCAAGAGCCTCAAACTCACCGGTGAGGAAACCATCAGCATCGAAGGCCTGTCTGGCGAGATCAAGCCGGGACAGACCCTCAAGATGACGGTGAAGTACAAGGACGGATCCACGGAGACCTGCGAGCTTAAATCTCGCATCGACACCGCCAACGAGGCCGTCTACTTCAAGCATGGCGGCATCCTCCATTACGTGGTGCGGGAAATGTTGCGCACTGCCTGAGTGGACAGGGTGAAATGGCATAGCGGGCGGCCGCTATGCCGAATTCAAGAGATCAATGAGAGAAACGAGAGAGACATTATGACCGATCAACCGTTTCTGACCGACGTGAAAACCCTCAGAGAGCGGGCCCGCAAGCACATCGAAGAAGGAGCGCTTACCGAGGGCTACGGTGCCAACCGCGACAATGTCGTGAAAATCCTGAATGAGGCGCTGGCAACCGAAATTGTCTGCACCCTGCGTTACAAGAGCCATTACTTCCGTGCCGATGGCATCAACGCCAATGTCGCTGCCCAGGAGTTCCTGGAGCATGCAGACCAGGAACAGCAGCACGCCGATTGGCTGGCCGAACGTATCGTGCAGTTGGGTGGGAAACCGAACTTCTCGCCCGAAGGTCTTTTAACGAGGTCCCACGCCGAGTTCGTTGAGGGCGATACATTGCGGGAAATGGTAGTGGAAGATTTGGTGGCGGAGCGGATTGCCATCGACAGCTACCGCGAAATTGCCCGTTATCTGGGCGATCAGGACCCGACATCACGGCGGATTATCGAGGAAATCCTGGCTCAGGAAGAGGAGCACGCCGACGATATGGCGGGCTTGCTTGAAGGTCTGGACAGCTGATTCATCGTGCTTTCAGCATACCGTTTGCGAGCCGGGGGCCCTATTGAGTCCCCGGCTCCGCGAGCGGCAAGGTGATCCAGAAGCAGGCGCCAGATCCCTCTTCGGATTCGAAATCGACCTCACCGCCCATTGCCTGCATCAATTCCCGCGTAATCGCGAGGCCCAACCCGGTTCCTTCCTTTGTCCTTGAAGAGGTTGAGTTCGCCTGGGCAAACTTCTGAAAAATTCTGTCCCGGAAACTCTCAGGCACACCAGAACCCTGATCCCTGACTTCAAGCTTTGCCTCATCCCCAGATTTGGACAAATCCACCATAACGGCAGCACCGGCCGGGGAAAACTTGATTGCGTTTGACAGAAGATTTGTTATGGCCTGGGTAAGCCGAACAATGTCGTAGTTGGCATACAGGTCTCGTTCCAGGACATTCAGTTGCACCTCGACGCCTCGCTTTCTGGCCATCGGCTGGATCTCTTCGATGGCTGCTTCGGCTGCTTCATCCAGTCTCTGGACAGAAGCGTCGAACGTCACGTTGCCGCTGACCAGCTTCTCTATATCAAGAAGATCGTCGATAAGATGCCGCAGTTGTTTACTGTTGCGCTGGGCAATAGCAAGCATCTGCCCGGTTTTCTCGTTGATTGGACCGGTTGCGCCGCCAAGGATCAGCCCCAGAGAACCGGATATTGAGGTTAATGGTGTTCGTAATTCATGGCTGACGGTGGAGATGAACTGGTTCTTCATTTCATCGATTCTCTGGCGTTCATCAACATTGGTGATGTAACCGTGCCACAGGATGCTGTCATCGGGCAGAGCCTCCGGTTGTGCCAGTCCCTCAACCCAGCTCCAGCCACCGGTATCCAGGCGCACTCGGTACCGGAGCTGCCATTGAGAAAGGGCCTGTGCAGATTCCTCAATCGACTTGAGCACCCCGGGAAGGTCATCAGGGTGTACCCGGGCTATGGCTTTGTTGGCGTCGATAGCCGCTTCTTCGGCGTCAATCCCATAGATCTCTTTAATGCCCGGGCTGGTGTAAGGAAAACTGCTGTGTCCGTCAGGCCACAGGCGGTATTGGTAAAGCATACCGGGCGCCTGGGTTACCAGTTTGTTCAGGGTTTCTGTGCGCTGGACGCGATAAAGGGTATCGGCCACCCAGTCTGCAAAGAGGGTGACGAACATCTCCTCTGTTGCGCTGAACGGGCGATGTCTGGGCGAGTGCGACGAGAAGTTTACGGTTCCAAAGATTTCGCCGTCGATCCAGATAGGCGCTGCCAGATACGTCTCCAGCCCGAAGATCTCGTAACACGGGCGGTTGGTGAATCCGGATTCGGCCATGTTTTGAATGGCAAACAATTTATGGCTGGATTCGAGGAGCAGGGAGCAATAGGTTTGTTCGAGGGGTAAGGTCGTGCCGTTTTCGATCGGGTTAGTGCCACGGGTGAAATGCCAGTGGATGGTATACACCGTGTCGGTGACCCGGCTGACAATGCCGGTTTCTAGACCCAGGTAGTCGCAGGCGATCCTCAGGGCTCTCGCCGCTCGCTCATCGGTGTCACCGGCAGAATCCAGCACAATCTCCGTCAGCACGTTGAGTGCTCGGGTACGATCCTCGGAGTGGTCCCGGATTGCACCGATCGAAAACTCGCGTTCCACGAGACCTGCCAGATCTCTCAGTGTCGTCTTGTCTTCCTCCGAAAAAAACCGAGGCTTTCGATCGATAATACACAGCGTTCCTACTCTGTGGCCCTGAGGATCATGAAGCGGTGCACCGGCGTAAAATCGGATATTAGGGTCACCGGTTACCAGGGGGTTGTCATGGAATCGCTCATCGTTGAGTGCGTTCTCGATCACTAGCGTTTCTTCGCTCAGAATCGCATGACCGCAAAAGGAGATATCCCGGCCGGTTTCCGTTGCGCCCAGTCCTTGCCGTGACTTAAACCATTGTCGGTCCTTGTCAATCAGGGAAACGAGAGCAATTGGAGCGTCAAGAGTTCGCGCGGCGAGCCGAGTAAGTCTGTCGAACCTTTCTTCAGGCAATGTATCCAGAAGCGCCAGCTCATTCACGGCTGACAGTCGGTGGGATTCGTTGGGCGGGAACTCAGGCGTTTTCACGCTCGCCTCCAGCTTGCGAATGGTTCGACTTTGCCGCAGGTAACTCAACCCAGAAGTGGGCTCCCTTGTCGTAATAGTAGCCCACTTCACCTTCCATGAGCCTGGACAGTTCCCTCGTAATCGCGAGTCCAAGGCCTGTTCCGGCTTTGGCGCGATCGGTTCCTGATTCTGCCTGCTCGAATCGTTGGAACAGACGGGCTTCGAATGCTTCCGGAACGCCTTCACCTTCGTCCGCAACAGTGATTCTTATCTGTCCATCCGATGAAACGGAGGACCGTATACGTACGGAGCTTCCGACCGGTGAAAATTTGATAGCGTTGCTTATGAAATTATCCAGTATCTGCCGCAGCCTTACGGGGTCAGCGACAATTTGATGGTCTTCAGAATCATCCGGTTCAAGCAGAACACGATAATGATTGGCCATGGCGTTATTGCCCTGACAGGCACCAATAACAGCCCTTCGGGCACTCAGCTCTTGCGGGTAAATGGGCATCCGGCCGGCGACCGTCTTGTTGAAATCCAGCAGGTCTGATATCAGGTGCTGCAGCTGTTCGCTGTTCCGGAAGGCCACATCAGCCATCGCCGAAGCTTTGGGCGGCAAGTCGCCTGCGGCGCCGGAACGCAGTAACTGCAGAGAGCCATTGATAGAGGTGAGTGGGGTTCTCAGTTCATGGCTTACCGTGGAGATGAACTCGTCTTTCAGGCGGTCGAGCCCTTCCCGTTCCTTCATCAGGGTATTGAACGCCGCAGCCAGATTACGGATTTCCGGAGGGCCCGACTCGGAGACGCGTCCCGAGACCGAACCATCACGGGTCATGCTCCGTATTCTTCTGGACATAAGCTCAAGGGGGCGGGTTGCGGCGCGCGTGAGGGCCAGCGCTGCTGCCGCAAGCAGCAACGTGGCAAATACACTTGCCATCAGGAATTTCCGGAAAGATGCCCAGGCAGGTTGGGTGGCGGTTTCATAGGGGACGGCCCGTAGAAACATCCATCCCACCCGTTGGAGATGTTCAGTGGCATAGATCCACTTCTGGCCATCTCTGTCTGTTACCACGCCCGAGGTAACGCCTGAAAGGGCTGCGTCGATGATCAGATCCTCTCCCGGTGTCGGAAGCTCTGGCATGGGGGTGTTTGAGGCTAGCGAATCCACCTGAATGAAGCGTTCAGTGTCGATGACCTTGAACAATGCATTTCGGTTATTGCTTGAGGAAGAAGGGATCAGGTCGGATTGCTCAAGATTGATAATGCCGCCTGCAAAGCCCAACAAGTCCCCTTCGTCGCTTTCGATTGGTGCCAGAAACGAAAGTAGTGGGAGACCTGTTCTACGCCCGATGATCGGGCTGCTGATCACCGGTTTGCGGGTGGCGATCGCTCGTCTGAAGTGACTTCGGTCGGCGTAGGAGGTGCCGATCCGTCCTGGAACGAAAATATTCTCCGCGATGGCGACAGCATTTGCGTCCATCACGGTAAGTCCCTCACCGAAGTAGTTGCTGAGAGAGGTTTGGCGACCCAACAGGTTGTCCATTCGACGTTTGGAAATCAGTTTTTCGCCGTCGGTGAGCGTGGCTGCGAGGGCTTGTAATGCTGAAATGCGTGTTTCCAGGGAGCGGTTGACCTCGTCCGCCAGGCTTCGTGTTTCGATTAACTGTTTTTGTGTGAGTACCCGCTCGAAATCCCGAAGCAGTTCGGTGTAGGCGGTTCCCAGCAGAATCAAAACTGTAACGGCGCTGGTAAGAACGGTTATCAGGGCAATGCGGGTACCGAGGGACAAACTTTTCAAAGTACTTCCTTGGAGCAATAGCCTTGCGGCCCGGAACGTGATTTCATTAGAGTCGAGAATAGTGGATTTAATCAGTGCGGCAAACTGTTTTTGCCGGGGGAAAGTGAGTGGTTTCGCAGTCCGATAATAGTGTCTCGGAGAAGTTAGAAGCTTTGAGAGCCAAATTTCTCGAGAGAGCTAACAATGATCTTCGGGAGCTGAGCGCCTACGCTGATCAGGCTCGTGCTGGCAAGTTATCTGCAGAGGGGCTCATCCGGTGCTATCAGTCTTTGCATCGACTTGCCGGATCGGCCGAGACTTTCGGTCTGCCTGAACTGGGACAGCAAGCCCGTCTGCTCGAAAAGAAGCTGAAAAGCCAGGCAGAAGAGTTGGGCGCGGCTTCCGGTATTCACCAGCAGTCTATCCAGGTTTCTGATGGCTTTGCCGACGGTATCGATTCCCTGGCGGGATTGGTGGAAACGAATTCCGGGAAGTCGCCTGTTTCCGCTCCTGATAAGACGGTTTCAACCGAACAACATCGTGTTGATGGCAGCCATGGCAGTCATGGCATGCAGGTGCGGATCATTGTGGTGGACTCCGACAGGACTGGTGGTGTTGGTTCGTTGTTGTCTGAGCTGGCACGCTACGGGTTTGTTTGCCAGTTTGTAGACGTGCACGACGAAGAAGCTTTGCGCAGTTCAGCCAGGGAAAGTGGCAGCGCTGCTGCCGTTCTTTGTTATGACTCCGTTTTGCCTGTCGTCATACCGCATTTGAAAAGCCGGGGAGGAACAGGCTCACGGCGCCGGCTGCCAGTGGTTGCTGTCGGTAACGATGACTCCTTTGCGAACAGTTACCAGGTTGCGAAAGCAGGTGCCTCAGCTTACTTCGCTGCCCCAATTGATGTACCGGAACTGGCTGAACGCATTGAGTCCCTGGCTGTGGAGCGCAGTACTGGCGTGAACGGCCGAGTCCTTATCGTGGAAGATGACGAGGAGTTAGCGGAGCACTATTGTCTGGTTCTCCGGGCCGCCGGCATTGAGGCACGATCTCTGACCGAGCCCGAGCGCCTGATGCCGGAGCTCTCTGCCTTCCAGCCGGACATCGTCCTGATGGATGTCCAGATTGGAGATTACTCTGGGGTCACCCTTGCTCGCCTCATTCGTTTCGAGTCCCGTTGGCTGAGTCTGCCAATCATTTATCTCTCTTCGGAGGACAACCCGGACGATCAGCTGGAAGCCCTGTCCAAAGGGGCTGACGAGTTTCTCGTGAAGCCAGTCTCGGATGATTACCTCGTCCGCTCAGTTCGTATTCGGTGTTACCGCGCCCGTCAGCTATCGGATCTGATGAATCGTGACAGCCTCACTGGGCTGCTCAAGCACTCGTTGATCAAGCAGGAATTGGAAAAGGAATTGGCCCGTTGCCGCCGTCTTGGACACCAGTCCAGTGTCGTGATGATTGATCTGGACTACTTTAAGCAAGTCAACGATACCTGGGGCCATCGCTACGGCGATATTGTGATACGGGCGCTTGCAAATCTGTTACGGAATCGCCTGAGAGAAACGGATATGATTGGCCGCTACGGTGGTGAGGAGTTCATGCTGGTTTTGCCGGATTGTTCGGTGCAGGCAGCGGCAAAACTGGTCAGTGGCATCTGCGAGAGCTTTTCCGAGCTGACCTTTCCGGTTGGTGAAAAAAGCTTTCATGTCACGCTCAGTGCCGGGGTCGCAGGCATCAATGACTTCGAAAGTGGAGAGTCGGCCCTGGAAGCAGCAGATCAGGCGCTTTATCGCCGCAAGCGTGGGGGTCGCGCCGGGGTTACAATTCACGACGCGCAGTAATGATGGTGTTTTCTACATATTGGGTGGTAGTCGTTTGAAAGCGCTAATCCTGGAAGATGATGATCTGGTATCCGAACTGCTGGAGACAGTGGTTGCCGGGATATACCCGGGCGCTCTGGTTAAAATCGCAGAAACCCTGGACGAAGCTTATGAATGTGTAAGGGCCAACACGTTCGATCTCTTCATTACCGATTGGAATTTGCCGGATGGGGCCGGGCTTGATCTTGTAAAACAGATTCGAAAAACAGATACCGACGTGCCCATCGTCATGGTCTCAGGGCGATCAGATCGTGATTCTGTGCTACAGGCCGCTCATTTTGGTATCGACGGATACATGACCAAGCCGTTCGACGTGAAGCAGTTGCACGAGCGTCTGGTGAAAGTACTAAAACCTTCGCAGACGAGCGTTCCTGATGTTTCCGAATTGCTTGAGAGCTCGCTGGAAGAGGTTGTTCAGTTGCCATCCGATGTCGATCCCGCAGATGTTCTCGAACTGATCAGCCGTCAGGAGGATTTGTCACCGGCGCAACTGGCTGAGCGTTGGCGGGAAGAGGCGAGCATAACCGCAAGGTTGATGGATGTAGCCAATAGCACGTCCTTTCGACGCACGGGCAAACCGGTAGAAAGCCTGAGAGATGCCATTTCCTCCATGGGTGTAGCCCTGACGCTTAATCAGGTTCTGGCACTCTCTCTGGATGTGTCTGGCAAGCTTAAGCACGAGGTGCTGAAGGAGTTGTCCAAGACGCACTATGATGCCGCGCTTCAGGTTGCTAAAAAGGCCCAGGGCCTGGCCATTAAACTGAAAAAGCAGCCGGTGTCTCTGCAGAAAGCCGGTTTGCTGAGCCGTGTCGGCGAGTTGGCGGTTCTTAAAGTTCTCAACGATTATATTGCGCTGGGTGGCACCCTCGAGATGCCTGAAGCGGAGCAGCTGGTGCGCAAATGGGCCCAGGGCTATGGCAACCGCCTCAAAGTGCAGTGGCGCTTGCCATTACGAGTGAGGGAGTTGATCGGGGCCGTCCACTTTTTGCCAACGGACTCCACCCAGGAGGATAGACTTATCATGCGCGCCGCAGCTATGTTGGCCGCTGGCAGTGATCGCTCCGAAGAGTGCCAGCGGCTTCTACGGCGTCTGGGAATTGATACAGAAGCGCCAGTGAAGGATTGACGACATGACAGCAGTCAACAGTCCCTCAATCTCTCGGGTAATGTACGTTGAGGACGACCCGGACATCCGAGCGATCGCTGAAATCGCCCTTCAGGATGTTGGTGGTTTCGAAATCGCGTTGTGCGAGTCCGGCGCCGTTGCTGTCGAGACCGCACCGGGATTTGATCCTGAACTTATCCTGTTGGATGTGATGATGCCCGGTATGGACGGTCCGACAACGCTCAAAGCCTTGCGAGAGCTCGATGGTATGGCCGATGTTCCCGTGATATTCATGACCGCGCGGCTGCAGAAGTCGGAAATCAGAGAATACCAGGAACTGGGCGCCCTGGGCGTGATCCCAAAACCATTTGACCCAATGACCTTGTCTGAGCAGATTGCAGAGATCGTGCAAGGTGCGCAGTGGTAAAGCAGGGTTTCTTCACTGGCGGTGGAAAGGTGCGAGTGAGTGTAATTTCCGGTAGTCTGGCGAGCCTTGAGTTCTGAATTTTAAATGAGGTATCCATGTCTTCCTCCCAGTCCCGGGACGAACTGAAAGCCAAGCTGAATCTTGAGACTTCTCGCATCCGCTGGCATGAACTGCAGACCTACTTTGCGAGGGGACAGGTCGTCAGGGTGTCGCCGGACCTGGATCTGCTTGAAGTGGCGACTGAGTTGGCGGCGGATAGCAAAGCTCGTTTCGAGCAGTGGATGAACGATGGTCGCGTTGGTGAGGTTGCGCCGGACACCGCGCAGGATTGGTATGATCGCAATGCGGAACTCTGGGCGGTCGTCATCGCACCCTGGGTTCTCGTGCAGGACAGGTCAGGGCATGTTCTGCACTGACAGCACGGCATCATGAAGCTCCACTATTTCCACGGTCGTAGCCCGCTTCGGCATCTTGTCATGCTGAAAGACGGCCAACGCATCGAGCTGCACATCCGGCCAGCCGGCGGCGGCCATTGGGGCCTGGTAGCCCTCTCTGGCCCTGATCAGGGGCGGCCGGATGGACAGTTCTGCCGTGGGCCCTGGCCAACCCAGGCCCGGGCTGAATCGGTTCTCAGAAGCGTCGCCGGCAGCATGATGGGCAAAGGCTACGAGCCGAAGCCCGGAGATTATGCGGTCTGGTCCGTTACCGCCCAACGTCTTGCCCGCACCATCGGAGTTCCGCAGGGTGAACAGGCCGGCCCGGATGCCGACCCCGACCAGTTCAAACCCCTGACCAGATAACCCCCTTTTCGTTTCGAGGACGCCATGCTGACTGGAGCCTTGCTCATTCTTGCTCCCCTGTTTCTGGGTTTTGCCATCGCCCTGGAAAACCGCCGGGCCATGACGGTGATCCATTATACGGTGGAAGGACTGGTTTACTTCATCCTGTTGCTGCTGGGCCTGGGGCTTGGCCAGATGGAGGGCCTGGCGGCGCAACTGGGTGGCATGGCGACTCAGGTACTGGCGCTGGTGCTGGTGCTTTTCGTAGCCAACATGTTTGGGCTCTGGATGTTCCACCGCTGGCAGCCAATGTCTGTCGAGCGGGTCGAGGGCAATGCCAGCCCCGGATACCGCCGGCTTTTTCTGGCCGGCCTGAAACCCCTGGTGGCGGTTATTGCCGGGCTGCTGGCCGGTTATTACCTGTTGCCGGACATGCCCATGGCGGAACAGCTGGCGACGTGGTCTCTGATGTTGCTGCTGTTTCTTATCGGCCTGCAGTTGCGTAATGCCGGGCTTTCGCTGCGCAAACTTCTGATGAATCGTCAGGGGCTCGGTATCGCGCTGGCTCTGACGCTCAGTTCCCTGGTGGCCGGTGGCCTGTTGATACCCTGGCTTGGGCTGCCCTGGCACGACGCCCTGGCTGTTGCGTCCGGGTTTGGCTGGTACTCGCTGTCCGGCATTGTCATAGGCGAAGCCCTGGGGCCAGCCTGGGGCGGCGTGGCCTTCCTTAACGATGTGCTTCGGGAAATCGTCGCGTTGGCCATCATCCCCCTGCTGATTGCCAACAGGCCGGCGATGGCCATTGGTTATGGTGGCGCTACCGCCATGGACTTCACCCTGCCGGTTATCCGAAGCAGTGGCGGGCTGACCTGTGTTCCGGTGGCGATTGCCTCCGGTTTCTTGCTGTCTTTTCTCTCGCCGGTGTTGATGGGGGTGTTCCTGTCTTTGGGATAAATTGACGCGGTGCAATGCAAGTTGCGGTTTTACGGGTAGTATGTGAAACAGTAAACTATCGTTTATTGACAAATGTTAATGTCTTTACCCGGTCCGGAGCCTGATGCAACGCCGTGAATTCCTTGGTTTATCGATAGCAGCCGGACTGTCCGCGGCGGGATTGCCGGGTTGCAGCGATTCCGGCCCGCTGAGGTTCGGTATTCACCCCTGGATCGGCTACGAGCCACTGTACCTTGCCCGTGATTTCAACTGGTTGCCGGATACGGTTGCGCTGGTGCCGGGCACGTCTGCCAAAGACTCCATGGAAGGCCTTCTTTCAGGGGCGCTTGATGGGGCGGCGCTGACTCTGGATGAAACCATACGCGTCTGGTCGAGAGGGCTGGAATTGGTTGTGGTTGCTGTCGCTGATGTGTCCGCCGGCGCCGATGTTCTGATGGTCAAGCCATCAATCACCGAATTGACAGCCCTCAAGGGGCAGCGGATTGCGGTAGAGCTGGACGGTGTCTCCGGCGTTATGCTGTTTAAAATCCTCGAAGTCGCGGGGCTCGGTCGCAGCGACGTGATAAAAGTGGATTTGCCGGTAAGCCAGCATGCACAAGCCTGGTCCCGCGGTGAAGTGGATGCTTCCGTGTGTTATGAGCCAACAGCGTCACTCATAGAGAGCGCCGGAGGCGTCAGGCTCTTCGATAGTAGCGACGTTCCGGAAACCATTTTCGATTTGCTGGTGGTGACCCGGAAAACAGTCGAGAAAAACTCCAGTGCGGTTCGCGACCTGGTGACCGGACATTTTACCGGCCTGCAGCATCTGGTGCGTAGCATGCACGACTCGGTATACCGGATTGCCACCCGTCAAGGGATCAGTCCGGATGCGGTCCGAACGGCGCTGGGAAGCGTTATGCTGCCGGATCTGGCCGCAAACCAGCGTTACCTCAGGGCAGCCGGACCCATCGAAACCAGGGCCGGATCCCTGTCTCGCCTGATGCTGGCAGAGGGGATGATTGATCAGAATCCGGTCATCCAGCGCTTGTCAGATTCTTCGTTTTTGCCGGCGAGGGTCTCTTGAACATTCGCCGGTTTGCTGTCTGTCTTTGTTTTCTGTTTGCCACGGAATTTGTGGCGATGACATCAGCCAATGCTGATGAAACACTGACTCTGGGCGTATTCGCCTACCGCCCGGATGACGTGCTCCGGGAACGCTACCAGCCTTTGACCGACTACCTGACCCTAGAAACCGGCATCCAGATAGAGCTCGAGATTCTCAGCCAGGAGAATATGAGTCGGGCGATCGCCGCCAACCGGCTGGATTTTTTTCTTACCAATCCCAGCCATTTTCTGCTGATCCGAAGCGAACGCAGTCTGACCGGCGTTCTGGCGACTCTGGTCAGGCGCTCCGGCCAGTCTGCGACCGGCAGTCTTGGTGGCGTGATCTTTACCAGGGCCGAGCGCGACGACATTGAGCAGCTCGCCGATATTCGTGATAAGACCATTGCCTCACCCGGCGTTCATTTCCTCGGGGGCTACCAGACCCAGGTTCTCGAGCTGATGGATGCCGGTATTGATATCCGCAGAGTGAATCTGATCCGGTTTATGGGCACCCACGACCGAGTGGTTCGTTCGGTTCTCTCCGGAGATGCCGATGTTGGCTTTATCCGAACCAGCATTCTGGAGCAGATGGCGCAGGAAGACCCTGATCTGTTTACCAAGGTGAAGGTTCTGAACCGTCAGCGGCTGGCGGGTTTCCCCTACGTTGTTTCAACCCGTCTATACCCGGAATGGCCCCTGGTGGCGCTGCCCCATGTAAACGAGCGGGCCGTCCGTCGTATCGCGTCGGCGCTTTTTGCCATTGAGCCGGAAGACGAGGTGGCGCGGTCAGTCGGCATTTCGGGTTTTTCGCCGCCTGCAGACTACCAGTCGGTTGAGTATCTGGCGCGCACTCTGCGGGTGCCGCCCTACGACCAGGTGCCCCAACTTACCTGGGTGGATGCGTTGCACCAGTATCGGCTCTGGGTCTTTACCATTCTGGTGTTGCTCATGTTGCTGGTGGCATCGTCGCTCTGGCTGGGCAAGAGCAAGCGGCAGCTGGCCGCGGAACAGAGGCGTCTGCGCCAGCTTATCCGGGGTTGGCCACAAGCTGCATTGCTGATCCGCGGTGGACTTTTCATCGACACCAACCGGGCTTCTGTTGACCTGCTCAGGTACACCTCCAGTGAATCACTGGTCGGCAAGGATCTGGCGGTCTTTTCGCCGGAATTCCAGCCAGACGGGCAGATTTCCCGACAGAAAATGGCGCCCATGCTGGCCCGGGTTTCGGCGGGTCAGGTGGAACAGTGCGAATGGGTTCTGAATCGCTCTGACGGCACGGAGATCTGGGTGGAGCTTACCATGGCGCCCGTCCACACCGAGGACGAACCGGAAGCTCTGATTCTTTGCTCCCTGTATGAAATCACTCTCCGGAAACACGCGGAACAGCGGCAGCGGCTGGCGGCGAGCGTCTTCGAATACGCCCGCGAGGCTATTTTCATTACTGATAATCACGGCATCGTGATTGATGCCAACGATGCGTATCTGGCGATAACCGGCCGGCCCCGCAATCGGGCAATAGGAAGACTGCCACCCCTACCGGTGGAGGAAGGCAGTGGTATTTTCGCCAGTGCCCGGTCTCAGGGCTTCTGGTCCGGAGAGTTTGCCAGCAGACGCAATGATGGCGAGCCGATTACCTTGTCGGTAACACTGAGCAGTGTTCGTGGCGATCATGGCGAAGTCTCGCATTTTGTCGGTATTTTCAGTGACATCAGTCGGCTTAAAGAGCAGGAAAGAAAGCTCCGGATCATGGCCCATTACGATGCCCTGACCGGAATGCCTAACCGGGTTCTGTTTGCCGACCGATTGCAGCAAGGCATGGCTCTTACCCGGCGTCAGAGCGGCAAACTGGCGGTGGTTTATATTGATCTGGACGAGTTCAAGCCGGTAAACGATGCCTTCGGTCATGAGGCGGGTGACCAGTTGCTTGTCGAGGTGGCCGCCCGTATGCGTTCGGAACTCCGGCAAGAGGATACTCTGGCGAGGCTCGGTGGTGATGAGTTTGCGGCCATCGTGATGAATGTTCAGGACGACGCATCTCTTGAGACCCTGTTGGTACGTCTTTTGGCGCGGGTGGCAGAACCTGTCTGGGTTGCCGATCACAGCGTCGAAGTTTCAGCCAGTATCGGCTACACGCTGTTCCCGCAGGCAGAGGATCTGGACGGCGACCAGCTCCTGCGCCAGGCCGACCAGGCCATGTATCAGGCCAAGCACCGGGGCCGCAATCGCTATGTCCGATTCTCTGATCCATCTTCCTGATAGCAGCCGTTGAACCACTCTATTCCGAGCTGTCCGCGGCTGTCAGCGTTCTCAGGCGAGGAATTTCCTGACATCAATCTTGTAGGTTTCCGGATCAACGGCTCGCAGAATCCGGTCCTGTGTGCCCGGTTTCGCGAGATCGAGGGTATCTACTGTGATCGGCATGCGGAATTTGGTGTGGTACATAACGCGCACAGTCGGCAGCCTCTGGTCACTTTCATTGGCTTCAACCACGACGCCAAGGCGACCACTTTCCAGAAGCACCAGCGAACCCACCGGGTAAAGGCCCAGGCACCGGATAAACTGTTTGACCAGACTGGGATCGAGGTGAGTGCCGCTCCACTCCAGAAGCTTCTTCAGACCCTGTGTTGGTGTCATACCCTTGTGATAGACCCGGTCTGCGGTGATGGCATCGTATACATCGCTGATCGCCACCATGCGACCGTATTCCGAGATCTCATCACCCTTCAGGCCCTCTGGATAGCCTGTGCCATCGAGGCGCTCATGGTGCTGAGCGGCCGTGATGACGGTGAGCTCACCAATGCCCTCTGTGGTAGCCAGAATGTCCCGTGAATGACGGGCATGGAGTTTCATCACCTCGAACTCTTCGGCAGTCAGGCGGCCGGGTTTGTGCAGTATCTCGTCGGGTGTAAGGATCTTGCCCAGGTCGTGGAGCAGGGCGCCAACGATAGTCTGGTGCAGAACGTCAGACGACAGGCCACGATGGTTTCCGAACAGGGACATCAGCACACTCAGGTTGACCGAGTGTTCCAGAAGATAATTGTCCTTTTCCCGGATGCGCCCCAGGCAGCTTAGTGCGTTGGCATTCCTGAGCACGGAGTGTTGCAGTTCGTCCGCCAACTGGTGGATGGGCGCCACATCAATAGCGCTGCCCACCTTGGCGTGGTTCATGAACTCGCCCACCAGCCCCTGGGCCTGACTATGGATCTGCTGCGCAATCACGATTTCTTCCGCAAGCGGAACATGCGGCCGCAAGCCCGGCGTCAGTTCACCCGCCTTTTGCAGGGCCGACTCGTTCCGACGATCCACTTCGGCGGCCGTTTCCGAGTCCTGGGAATCGAGGCCTTTTGAAGCGTCGATATAAACGAACTCCACCCCCATCCGGCGGATTTTCTCGATGGTTTCCTCTTTTTTGATAACACCTCGCTTGCGCTGGGTGTTGTGGGGAATCCAGTCGTTGTTCAGGTCGGTTATGTACATGCCGACCTTGAGTGCGGAAATGGGGACGCGCTTGATCATTCGCCGGGGAAAAACGTCCTCAGGCTGTTTGCGTAAGTCTTACCAATCACCTCGTCCAAGGGAAGTTCTTTCACCTCGGCGATTTTTTCGGCGACAAAAGGCAGGTAAAACGGTGCATTTTCCTTCCCGCGGTAGGGCACCGGGGTCAGGAAGGGTGAATCGGTTTCCAGCAGGATCTGCTCGATCGGCGCCATACGCACGATGTCACGCACGTTCTCCGCCTTGTTGAACGTGGTGATGCCGTTGAAGCCCAGGCACCAGCCCTGATCCAGGGCATAACGGGCAAGCCCGGGGCCGGACGTGAAGCTGTGAATGACGCCACGGCGCTTGAGGGTGGTCTCAAACTCGCCCAGGATCTCGATGGTATCCTCGTCGGCTTCCCGGCTATGAATCACCACGGGTCTGTCTGTGTCACAGGCGATCTGGAGCTGGCGCCGGAACACCTCGCGCTGCACGTCCCGGTCGGCGTTGTCGTAAAAATAGTCCAGCCCGATCTCGCCCACCGCAACGATCTTCTCGTCCCGGGCGTGGGCACGGATTTCGGCTTCCACGTCATCAGAATAGCTTTCAGCGTCGTGGGGGTGGATGCCCTGGGTGCCATACACCCAGGGCGCAACCTGGCTGAGTTCGCGTACTCTGGCGAGGTTGTCCGGGGAGACCGCGATGGTGATCACTTTCTCGATATTGACCCCTCGTGCCTGCTCCAGGGTTTCCTCGAGCGGACGGTCCTTGAGGTAATCCAGGTGACAGTGGGTTTCAATGATCGGGTGATCAAATACGGGAATCTCGCGACGTTTTTTACTCATTGCCGGGTACTACACTCCATCGCAACCTGCAAACAGGCTGCTATTCTGTGAATTCGGGCTCACAAGTTTACCAGCTTGTACGATTGTTGACCTGTATTACCTCCATAGGGACTTGCACGGAGTAATTTGATGAGGTTGTCGGCGTTTACCAGTTCGTTTCTTTATGAACCCGGGAAACCGAGATTCCGGGATTACCCGACTTTTCTGGATGGCGATGACACCACCCTGCCAGGGTTGGAAGCCAGTCTGGATCAGATTGGTGAATATCAGCGCCGGCTCTGGGCAAACCAGTCCAGGGCGGTTCTATTGGTTACCCACGGCCCGGACACCAGCGGAAAAGACAGCCTGATCCGTACTCTGGCAACCTACGCCGACCCCGCTGGTTTCCATGCCTGGTCGTTCAGCCGGCCCAGGGGCGCCGAAACCCGCCATGACTTTCTCTGGCGGGTAACGCCGTTTCTGCCCGGATTTGGCCAGATGGTCGCTTTCAACCGCAGCCATCATGAAGCGGTGATCGCCGAGCGGGTTTGGCCGGTCCACGCGCCTGAAAGCTACAACTGGCAAAACCGTTACCGCTCCATCCGGAACTTCGAGAATCATCTGGTGGAAGAGGGCACCACGGTGATCAAGATCTGGCTCAACCTGTCTGAGGATGAGCATCGCCAGAGGCTTCTCAAGCGTCTGGACAAGCCGCGCAAGCGCTGGAAGTTTGATCGGTCCGATATCGATGGCTGGGAAAAACGCAGGGAGTACGAAGCGTTTGCCGAGGAAGCCATTGCCGCGACCCATACAGAGCAGGCACCCTGGTTTATCGTGCCGGGAGATCGGAAGCCCCAGGCGCGCCCGATTGTCGCAGCCATACTGGCTGAGCAATTGCAGAATCTGGCGCCGGAATATCCGAAAGAAGATGAAAGCGTTTTGAAAGAGTACCGGCGTCTGCTGGCGAAAAGCGGCGTGAAATAAACACAGGGGAGGAATGCATGCACATTGCTGTTGTTGGTGGCGGCGTGGTGGGAATGACCACCGCCTATGAACTGAATCGCCGGGGCCACCAGGTGACGGTGCTGGAACGTCATTCAATGGCCGGCAACGAGACCAGCAAGGCCAACGCGGCCCAGCGATCCTATGGCGTGGTGTATCCCTGGGCCGATCCCGCGATTGTGTTCAAGGCCATCCCCTGGATCCTCAAGCAGGATGGCCCCCTGAAGCTACGCTTCCCGCCGTCTGTGGAAACACTCAAGTTCATGTTCGCCACGCTCCGTTACGCCTGGTCGCCAGGGCTGTTCGGGTTGAATCGCCGCGCCATGTTGCGCCTCGGTATCCACAGCCGGGAGCGATTCCTGGCGCTTGAGAAGGAGCTTGATCTGTCCTTCGATGGCGACCACCAGGGTCTGCTGCACCTGGCGAGCACACCGGAAGCGCTGGAAGGCTACCGGACGACCCATGAATTGCTGAACGAACTGGGCATCCCTTCCCGTTTGCTCACACCCGAACAGGTGCGCGACGCCGAGCCCGGCATGGTTGGCAATGGTCCGCTTTATGGCGCCCTGAGCTATGACACCGACGGAACCGGCGATTGCCACAAATTTTCCCGGGAACTCGCTAAAGTCTGCGAGGCAAAGGGGATAGTGGTTCGTTACAACGTGGAAGCGGAAAAGCTGATTGCCGATGACCAGAGGGTCAGCGCAATTTCAGTCAGAAACAGCGATGGAGTCATGGAAGCCCTGGAAGTGGATGCCGTGGTGATCAGCGCCGGCTGCTGGTCCAACCACCTAGTTCAGCCCCTGGGCCTCGAACTGCCCATCTATCCGGTAAAAGGTTACAGCCTGACGGTCCCCATGAAGGACCCGGAACGAGGCCCCGCTTCCACCATTCACGATGACAACTACAAAGTGGTTTCTACTCGTCTGGGCAATCGATTACGCGCCACAGGGTTTGTCGAGCTAGCGGATTTCAACAGAGACATTCCGGAGGCGAGGCTGGCCACGATCCGAAAATCGGTGGAGTCCCGGTTCCCCGGCTGCGCCGATCTCGACGCCGCGGAAACCTGGACCGGCTTCCGCCCCATGACCCCGGATGGCCCTGCGATTATCGGCCGCGGTCCCCGAGACAACCTCTACCTCAACACTGGCCACGGCACCTTCGGCTGGACCCTGTCCGCGGGCAGTGCCGATGTCATCGCCCAGGTAATCGAAGGCGAGGAGCCGTCCGTTTGCCTGGATGCCTTCCGCCCAGGAAGATTCCAGGAGTAGGCTCAATACCCCGGTGCGCGCAAAAGGCCCGAGAGCAGGGCGGATAGCCCCTCCCGGGATCGTCGAAAACATGGATGTTTTCGTCGAGCGTACATGGACGTATTCACAGCGTATCCCGGGAGGGGCTATCCGTCCTGCTCCGCCTCGGAATTCGAGCGCGACTGAGATCTGCAATCCACAGCGCGCTCAATGTTCGAACACAGCGTATGAACAAACCCGATATCCCGATCAGACAACAAGGGCAAACGCTCGAAAACCCACTGGGACAGTTTTCCCTCAGGCGGTGTGTCCAGTTCCGGTAGCAAGGTTTCGAGTCGTCCACGAAGCGCGCCAAGACGATGTTCACCTGCGGGCTCAATCTGGCTCTCCGTAGCGACCGATAGTCCGGACATTTCCCAGGCATAGAGCATCACCGACTGGGCAAGGTTCAGGGAGGGGTAGGTGACCTTCATGGGGATGCCGGTTAACAGATCGCAGAGCGCCAGCTCTTCATTGGACAGCCCGCGATCTTCCCGGCCAAACACCAGTGCTGCGGTTGCCACGGACGCACCCTTCGTGGCCAGAACCTTCCGCAGATCTGAGGGGCCGTGCCAATCCTGGCGCTGATGCCGGGTCTTGGCGGAGGTCCCCATCAGCAGGTCTACGGAGTTTCTTACCGCAGCCAGATCGGGGAAAATGCGCGCATTGTCCAGGATATGGTCGCTGCCATGGGCCAGCCAGTGGGCTTCCGGGCGGGTGTGCAGATCGGAATTGACCAACCACAGTTCGCCGAAGCCCATGGTGCACAGCGCACGGGCGGCTGCACCGACGTTTTCCGGAACCTTGGGTTCAACAAGTACAAAGGCCAGTTGCATGACGTTACCTCCGGCGGCGAGTTTACACCACGGCGCGGAATCTTTTTACCAGCATTGGCAGCAGCTGAACGACTGGCTGGTACAGCATTCCGAGTTTTGGCAACCGGCGCCGTTCATGACGCCGGAGCCTGCCTGGGCGCGTCGTTATCCGGAACTGGCCGCCATGCTGGCGGAACTAACCGATGGGGAATGCCAGCACTTGGATGGCAGCCCGGTTGAGTTGGCGGCTCGGGTTGCCTCATGGTTGCCGTCCCTCGACCGTTACGCCGACATGGTTCAACTGCCGGAGCTGTTACCGGCACCCGAAAAGGCATCAGAGGCGACTCTCCCGGAAATCCGGGCCACGGATATGCCCGGTCGGAAACGCCTGCAGTCGGGCGCCTATACGGCGGCACTGACACCGCTGGAACACCCCGCCCTGGACTGGTGTTGTGGTAAGGGCCATCTGTCCCGGACGCTGGCGCCGTTTTGCCCCAGTGAGATACAGGGTTTCGAGTGGAATCCGGAGCTGGTGCGCGATGGCAACCGACTGGCACAACAGTTCGGAGATCCAGTGTCGATCCGCTGCCAGGATGTCATGGCGGAGGATTTGTCGCTTCCCAGCCGTCACCACGGTGTTGCACTGCATGCTTGTGGCGATCTGCACCGACAGTTGCTGAAACGAGGCAGTGAAGCCGGGTTGCCAAGATTGAGCGTCTCGCCCTGCTGCTACCACCTCACCGAGATGGAACACTACCGGCCGCTTTCCCAGCGAGCGGCAAATTACCAAAAGACGCTGCAGCCGAGCCGGAACGATCTTCGGCTTGCGGTTCAGGAAACCGTGACGGCACCGGCCCGGGTGAGGGAACAGACCCGCCTTGTCAGCCAGTGGCGCCTGGGATTTGATGGTCTGCAGCGGCAACTTCGTGGGTGTGATGAGTATCTGCCGGTTCCTTCGAATCCGCCCCGCCTTTTGAACAAAGGCTTTCCCGCCTTTTGCCGTTGGGCGGCGGCAAAAAAACAGCTGCGATTACCCGATACGGTGGACTTTGATCACTGGCAGGCGTTTGGCGTGCAACGGCTGGCCGAGGTTCGCCGCCATGAGCTGGTCAGGCATCTGTTCCGGCGCCCTCTGGAACTCTGGATGGTGTTGGATTACGCGCTTTTTCTGGAAGAACAGGGGTACAGGGTCAGGCTGGGGCATTTCTGCGACCGTTCACTGACACCCCGCAACCTCCTGCTTGATGCGGTCAGGGTTTCCGGTACTCAACCCGTTCAACACAGCCATCCCTGAAATACACATAGGTCAGCTCATAGAGCGCGCCATAATAGCGGGTCTGGTAGATCCAGACTTCCTGGGGGCTGGTGTAGGTTTCAGGAGGGTTGCCGAAAGCACGGCGCACGTTGTCCCGGGTCATGCCCCGCACCACCTGCTCGCGAACCAGATAACGACGCAAATCGGTGGAGTTGATAAAACGGCATGTGCCGGCCTCTTTTTCTTGTTCTGACTCTTCGATCTGTTCTTCTGGATCAGGGGACTCCTGCACCGGGAGGTTCTGATTGAAACTGCCGCCAATGCGGTTATCCCGTAGCTCAAGCGATTCAGCATTCTCGCCGCAGGGCTGGTCCGAGAACACCGTATTGCCGTCTTTTTCGCAGCGAAAAACCTGGGACTGCGCCGGCACTGCCAGAACAGAGAGCGTGAAGATCAGTGCCATGGCTCTGAGCATCGGTTCCTCGCATTTTTGCAGAAACAAAAAAGGCGCCCGAAGGCGCCTTTTCAAACCACTCAGGTAAAACCTTAAATTAACGGCGAACCTGAATGCGCGCTTCAACCCGGCGGTTGGCAGCTCGGCCGTCCGCTGTGTTGTTGGACGCGATCGGCTGCTCCTCACCATAACCTACGGCTTCCACTCGTGCCGGATCAACACCCAGAGGCCCGGTCAGACGGCCGGCAACTGCTTCAGCGCGACGCTGCGACAGGAACTGGTTGTAGTCCGCGTCGCCGCGGCTGTCAGAGTGACCGGCAATCTCCACGATGGTTTCCGGATTTTCTTTCATGAAATCAGCAACACGACTGATTTCACTGTCGTAGGCGTTCCCAATCACAGAGCTGTTGGTCGGGAAATTCACTTCGATGGTGAAAGTCTGGATGGTCTCAACGACACCTTCACAGCCGGATGCATCCACGTCTGCGCCAGCGGTGGTGTCCGGGCACTGGTCTTTGCTATTGACCACGCCGTCGTTATCGCTATCCAGTTCACAACCACGGCTGTTAACTTCCGCGCCGCGCGGTGTGTCTGGGCACTGGTCACGACTGTCGGCCACGCCGTCGCGATCCGAATCCGGCTCGCAGCCATTGCTGTCAACGGTTGCGCCAGCCGGGGTGCCGGGGCACTGGTCCCGTGAATCCGGCACGCCATCACCATCTGCATCTGCCGGACGCGCAGGCGCCGGAGAGGCTTGCGCCACGGTGCGGGTAAACGCGAAACTAATGCCCAGAGAGACCTGAGTGTCGAAGGTGCTTTCATCAATGCCGTGGAATTCACGGAGGTCACCGCGCAGTGATACGGCGTCGCTGATGTTGTAACGGAAGCCGGTACCCACGTTCACTCGGGTTTCGTCATGGTTGCTGCCCGCAGTGCGAACGCCACTGTTGTCCGAACCAAAGTCTGCATGGCCTGCGCCCAGAGACACGTATGGGTTCCAGGCTTCGTCCGGCCCTGCAAAGTAGTAGGTACCGTCAACCCGAACTTCATCAAATTCCGATTCGCCCGGCACGTATTTGCGGTCTGCATCGGCACGTGAGTAAAGCGCCTCCACCGACCAATGAGGACGGAAGCGGTATTCCACACCAACGCCGAAGGTGCCGGTTTCGCTCAGATCGCGTTTGTCGTCAAACAGCTGAAAACCTGCAAACGGGTTGATGTAAACGGTTTCCTGACGATCGGCCATGGCCGGGGTTGCCAGGGTAGCGGCCAATACAGCCGCGGAAATCGGACGCATGACGTTCATGCAGAACCTCCTGTTCATTGTCGTTGTGGTACCGCACTTCCTCATGATAAGTGCTTGTATACCCGGAATTTAGGCCAGTAGGCCAAAAAAAACAAAAAAATGATACGGATTGTTACGTCCGCAATTGTACACAGTTGACCTTTACGACCCCGAGGTCGTTTCAGGCCAGAGCGGAAAAATACAGATGCGCGCTTTTTTTACTGAAGTTAAGCATCTCGCCGTTGTCGAAATGCACCTCGAAAGAATTCTCATCTTCGGCGACCACCGAGCCGGGACCAAAGATCGCGTGGCCAAGACGTTTTTGATGCCAGAGTGGTTCCGTTGAGTTTTCGAATGTTGCAGCCTGGCCCTCAAGGGTGACGCTCTCCCGGTCGGCGTAACGCTGGCTGACCGGTGTCAGGGGGGCAGTTAACCGAATGGTTGATGTTTCTGCCGGAGATCGATCATCCAGCCAGCGACCGAATTCCTCGGCAAGTTCAAAACAGCACTCTTCCACGAAACGGCTTGGGCCCAGATCGCCGTCCAGGTGCGGTTGCTTGCTGGCCGGTCGGGTGATCATGTGCAGCCGCTGGCGTGTGCGTGTCATGGCCACATACAGCAGCCGTCGCTCGCTTTCCAGAAATGCTCTGGCATTGTCCTGGGGGCGGGGGCTGTACGGCAGGTATTTCTCCTGCAGTCCGGGAATGATAACTGTCGGCCATTCCAGACCCTTGGTGCGGTGAATCGTTGAGAGAAGCACTCCACCCTGCTGTTTTTCACCTGCCTGCTGCTTGAGGGTTTTCAGGTGCTCCAGGGCGCCTTCAGCTGTGACATCAAGGCTTTTAAGGTACTGCCGGAATCCTTGTATCGTATCGATCCGTTCCTCGGCACTCTCATGCGTCAGCGCGAGGCTGCGGATGCCCTCGTAAAGATCAGTGTGCTCGGCATAGACACTGATCAGTCCTGCAACCGGGCCTCCGTAGCTGCGCAGTTGGGCAAGCACTTCGCCGAGTTTCCTGAGCTTGCGGGCGGCCATGGGCGCCAGCGCGTCGAAGTCCATCGCCAGCAGACGTTCGTGCCAGCCACTGGAAAATCCTGCCAGGAAACGCGCCAACTGCTCCAGCTCCGGCTCTTTCAGACCCACATGAGGAAAGCGCAACAGCTGTCGTGCCAGCTCCAGGCGATCCTCGTCCGGCAGGTTTTCCAGTTTCCCGGTCACCACCATCAGAAGGGCAGTGATCGCCTGAACTTCCCGGCTGAACAGCGCGCCTTTGCCGGCATCAATCCGGTAGGGAATCTGACGAGCCAGCAACTTCAGCTCGATAGGGACACTCTGACTCCAGACCCGGAACAGTATGGCCGTGCCTGCCAGAGCCGGTTCCGATTGGCCCTGAAGAATCTGCAGCACGGTATCGGCATCGCTTTCCGACCGATGCAGGGTGATCTCCGTGCCGGGCGTGGAAGCGTGGGAATGGCAAAGCACATCCTTGCGACCGGTGTTGTGACAGATCAGATGGTTGGCGAGCAAAGCGACGCGATGGCCGTACCGGAAGGTATAGCTGAGCGTCTGCTCGAGCGGGCTTTCGAACTCATCGCTGAACCGCTTGAGAATGAACTCGGGCTTTGCGCCCCGGAACTCGTAGATCGTCTGGTCCGGGTCGCCAACAACCGTCACCCGGGCCCGGTCTCCAGCCACGTAGCGCAGCAGCAGGTGCTGGATTTCATTGGTGTCCTGGTACTCATCTACCAGAATCAGATCCATCTTGTTGCCTACCAGCCGCTGCAAAGGCGGATTCTGGTGAATCGCCATCACCGGCTCGTACAGCATGTCGGCGTAGCTGATCCGTCCCTGGCTCTTACGCCACTGTTCAAAGCTGTGGAACAGGTCAATGAGGTATTTGTGCTTGTCCGAGTACCCCAGTTCCTCAAACACGATTTCCGCCGGCGACAGCGTTGTTTTTACCAGATCAATAAACCCCGTCGCCGTCTCGACAAAATCCTTCTTGTTGCGCCGGATTTCATCCGCCAGATCCTCCGGCGCCAGCCGTCGGGTCAACTGCCAGGCCTGGAAGCTGATCTCCTGCTCGGTCAGGATTTTGTCCGAAAACCCCGGCAGATAGCCCTCCCGAACAAACCTCTTGTACAACCTCAAGCCCATGGCGTGATACGTCCGTATCTCTGGCAGCGCCAGCCCGCTCCGGGCGCACACCTCCTGCAGCTTGCGCTCGAAATCCACCCGGGCGCTGCGGTTGAACATCAACACCAGCATCCGGTCCGGATCGTGGCCCTGTTCCAGCAGATACCGGATTCGCCAGGCCAGCGTCGACGTCTTGCCACTGCCGGCTACGGCGGTAATCACCGAATGCTCATAGCCCGCGGTGATAATCGCCCGCTGCTCATCGGTGAGGAAATCCGGAAGGTTGGTGGTCTCAGGAATTTGGGGTTCGGTCGGCATGGCCGGTATTGTAACGGCCTGCTGGTAGAGCGGATACCGCTCCCGCATAATTGCGATCAAAACATGAGAGCGAAAGGGTCTTAAACATGGAAATGTCCGAATCGGTAAACGTACTTGGCGAAAAACTCGAAACCTGCGGCAAAGACCCGATCACCGGCTTTTACCGCGATGGCTGCTGCAACGTCGGCCCGGATGATTTTGGCCTGCACGCCGTCTGCGCCGTGGTAACCGACGAATTCCTCGAATTCTCCAAAGCCCAGGGCAACGACCTCAGCACCCCCAGGCCTGAATTCGGCTTCGAAGGCCTGAAAGCGGGCGATAGCTGGTGCCTGTGTGCCGGCCGGTGGCAGGAAGCCTTTGAAGCCGGCTGTGCCCCCAGGGTTCGACTGCGGGCTACCCATCGGGCTGCCCTTGAAAAATGCGCCCTGGACGACCTCAAGTCTCATGGTGCCGACCTTAGCTGATGAGCCATTCCGGACCCGATGCCAAAGCGGATCCGTCCGCCTGGCGTGCCCTGCAGGACAGCCTCACCGCCAACGGTGAACGCCGACTGGTTCTGCTTGAGGGTGATCGGGAACAGAACCTCAGGTGGCTTTCCGGTCTGTTACCCGGGTTGGAAATCCAGAGCGGCCTTTGGACGGGACCAGCGGATCATAGCCCCGATACCCGGCTGACCCGGGTCACGCCTCCCGGGGCTCGAAAGTGGCTCGGGTGTGAAGTCTCGCTTATCGTCTGGGATGGCTGGCACGGCAATCCTCCGGATGCCTTTGCCGCGCTCTCGGGTGTGCTCACCGCTGGTGGCCTGCTGTTCTGGCTGATGCCGCCGCTGGCAGAGTGGTCCCGCTTTGCGGATCCCGATTACTCGAGAACCGGTCTGGAGCATGGTCCGAACCATCCGTTTGCTGCCCGCATGGCCGACCTGCTTGCCGACGATGATGCGGTCATCCGGGTGTCGCCCGACCGTCCGGAATCACGGCCGCCGGTTCCGCCCCTGCCTGAGCAACGCTTTCGAATCGCCGCCACCCGGGATCAGGAACAATTGGTTCAGCGCCTCGTCCGTTTTGGCCTGGGCCGCCGGCGCAGGCCGCTGGTAGTTACGGCGGACCGGGGCCGTGGCAAATCTGCGGCGATGGGTATGGCTGCAGCCGAATTGTTGCGCCAAGGCAGACAGGACATCGTGGTTACCGCGCCCTCGGAGCAGAATGTGGAGACCCTCTTTCGCCACGCCTGTGAGACTCTCGGAGACCAGTTGGCCGAAGCCAGCCCAGGGATACTCAGCTCCCGAGCCGGTGGCCGCCTGAGGTTTATGCCGGTACGTGAATTGCTGACTTTGCGGCCGGAAGCCGAAGTGGTCCTGGTGGATGAGGCAGCAGCGATTCCGGCGCCGCTGCTGAAATCGGTTCTGCTCGGCTGGCCGAGAGTGGCGTTCGCCACCACGGTCCATGGTTACGAAGGGGCCGGCCGGGGCTTTGCCATTCGTTTTCGGCAGGTCCTTGATCAATCAACGCCCCAGTGGCAGTCGGTAACGTTGAGCGAGCCGGTACGCTGGACCCTGAACGATCCGCTGGAAGCCCTGATCACCCGACTCTTTCTGCTGGCTGCCGACGGTGGTCGCTTGCCCGGGAAAACTGAATACAGCGCCGGGGAGCTGGTCATCGAACCCTGGGAGCCGGCAGAGGCAAGTGACGGAGCCCTGTCCCGTGCCTTTGGGTTGCTGGTGGATGCCCATTACCGGACCAGCCCCGCTGATCTGAGGCAGTGGCTGGATGACCCGGCCGCCCGTAGCTGGCGCGCGCGAATTGGCGATCAGACGGTTGGTGTGCTCTGGTGCGCGCTTGAGGGTGGCCTTCCGGCTGAGCTGGCAGAACAGGTCAGTCTGGGCACCCGGCGAATACGGGGCCATCTGCTGCCGCAATCGTTGGCCAGCCACAGCGGCTATCCCGAGGCCGCGGTCCTGCGGGGTCTGAGGGTTGTCCGCATTGCAGTATCAGACGAGGTCAGACGCGCGGGCATTGGCCAAAGCATGGTGCAGGCTGCCAGGGCGTATGCCGCCGAGCAGGATGTTGATTACCTCGGAACCAGCTTCGGTGGCAGCGCTGACCTGCTCGCGTTTTGGCAGACCTGCAGTCTGCATGTTGTCAGGGTTGGCTTGCAGCAGGAAGCATCCAGTGGCGAATACCCACTGCAGATGGTGGCCGGCTTTTCGCAGGCTGGTCGCGATCTGGAAGAACGCATCCGCAACCGCCTGGCCGATCATTGGCTTACTCTCTTGCCCGGCAACTGGCAGGGGCTGGAGCCAACATTGCTGGCCGGGATAACCGCCGATCTGCCCACCGGGCCGACGCTGGACAAGGATGATTTGCGGGATCTCCGCAATTTCGCCAATGGGCATCGTGGCTTTCAGGTTACTGTCCCGGTATTGCGGAAGCTGAGTCAGGTGCCGGGGATCATTGCGTGGCTGAAAAGCCATGAGGCGCTTGCGGTCTGGTGCCAGGGTGTTCTTCAGGGGCGGCCCTGGTCCGCGCTGCAGGCGGATAGACTTTGCCTGGGCCAGAGAGAAGGGGAAGATCGTCTGCGGCAGGTGGTGCGTGATCTTTTGAAGGATGGCCCGGGTTTGTGACTCGCTCGATTTAATTTCCGCCGGTGTCTGCCCAGAATGGGCCCTCGTATCCTTTAACGAGATCTACAGAGACTGTTTGTTATGGCCAAGGGAACCGGCGCCTTCCGTTTTTTGCTCATATTGCTTCCGCTTGTTGTTTTCCTGTCCGCCTGCGCCTCCCCGAACCAACCGGTTGCCCTGAGCCCCGAGGCCCTGGCCGAGGCGGATGCACTGCTGGTTTCAGCCGCCGGAAATGGTGAAAAGCGGCGCGTGCAGCTGTTGTTGTCGGCCGGCGCCGATGTGAACACCAGTGACCAGTACGGGTATACCCCCGTGATGCGGGCGGCGGAAAACGGCCATCTGTCGGTGGTGAAGGTATTGGTGGCAGCCGGTGCCAACGTCAACGTGAGTCAGGGGGGCGAATCCCTGCTAATGAAAATCGTGGCCAACGGGGATTTGCTGACGGCGGAGCGGTTGGTGGCGGCCGGAGCCGACGTCAATTACGAGGCGAGCGACGGCCAAACGGCACTGGACGTTGCCCGCGCCACCAACAATCGGGATCTGGAAATGTTGCTGGTGCAGGCGGGCGCCGAGTTCTAGCGCCGACCGGCTTACTCCAGGCCCATCGGATCCGTCTCGTCATCCCACTCCGGGGTGAAATGAGCCGCAACCACGTCTTCCGGCACATCGGCCACGCTCGGGTAACTCCATTTTGGCTGGCGGTCCTTGTCGATAGCCAGAGCCCGGATTCCCTCTGCCAGATCAGGCCGGCGGATGCATTCGGAAACCATCGCCAGTTCCATGCGGAAGGCGTCCTTCAGGGACATTTGCTGCGCTTTCTGTAACTGGGTCCAGACCAGCCATGCAGAGACCGGACATCCGTTTCTGAGCGTGTTCATACAGGCATGCCACCAGTCGCAGTCCACCTCCGCTGCCAGCAGCTGATCAACGATATCCGGAAGTTCATCGCCGGCGCTCAGCCTGGCAATCCGCTGTTCGTGCCGGGCGAGGTGACTGGGTGGCAGTGTCCGGTAATCCGGTGTCTGGATCTGGTTGAGTAACCTGAACAGTCGATTGTCATCGGCGGCGGTTTGGCCGGTCCAGCGTTCCGAGGCCAGTCGGTCAATCAGGCGATCCCGGTCCTCCGGCAGGATGGCCATGTCGGCGAGACCAACCCGCAGCGTATCGCTGACGTTCAAACGGGCGCCAGTCAGCCCCATGAACAGCCCCAACCTTCCTGGGAGCCGTTTCAGAAACCAGCTGGCACCCACATCCGGAAACAGCCCGATCGTGATCTCGGGCATTGCCAGCGTGACATCGGGCGTAACCAGCCGATACCGGCAGCCTGAGAACACACCAAGACCGCCGCCCATCACCACGCCGTGGGCTATACCCAGCACGGGCTTTGGGAAGCGATGGATGTTGTAATCCATCCGGTATTCCCGGCTGAAAAACCGTACCGGTTTCTCCGGCTCTTGCCCGTCGAGAATTGCATCATAGAGTTCGCGGATATCACCGCCGGCGCAAAAGGCTCTCTCACCGGCGCCCTGAATGACCACGATGCAGATTCGGTCATCATTGGCCCAGCGGTCCAGGATGTCCTGGATCTGCTCGATCATGTGTTCGGAAAGCGCGTTGAGAGTGCCCGGGGAGTTCAGTGTCAGAACACCCATGTGCCCTTCGCGGCATGCAAGTTCCTCGGCCTCTACAGACATTGGCGTTTTCTCCGGAGAATTAAATCAATCTTGGATACGGAATCGAACGTACTTTCACCCTAATAGCCAGAACAGGAAAGAGGACTAACGTCGAAAAGATGTCCTTGACCTATCGCATTTGAGGTTGCCCCGCTCTGTGCTATAAGTGCAAGTCAGTTTAGTGCCCGGCCTCCGAACCGGCCTTAAAATCTGGAAAATGACGATGAGAGGGTAATAACAATGAATCTGAAACACTACGCTGTTGCGGGAATTTTTGCGCTTGGCGCTGCTGTGCCTGCAGTAGTTTCTGCCGCAGATGCCGAAGCCGGCAAGGCCAAGGCGGCTGTCTGTGCTGCGTGCCATGGCCAGAATGGTCTCGCGCAGATCCCGACATACCCCAACCTGGCGGGCCAGAACGAGCAGTACCTGGTATCGGCCCTGAAGGCGTACAAGAACAAGCAACGCTCTGGCGGCCAGGCCGCGATTATGCAGGGGCAGGCTGCTGCCCTGAGTGACGCCGACATTGCCAATCTGGCGGCCTACTTCGCGAGCTTGCCGGCAGACGGCGGCAAGTAAGCCTTACCCTGTCAGCGAAGCGGCTCAGGCCGCTCCGCTGACGATGCGATAGCTCGGTCTGTAAGCCGAAGAACCCGGTAGTTTCATCCGGTTCTGGGTCACAAACTGCTCGAGCATGGCTTCGAGCGGTTTTATCAGAGTCGGGTCGCCTGCGATTTCGAATGGCCCCTTCTCCTGAACCTGTCGTATGCCACCCTCCTTGACGTTACCGGCAACAATGCCACTGAAGGCCTTGCGCAAATTCGCAGCGATAAGGTGCACAGGCTGGTCCCGGTGCAGCTCCAGCGCCCGCATGTTGTCGTGATTGGGCTCGAACGGCAGCTGGAACACCGGGTCGATCTTCAGCATCCAGTTGAAATAATAGGCATCCTGCATGGCGCGCCGGAACGTCTCGACCTCCTTCATCCCTTTTTTCATGGTCTGGGCCACGCGCACCGGATCGTCGATGATGATCTCGTATTTGCTCGCAGCCTCATCCCCGAGGGCGTTCCGGATGAACTTGTCGATCATCTCGAAGTATTCCGCGTTTTCCTGCCGGCCGGTAAATACCACCGGGAAGGGTAGATCCGCATTGTCCGGATGCAGCAGGATCCCGAGCAGGTAGAGAATTTCCTCGGCGGTGCCGACACCGCCCGGGAATACAATCACGCCGTGACCACAGCGGACGAACGCTTCCAGGCGCTTTTCAATGTCCGGCATGATGACCAGTTCATTGACGATAGGGTTTGGGGCTTCGGCGCCAATGATGCCGGGTTCTGTAATACCGATGTAGCGACCGTTCTTTACCCGCTGCTTGGCGTGGCCAATGGTGGCACCTTTCATGGGCCCTTTCATGGCACCCGGGCCACATCCGGTGCAGATGCTCAGGGCCCTGAGCCCCAACTGATGACCGACATCCTTGCTGTACTGGTATTCTTCATGCCCGATGGAGTGGCCACCCCAGCAGACCACCAGGTCCGGTTGTCGTCCTGCCTGCAGCACCCGGGCGTTGCGGAGAATGTGGAATACGTAATTGGTCAGGTCTTCTGGATCATCCCGGCGAAAACCGGCGGCTGTCTGAGGGATCGAATGCGAGTAGATAATGTCTCGTAAAACCGAGAACAGGTGCTCGCGGATCGCCCTCAGCATTTCGCCATCAACAAAGGCATGGCCGGGCGCATTGATCAGTTCCAGTTTGAGGCCCCGGGGCTGCGGTACCAGGCGGACATCAAAGTCGGCATGGGATTCCATCAATGCCTTGCAGTCGTCAGTCTCGATGCCCGTATTGAGAACCGCCAGCGCGCATTGGCGGAACAGCCGGTAAAGGCCGCCTTCGCTGCGGTCCTTGAGGCGGTTGACCTCATGATTGGAGAGAATTTCAAGGCTGCCCTCTGGTGAGACGAGGGCATTGATGGTGGTTTCCTGCATTAACGGTGAAACTCCTGGATGTTGCGGAAATGCCCGATTTTGAGGCACGCAGTCAAAAGGGTAGACTAAGGCCTTTCAGTACAATACGCCACCCGACAAAATTCCGATTTATGAAACTGCTTATTCGTCCCGCTCCGGAAGTTGCTATCAAGAGTAAACCCGTCCGTCGCCAGCAGATGCGTCATCTGCGCCAGAACATCCGAAAGCTGCTGGCGCGGCTTGATCCGGAGATTCGGGTTGAAGGCAGCTGGGACAGGGTGGACGTGGAGGTGCCAGACGGTCGTGGGTTGTCCGGGCCGGCCCTTGAGCTGCTTTTGCGCATACCGGGCATTTCCACGATCCAGGAAATCGGAGCGTTTCCATTTGTCAGTCTGGAAGACGTTGCCGAGAAGGCTGTTGAGGCCTTTGCGGACCGGTTGGCTGGCAAAACCTTTGCCGTCAGGGCCCGACGTCACGGTGAACACAGTTTCCGCTCTATTGATCTGGAGCGCACCGTGGGTGCCGCGCTTATGCAGGCATCGGGTGCCAGTGGGGTTGATCTGAAATCCCCACAGGTTGAGGTGCGGATTGAAGTCCAGGACGACCAGTTCCATATTGCCCATCGCAAGCACCGGGGGTTGGGCGGCTATCCGCTGGGCAGTGTCGAAAATGTGCTGACCCTGATTTCCGGGGGCTATGATTCTTCGGTGGCGGCTTACTTGATGATGCGAAGGGGTTTGCGCAATCACTTCCTGTTTTTCAACCTCGGAGGCACGGCTCACGAGGTTGGTGTGCGCCAGGTGGTGCACTACCTGTGGGATCGCTACGGTGCCTCCCACAGTGCCAAGTTTATCTCGGTGCCCTTCGAGGGTGTTGTCGCTGAAATCATGCGTTCGGTGAGTCACCGTCACTGGGGCGTGGTGCTCAAGCGTCAGATGCTGATGGCGGCAGCAGAGATTGCCCGCAAGAACAACGCCTCGGGGGTGGTGACAGGAGATGCCGTGGCCCAGGTGTCCAGCCAGACCCTGAGCAACCTCAATGTGGTGGATCGGGCCAGTGACGAGGTGGTCCTGCGCCCATTGGTGTCCATGGACAAGGAATCCATTATCCGCATCGCCAGGGAGATTGGTACCGAAGTCTACGCCTGCAACATGCCGGAATACTGTGGTGTGATTTCCCAGAAGCCGGCCACTCGTGCCAAGTTACACCGGGTAGAGGAAGATGAATCCCGGATGGATGCTTCCGTGCTTGCAAGCGCAATCGAGGCCCGGGAAGAAACGCCGGTCAATCGGTTGCTGGAAACGACCGTGACCCCTGAGGAAGTGGAAATGGTGCAGACGCCCTCCGTGGATGACGTGATTATTGATGTCCGCCACCCTTCCGAGGGGGAGCAGTCACCGCTGAAACTGACTAACAACGAAATTCTGCAGATTCCGTTCTACGAGCTGAATCAACAGCTGCCGGAGTTGCCGGCCAACCGGCAGTATCTCCTGTATTGCGATCGCGGCACCATGAGCCGCATGCATGCGGGGCACCTCAGGGCCGAGGGGCACGAAAACGTAAAGGTTTACGCGCCCGCGGCCTGAAATATCAGCCGGCCAGGCCTTTGAAGAACTGCTGGACGTTCTCGCTCAGGGCGTCCAGGTCATATCCGCCTTCCTGCACCACCAGAGTAGGCAGTCCCAGCTGGCGCACATGGGTGCTGAGCCTGCAGAAACCTTCCGATGATACCGATACCTTGGCCTGGGGATCGTTCTTGTAGATGTCGAACCCGAGGGCGAGGATTATGGCGTCCGGCTGGAACAGCTTGATCGCTGCAAGGGCGTCGTCCAGTTTCGCGAAGAAGTCATCTTCCGAGGAACCATGGGGCATCGGCATGTTGATGTTGTAGCCAAAACCTTCCCCTTCACCACGTTCGTTCTCGAAGCCGCTGACTACCGGGTAGAAGTTGGTGGTATCGCCGTGGATGGAGATGTACAGCACATCGCTGCGATCGTAGAAAATCTCCTGGATACCCTGGCCGTGGTGCATGTCGGTATCCAGGATAACGATTTTCGGGAACCGTGCCTTCATATGCTCGGCAGCAATTGCGGCGTTGTTGAGGTAACAGAAACCACCGGCGGCATCCCGGCGGGCATGGTGCCCAGGCGGACGGCACACGGCGTACGACGTTCTGTCGCCGGCGATCAGTGCATCAGCCGCACCCAACGCGCTCTGGGCAGACCAGTACGCGGCATGCCAAGTGTGTTCGCCAATCGGACAGCTGCCATCAGCCTGATAGCGGGCCGCCTCTGCGAGAATGCCAGTCAGGTGATTCGGGGAACGGACGAAAATATTCGAAATAACCTCATCGCCCCAGTCATCCATCTGCTTCCAGCGCCGATGCGCAGATTCAAGAAAGCGCAGGTAGCCCAGATCGTGGACTTTTGAAATCGGCCCCGCGCCCTGGTCTGCTGGCTGCAGCACAGAGATGCCCAGTTCCCTGAGTCCGCCCAGCATTTCACCAGTGCGGGCAGGAATTTCCTGGGGCTGGCGCATCTGTCCCCGGGTAAAGTAGGTCTGTGGAACATGCTCATCCTGTGCGGGATGGAAAAATGCCTTCATTGTTCGGTCTCCTGGGTGGCTGATCCCCCGAGTATAGGCACACTCAGGCGATGATCAAAAGCCTGCCCTTGACTTTACAGGTTGGGATACAACATCCACTATGAAAGACATAAAACACTGACGCAACCAGATTACCTTTACTGCGCCCCACTCGGGGCGGAGCCAATCACAGAAGAGGAGCCGAGATGATCGAGTCACCCCTGCTGGAAAAGCTGACCGGCTATATCGGTGGTCGCTGGACTGACAATGAACATGGCAACACCTTCGATGTCTATAACCCGGCAACGGGTAAGGTGATCGCCCAGGTCGCATCCATGTCGGAAGACGAAGTGAACGCCGCCGTTGCCTCCGGCAAGTCGGCACTGCGACTGACCAGTCCCTACAGCATCGAGACCCGCCGGAAGTGGCTGGAAGACATCCGGGATGCGCTCAAGGCCAACAAGGAGGAAGTCGGTCGGATCCTGTGCATGGAGCATGGCAAGCCGCTGCAGGAGGCCCAGGGCGAAGTGGATTACGCCGCCGGGTTCTTCGATTACTGCTCCAAGCACATCCAGGCCCTGGATGCCCATACCATTCCGGAAAAGCCAAAAGACTGCACCTGGACCGTTCACTACCGGCCCATTGGCGTCACCGGCCTGATCACGCCCTGGAACTTCCCAATTGGCATGATCGCGAAGAAGCTCTCCGCTGCGCTGGCGGCAGGCTGCCCCTCGGTGATCAAACCGGCCAGTGAAACCCCGCTGACCATGATTGCCTTGTTCAGCCTGATGGATAAGCACACCGACATACCTGACGGCATGGTGAACCTGGTGATGGGTAAAGCCAGTGTGATCGGCAAGGTTCTCTGTGAGAGCCCCGACGTGCCCATGCTCAGCTTTACCGGTTCCACCGAAGTGGGCCGTAAGCTGATTGTCGACACCGCAGATCAGGTCAAGAAACTGGCCCTCGAGCTGGGCGGCAACGCACCGTTCATCGTCTTCGACGACGCCGATCTGGACGCTGCGGCGGATAACCTCATCGCCAACAAATTCCGTGGTGGTGGCCAGACCTGTGTTTGTGCCAACCGGATTTTCGTGCATGAGAAAGTGGCCGATGCCTTCGGTGAAAAGCTTGCCGAGCGTGTTAACAAGATGACCGTCGGTGACGGCATCAACGGCGACGTGGATCTTGGCCCCCTGATCAACCAGGCTGGCTACGACAAGGTCAAACGCCACGTACAGGACGCCCTTGAAAAAGGCGCTACCCTGGTTGCCGGCAAGAAACCGGAAGATCTGGGTAACGACCTGTTCTTCCCGCCGACCGTCGTGCACGGCGTAAACCGGGATATGTACTGCTACCAGGAAGAAACCTTCGGCCCGCTGGTGCCCATGGCCCTGTTCCGCACGGAAGAGGAAGTCATCGAAGCCGGTAACGACACCGAGTTCGGTCTCGCCTCCTACGTGTTCACCAACGATGCCGAACGCGCCCAGCGCGTGGCTGCTGGCCTTCGTTTCGGCCACTGCGGCTGGAACACCGGCACCGGCCCGACACCGGAAGCGCCGTTTGGTGGCATGAAAGCCTCTGGTATTGGTCGTGAAGGCGGCCTGGAAGGTCTGTTCGAGTTTGTTGAAGCGCAGACTGTACCAAGGGGTTTTTAACAGAGAAGCCATCTCCAAAGCGAGATAAGCGCGGGGGCGGGGCTCTGTTCAGGACTGTCTGTGGCCAGGGATGGCCACAGCCAAGCGCACATGGATGTGCTCGTAGCGTGTCCTGAACAGAGCCCCGCCCTCGTGCTTTTCCCCTCAAGAAAAGGGCTAACCCAAGCCCAAAAGAAATCCCGCATTTCTCCTGTTATACTCTCAGACCTGTTTATTTAACCAGTAGCGAACCGATTCTTTATGGACGTCTCCCACATCATCGATCCGTTGAACGATGCCCAGCGTGAAGCTGTTACCGCTCAGAACGATCACCTTTTGGTTCTGGCAGGTGCAGGAAGTGGTAAAACCCGTGTTCTGGTGCACCGGATCGCCTGGTTGATGACCGTGGATCGGGTGCCGCCCACTGGCATCCTGGCGGTTACGTTTACCAACAAGGCCGCCAAGGAGATGCGTTACCGCATTGAGCAGATGATGGACATTCCGGCTCGCGGCCTCTGGTTTGGCACCTTTCATGGCATCGCGCACCGTCTGTTGCGCTCGCACTGGAAAGACGCTGGCTTGCCGGAGAACTTCCAGGTTCTGGACAGTGACGACCAGCTGCGGCTGATCAAGCGGGTGATGCGGGAAAACCAGATTGATGAGAGCAAGTGGCCGCCGAAGCAGGCCCAGTGGTTTATCAGTAGCCAGAAGGACGAAGGGCTGCGGGCGGATCATATCCAGGAGAATCCGGGCGACCATTTCCTGTCGATCATGCTGAAGATCTATCGCCAGTACGAAAAACTCTGCCAGCAGGGTGGTCTGGTGGATTTTGGCGAGTTGTTGCTGCGATCCCATGAACTGTGGCTGCATCGTCCGGAGCTGCTGGCCCATTACCAGAGCCGGTTCCAGCATATCCTGGTGGACGAGTTTCAGGACACCAACACCATTCAATACGCCTGGCTGCAGGTGCTGGCCAGCAATCGCGTGCCAATGACGGTGGTGGGGGACGACGATCAGTCTATCTACGGCTGGCGGGGCGCCAAGGTCGAAAACATCCAGCAGTACCAGCGGGATTTCCCCAATGCCCGGTTGGTGCGTCTGGAGCAGAATTACCGCTCCACCCAGATGATCCTGAAGGCGGCCAACGCGGTGATCGCCAACAACCAGGGCCGGCTGGGCAAGGAGCTCTGGACCGACGGTCCGGAAGGCGAACCGATCAGCCTTTACGCGGCGTTCAACGAACAGGACGAAGCCAACTACATTGCCGACAGCATTTCCGCCTGGGTGCAGGACGGCAATCTGCGCAGTGAATCCGCGATTCTCTATCGCTCCAACGCCCAGTCCCGGGTGCTGGAAGAATCGCTGATGCGCCAGGGGATCCCATATCGGGTCTATGGAGGTCTGCGTTTCTATGACCGCCAGGAAATCCGAAACGCCCTGGCGTACCTGAGGCTGGTCCAGTATCGTCGCGACGATGCGGCATTTGAGCGAGTGGTGAATGTGCCGCCCCGCGGCATTGGCGCAAAGAGCCTCGCGGAGCTTCGGGAATACGCCACCGAGCAAAGCATCTCCTTGTGGGAATCCGCCGAGCGGCTGCTGGACGCCGGGCAGGTGAAAGGCCGGGCCAAAACCGGCCTGCAGTCTTTCATTGCCATCATCGAAGGCCTCTCCGAAATGGTCGGCGATGCGTCATTGCATGGCCTGATGAAGCAGACCATCGAAAACAGCGGCTTGAAGGATTATCACGCCAGCGAAAAAGGCGAGAAAGGCCAGGCCCGGGTGGAAAACCTCGAGGAACTGGTGAATGCCCTGTCTGATTACGAAGTGGAGGATGGCGTCGACGCGCTGTCGGAATTCATTGCCCAGGCGGCTCTGGATGCGGGTGAGTCCCAGGCCGGGGATCATGAAGACAGCGTTCAGCTGATGACCCTGCACTCTGCCAAGGGCCTGGAGTTTCCCCTGGTGTTCCTGGCCGGCGTGGAAGAGGGGCTGTTTCCCCACGGCATGTCCCTGGAAGAGCCGGGTCGCATGGAGGAGGAGCGCCGATTGGCCTACGTGGGCATAACCCGGGCCATGAAGAAGCTGGTACTCACTTACGCCGAATCCCGGCGTTTGTACGGTCAGGAAAAGTTCAACGCGTTGTCCCGGTTTGTGCGGGAGATTCCGGGCGACTGTCTGCAGGAAGTGCGGCTGCGCAATACCGTCACCCGTCCGGCCATGGTCGAACGCCCCAACCAAAGCATGTTCAGTCAGGATTCAGCACAGCAATCCGGGTTTAGCCTGGGGCAGCGGGTGCGCCATCCCAAGTTTGGCGAGGGTATCGTGATGAATTCGGAGGGCACCGGGCACCATACTCGGGTGCAGGTGAATTTTGATGAGGGCGCCAAGTGGCTGGTTCTGGCGTATGCGCCTCTAGAGGCCTGCTAATTGTAAGCAGGCCTACATCAGAACTGCGTAAATCACACCCGCCAGAACAATCCGATAGATAACATACGGCCACATGCCTACCTTGTTGAGCCACTTCAGGAAGAAGTGGATCGCGGTAATGGCCATAAGGAACGAAGTCACCCCGCCAATCAGAAAACCACTCCAGTCGACGATCACATCCGAAGTTGCTACTTCCAGCAGTTTCACCGCCGATGCCAGCACGATGATGGGAATTGCCAACAGGAATGAGAACCTGGAGGCGGTTTCGCGGGTCATGCCCAGGAACAGGCCGGCGGTGATGGTTACGCCGGAACGGGAGGTGCCGGGGACGAGGGCCATGGCCTGGGCAATGCCTACCAGGACGGCGTCTTTCCAGTTCAGTTTGTCGAGGGTGCGCTGACGTTTGGGCAGCCAGTCTGCAAGGCCGAGGAGCAGGCCGAAGAACAGGGTGGTGAAGACGATGACTTCCACCGCCCGGAGTTCATTGTCGATCATATCCAGCAACGCCAGGCCGGCCAGGCCCGCAGGGATGGTGCCGATGACGAGGTACCAGGCCAGGGCGCCCTGGCCAACGATTTTGCGGCGGCTGACGGAAATCAGACCGTCCCGGGCAATACCAAAAACATCCCTTCGGAAATAGAGCACAACCGCCAGTAAGGTCCCGACGTGCACCGACAGGTCGAAGCCTACGCCCTGATCGGTCCAGCCGAACAGCGCCGGGGTGAGGATCAGGTGAGCGGAGCTGGAGATGGGCAGGAATTCGGTCAGTCCCTGGAGAAGGCCAAGGAAAAGGGCCTGGAAAACGTCCATTGCGTGGATTCCGTCAGAGTCAGTGCGTCAGAAATGTGGCCGCGATATTAGCAGGGTGACGGTGAGCTGAACAGGTAATGCGAGTGAGGTCAGCGCCGTGACCAAAAGCCCGGCGCTGGCCGCCGCGATTTATGCCGGGAACCGATCCCGGGTCTTGTTGGCGATGCGAACGAGCACCAGCATCAGAGGTACCTCCACCAGAACCCCGACGACGGTTGCCAGCGCTGCGCCGGATTGCAGGCCGAACAATGCGATGGCCGCAGCCACGGCCAGTTCGAAGAAGTTGCTGGCACCAATCATGGCGCCTGGCGCAGCGATGCAATGGCGGACTTTCCATAGCCTCGCCCAACCGTAGGCCAGGAAGAAAATCAGGAAGGTCTGAACGATCAATGGCACGGCGATCAGCACGATGTGCAGGGGATTATTCAGGATCACTTCGCCCTGGAAGGCGAACAGCAGCACAAGGGTGACGATCAGCGCCGCCGGGGTGACTGGGCTGAGGCGCTTCATGAAAACGTCGTCATACCATTGCTGACCGTGGCGCGAAATCAGGGCGCGACGGGTCAGGTAGCCGGCTGTTAGCGGAATCACGATGTACAGGACGACGGACAGCAGCACGGTATCCCAGGGCACCTGGATGTCGGAAATGCCCAGCAGGAAAACAACAATAGGCGCGAAGGCAAACAGCATGATGATGTCGTTAAGCGATACCTGCACCAGAGTGTAGGCGGCATCGCCTTTGGTCAGGAAGCTCCACACGAACACCATGGCGGTGCAGGGCGCCGCACCCAACAGGATCGCCCCGGCCAGGTACTCGCTGGCCAGTCCCGGCGCGATCCATGGCTCGAACACCACCATCAGAAAGAACCAGGCAATGGCAAACATGGTGAAGGGCTTGATCAGCCAGTTGACGATGGTAGTGATCGCCAGGCCTTTCGGTTCTTTCCGTACACCGACCACCGCACTGAAATCAATCTGCGCCATCATCGGGAAAATCATCGCCCAGATCAGAATGGCGATGGGGATGGAGACCTGCGCGTATTCGAAACGGGACAGGGTCTCGGGTACCACTGGTGCGAGCTGACCGAGCGCCACGCCGGCGATGATGGCCAGGGCTACCCATACCGACAGGAACTTGCCGAACAAATCCATGCCGCCGTCGGCGTCTTCAGCCCGGGTTATTTCTGTGTTGGTGCTCATCGTATTTGATGATTCCTTTACTCGTAGGGAGACTGAATCTATTATGCACAAAATTGGATATCCATAAAGCCGAATATATGGGGAAGCAGATATGAAGCGCCGCGTTTTGTTTGTCTGTACCGCCAACAGTGCCCGTTCTCTTATGGCAGAAGCCTTGCTGCGGGACATAGCCGGGGACCGGTTTGAAGTGGCCAGCGCCGGTACCGAGCCAACCGAGCCCCACCCGATGGCATTGCAGGTTCTTGAGGAAGCCGGCGTATCGACGGAAGGGCTTTCTAGCAAGCGGTTGGCAGATTTGCAGGAACAGTATTGGGATTACGTGATTACCCTCTGCGAGAAAGCTTCCAGCGAGTGCGGTGCGGTCTGCCAGCCGGCCCAGCAGATTGCCTGGGATTTTGCCGATCCGGTACCAGCAAACCGCCATTCCACTTTCGCCCTCAGGCTTAAGGAGATCAAAGAGCGAGTCGCCCTGTTCGCACTCATTCATCAGAAAGAAACTGGAGCGAAACCCGCCAGCTATGACCCGGTCACGGTGTTCAAGGCGCTGGCCGACGATTTCCGCCTTGCGGCGCTGTTAATGATCCGCAGCCAGGGGCAACTCTGTGTCTGCGAGCTTACCGAAGCCTTTGAAGCGCCCCAGCCGAAAGTCAGCCGGCATCTGGCCACGTTGCGGGATGCCGGCCTGCTGGCCACGGAGCGTCGGGGCCAGTGGATCTACTATTCCCTGAACCCGGGCATTCCGCAGTGGCTGGCCCGGGTGCTGGATGAAACCGCCAGCCATAACGGCCGATTGATAGAGAACCCGCTTGCGCGATTGCAGGCCATGGCAGACCGCCCATCTGTCCAATGTCTGTAATGTCCGCAGGGTCTAATGTACGGAACAGGTTTATCAGGAGCACAACATGAGCAAGATCAAAGTAGGCATTAATGGATTCGGCCGTATCGGTCGTCTGGCCTTGCGGGCCGCCTGGGGCTGGCCAGACATGGAGTTTGTAGCCATCAACGATCCGGGTGCCGACGCAGCTACGCTGGCGCATCTGCTCAACTTTGACAGCATCCATGGTCGTTGGAGCCATGACGCAACAGCCGATGGAACGGAGATCGAGATCGAAGGGAAGCGCATCCGCGTGACCCATAACCGCACCATTGGCGAAACTGACTGGTCCGGCTGCGATCTGGTGATCGAGGCCAGTGGCGTCAACAAGAAGGTCAGTGCCCTGCAGGCGTATCTGGATCAGGGCGTGAAACGCGTCGTGGTCACCGCACCGGTGAAGGAGGCGGGCGCCAAGAACATTGTGGTTGGTGTGAACGACGATATTTTCGAGCCGGCCAGCGACCGCATTGTGACCGCTGCTTCCTGCACCACCAACTGCCTGGCACCGGTGGTAAAGGTGATTCACGAGAAGCTGGGCATCAAGCACGGCTCTATCACCACCATTCACAGCCTGACCAACACCCAGACCATTATTGATGCGCCCCACAAGGACCTGCGCCGGGCGCGGGCCTGCGGGAGTTCACTGATTCCTACCAGCACCGGTTCGGCAACGGCGATTATCGAAATATTCCCCGAGCTGAAAGGGCGTCTGGATGGCCATGCCGTGCGCGTTCCGCTGACCAATGCGTCGCTCACCGATTGCGTGTTTGAAGTTGAAACGGCCACGGACAGGGATACAGTAAACCAGCTCTTGAAAGAAGCCGCGGAAGGCGAGCTCAAAGGCATCCTGGGTTACGAAGAGCGACCGCTGGTGTCGATCGATTACAAGACCGACCCGCGTTCCTCCATCGTCGATGCCCTGTCCACCATGGTGGTGAATGGCACCCAGGTGAAAATCTACGCCTGGTACGACAACGAATGGGGCTACGCCAACCGCACCGCGGAACTGGCGCGCAGGGTGGGTCTGGCCTGATATGACGGCTGCCATCCGACACTACCTGGTAATCACCGGCAACTACTGGGCTTTCACCCTTACCGATGGCGCCCTGCGGATGCTGGTAGTGCTGCATTTTCACCAGTTGGGCTACTCGCCCCTGGAAATCGCCCTGCTGTTCGTCTTTTACGAGTTCTTCGGGGTGGTCACCAATCTGGTGGGTGGTTACCTGGGCGCCCGCATGGGGCTGAACCGCACCATGAACATCGGGTTGTTCCTGCAGATTGTGGCGCTGGCCATGCTGGCGGTACCGGCGGCGATGCTGACCGTGCCCTGGGTAATGGCGGCGCAGGCGCTCTCAGGCATTGCCAAGGATCTGAACAAGATGTCCGCCAAGAGCGGCATCAAGCTGCTGGTGCCGGATGAGCAGCAGGGCACCCTGTACAAGTGGGTGGCCATTCTGACGGGCTCCAAGAATACCCTCAAAGGTGTGGGCTTTTTCCTCGGTGGGCTCCTGCTGATGGCGGCCGGCTTCAAGGGTGCCGTGATTATCATGGCGGTGGCTTTGGGACTGGTCTGGCTGTCCAGCCTGTTCCTGCTGGGACAGGATCTGGGCAAGAGCAAAGCCAAACCGAAGTTCAGCGAGATCCTCTCCAAAAGCCGGGCCATCAACGTTTTGTCCGCAGCCCGGATGTTTCTGTTCGGCGCCCGGGATGTCTGGTTTGTGGTGGCCTTGCCAGTATACCTGCACACGGTCTTTGGCTGGGATTTCTGGAAAGTAGGCGGCTTTATGGCGAGCTGGATTATCGGCTATGGCTTTATCCAGACCATTGCCCCGCGCATCACCGGCAACATGGAAGGCAAACAGCCTGCTGTGCTCTGGGCAGCAGCGCTGGCGCTGATTCCGGCAGCGATTGCCATCGGCCTGGCAGCGGGTTGGTCACCCCAGTTCGTGATTGTTGGTGGCCTGCTGTTGTTTGGCGTGCTGTTTGCCGTCAACTCCTCTTTGCACAGTTATTTGATTGTCAGCTATGCCCGTGGTGATGGCGTGTCGCTGGATGTGGGGTTCTATTACATGTCCAATGCCGCCGGCCGGCTGCTGGGAACCATTCTGTCAGGGTGGGTCTACCAGGCCTGGGGGCTGGAGGCCTGCTTGTGGATATCGTCGGGTCTGGTGGCCATGGCCGCGTTGCTGTCGGTTTTGTTGCCCCAGCGGCGGCCATTGACGGCCTGACCGGGCCTCAGAACCGAATGGCCAGCCCTGCGGCGGCTTCCACCTGCAGGTAGCCGCTGCTGTCGAATCTGAGTTCGCAGCCGCCGGAGCAAAACGCGGAACCGCCCGAGTTCAGGGCTGTGTAAACACCGCGCAGATCCAGCCTCAGGCGCAGTTGTTCAGTCAGGAAAAACTGGTACCCGCCGCCAATGGACAGGGCGGCCCGGTGGTGGGTTTCATACCGTGAATCGTCCGGCTCTAGGCGGGTAAGGCCGAACACGCCAGAGACAAACCCGCCATGATTCTGGCCACCCGGGAAATACAGCCCGCCGAACTGTAGCTGGTAAATGGTCAGGTCGATGGAATCCTGGCCCGGTGCAAACAGACCATTGTCCAGTCGGGCCGAGGTGCTTTGCCGGCCGAAATAAATCTCTCCCTGTTTGCCGGGCTCCGCCAGATCAAAATTGAACACCAGTCCCTGGCTGGCAGAATCCCGGAAGTCGATCTGGTCTGAGGTGCTGGCGCCAGCGGTCTCGATATCCACCGAACTGCTCATGCGAAAACCGGCAAACGGTGCCAGACTGACCTCTGCTGCCAACGGCGGGGCAATCAGTGCAACTGCCAGTGTGAACGTAACAAGAGATCGAAGCTTCATACATCCCTGGCCTGTGTGGCTGGTTGTTGGCAGGACACTGTGCAATGGTATATCCGTTATGAACATTGGCGAGCCCTGATGAGGCTATCTTGACAGATTTGGTCCTGAAAAATCTCTGTGTTGGCACTCTCAGTAACGTGTCTTTGACGGTACCTGGTGGACAGGTTGTCTGTCTGTCCGGTCCGTCAGGCAGTGGCAAGAGTCGGCTGCTGAGAGCCGTGGCGGACCTGGAGCCCCATGGGGGCACCGTGTCTGTGGCTGATACCTGCCAGGAGGATTTGCCCGCCCACCAATGGCGAAGCCGGGTGGTGATGGTGCCGGCAGACAGCCAGTGGTGGTTTGATGAGGTTGGAGGTCACTTCCCGGATCATGTGAAGGCAGATTTGCCGTCAGCGCTGGGCTTCCCGTCCGAGGTGCTGGAGTGGTCGGTAAGCCGGTTGTCTTCCGGTGAGCGGCAGCGGCTGGCGCTCTGGCGGGCCCTGCTGCTTGAGCCTGAGGTTCTCTTACTGGACGAACCCACCGCCAACCTCGACAACGACAGCACAGAAGCGATTGAAACCTGGTTGCTTGAGGAAATCCGGAGGCGGCAGATCGCAGTGCTCTGGGTCGCCCATGATGTTGGCCAGATTCATCGGGTGGCCGATGCCCATTACCGGATTCTTGGCACCAGTCTGGAGCGCGCAGATGGAAGTGATTGATCTGGCCTGGTGGAAGTTGGGGCTGGCGGCGCTGCTGGTGCTCGCCCTGGCTGGGACGGGGTATCTGGCCCGGCTGGGCATTACCCGAAACCTGTTGATCGCTGCACTTCGAACGGTGATTCAGCTGGCGCTGATCGGGCTGGTTCTGGAGGCACTGTTTGCGTCGTCCGGGTTCTACTGGATCGCCCTGATGGCCCTGGTCATGCTTCTGGTTGCCGGCCGGGAGGTTGTGGCACGTCAGGGCCGAAGACTCCAGGGCTGGTGGGCGTTCGGTATCGGCACCGGATCGATGTTCGTATCGTCCTTCTCGGTGACGGTACTGGCGCTCTCGGTAGTGATCGGCCCAGACCCCTGGTACACCCCACAGTATGCCATTCCCCTTCTGGGCATGATGCTCGGAAACACCATGACAGGCGTCAGCCTGGCGCTGGATCGTTTGAACGAATCGGTCTGGCGGCAGCGGGCCGTCATCGAGAACCGCCTGATGCTGGGCCAGACCTGGAAGCAGGCGCTGGAGGATATCCGGAGGGACGCCATGCGCAGTGGTATGATGCCATCCATCAACGCCATGGCCGCTGCCGGCATCGTCAGCCTGCCCGGTATGATGACCGGCCAGATTCTCGCAGGCAGCCCGCCGGCAGTGGCGGTGAAATACCAGATTCTGGTGATGCTGATCATCACCGTCGGCACCGGATTCGGTGCCCTGATGGCAGTTTCCTGGGGCGGGCGAAGACTGTTCGACGACCGGGAGCGCCTGCGACTGGACCGACTGGTGAAACAATGATCGACCTGCTACGACGTTACCCCCTCCCTGTGATCGTTCTGGCCCAGCTTTTCGGCACTTCGCTCTGGTTCAGTATCAACGGTGTCTGGTTGTCGCTGGCCGGCGAGCTTGGCCTGACCGAAAGTGATCTCGGGCGGCTGACATTGGCGGTGCAGGCCGGGTTTATCGCAGGCACCCTGACCATTGCGGTGACCGGCCTGGCCGACCGCTTTGGCGCGAGTCGGATCTTTGCGCTGTCGAGCCTGTTGGGGGCTCTGGTTAACGGTGGATTTATTTTCGCTGCCGGTGCGCCGCCGCTCGATTTCCTCCTGCGCTTTGCCACCGGGCTGTGTCTGGCCGGGATCTATCCCCTGGGCATGAAAATGGTCATTGCCTGGACGCCAAAGTATGCCGGGGCTGCCCTGGCCTGGCTGGTGGGCATGCTGACACTGGGAACGGCGCTGCCCCACCTGATGCGCGGAGCAACCCTGGGCATGCCCTGGGAGTGGCCGCTGATGGCGGCGTCCTGTCTTGCCGTGGCCGGAGGGCTGCTGGTGTTTCTGCTGGGTGACGGCCCGCACCTGCCTAGAAGCAGCGGGCGATTGCCCCTCAGCCAGGGGCTGGCGGCTCTGCGCATCCCGAGATTCCGGGCAGTGGCCGGTGGTTACTTCGGCCATATGTGGGAGCTCTACGCGTTCTGGACATTAACACCCCTGCTCATCGGCCGGGAGCTGCAGCGGATGGGGCAGAGTGACGCACTTATTCCCTGGTTGTCGTTTGCTGTCATTGGCATTGGTGCGGCAGGTTGCGTCGGTGGTGGCCGGCTCAGCCGAACACGGGGTAGTGAATGGGTGGCCCGGCGAGCCCTGATGGTGTCCGGGGCCTTCTGCCTGGTTTACCCCTGGCTGAACGGACTATCGCCGGCCTTGCTGATCGTTTTGCTCATTGTCTGGGGCATTGCTGTGGTTGCCGACTCACCTCAATTCTCGGCGCTGGCCTCGGCAACGGCGCCGAGGGAGTCGGTAGGCTCCTCTCTGGCGGTGATGAATGCGGTCGGGTTTGGTCTGACGCTGCCGGCCATCTGGCTGACCAGTGGGCTCTGGGGCCAGTTGAATGTCTGGGTGGTTCTCCTGCTGTTCCCCGGTCCGGTGCTCGGGCTTTGGGCACTCTCCCGGGCTCGGCCTGAGATTCAGGCTGGTTAGTGAGACATCGTATGACGACCTCTGGAACCACGCCGAGAATACTCCTTCTGTCTGGCTACGATGCCGCCAGTCACAGGCGCTGGCGGGAGCAGTTGAGCGCCATGTTTCCGCGTTATGAATGGCAGTTTCTTGCTTTGCCGCCAAGATTCTTCCGCTGGCGTATCCGTGGCAATCCACTGAGCTGGCTGAATGAGCCGCTCCTGCAGGAATCCTGGGATCTGATCATCGCCACCTCCATGGTGGACCTGGCAACCTTGCGGGGGCTACATCCGCGCCTGGCCAATACCCCCTGCCTGCTGTACATGCATGAAAACCAGTTCGCCTTCCCGGTATCCAGTGGCCAGAACGCCAGTGCCGATCCGCAGATGGTGAACCTGTACAGCGCGCTTTCGGCCGATTGTGTCGTGTTCAACAGTGGCTGGAACCGGGACAGTTTTCTGGCTGGCGCCGACTCTTTCCTCAAGAAGCTGCCCGACGCAGTGCCCGAGGGCCTGATCGAAACCCTGCGGGACAAGTCGAGGGTGATACCGGTGCCGATCGAGGACCGGTTGTTTGCTGATCGCCGGCCACTTATGAACCGGGCCTGCCCCCATCTGCTCTGGAACCATCGCTGGGAATATGACAAGGGGCCTGACCGTCTGCTGAAGTTCCTGCAGGTGCTGGACCAGCGTTCGATGCCGTTCAGGTTGAGTGTGGTGGGTGAGCGATTTCGCAGCTATCCGAAGGCATTTGACCGGATCCGGGAACAGTTTGGTCCTTGCATCGAACACTGGGGGTTTTTCGAGAATCGTGAAGACTATGATCAGTTGCTGCGTCAGGCCGATATTGTGATCTCCACGGCACTGCACGATTTCCAGGGGCTGTCGATGCTGGAAGCCATGGCTTCAGGTTGCGTGCCACTGGCGCCGGATCGCCTGGCCTATCGCGAATACGTGCCGGATCTGTGTCGCTATGAGAGTCATCAGGAAAATGCGGCGATGGAGGCTGAAGTGGTTGCCGACACGCTTGAACAGCTGCTGGAAGGACAGCTTCTGGCCTGCCCGCCGGAGGATTGGCGGGCATCCAGCCTGGCCGGCGATTATCATTCCCTGTTCCAGGATTTGATTCAGGCAGGATCAGCCAGTTCCTGAACCTGTTTCTTCCTCAAATCTGTCTCAGATCAATCCCGTTCCTTTGCGGTTGGCCCGGCCGATACTAGACTCAGAACTGTCTTTCGGCCTCACCACAAGGAGTTGTGGCCATGGAGTTTCATACCCTCGATGGCAATGAAGCGGTGTCTTCGGTGGCTTATCGCCTGAGCGAGACCATTGCCATCTATCCGATTACCCCTGCTTCGGTCATGGGCGAGCATGCCGATGACTGGGCGGCCCTGGGCAAGCCCAATCTCTGGGGGCAGGTGCCAAGTGTGGTCGAAATGCAGTCCGAGGCTGGTGCCGCGGGTGCCATGCACGGGGCACTGCAGGCCGGTTCACTGGTGACCACCTTTACTGCGTCCCAGGGGCTGCTGCTGATGCTGCCCAATCTGTACAAGATTGCCGGTGAGCTGTCGCCCTTCTGCATGCATATTGCTGCGCGCAGCGTTGCCACCCATGCCTTGTCGATCTTCTGCGACCATTCCGATGTAATGAGTGCCCGCGGTACCGGCTTTGCCCTGCTGGCTTCGGGGTCGGTACAGGAGGCCCAGGACCTTGCGGCCATCGGCCACGCCGTCACCCTGGAAAGCCGGGTGCCGGTGATGCATTTCTTCGACGGCTTTCGCACCTCCCATGAAATCTCCAAGATTGCGGCGCTCAGTGACCAGGATTTGCAGGCGCTGGTATCGCACGACGGAGTTGAAGCACATCGCAGCCGCCGGATGACACCGGACCGGCCAGTGGTTCGCGGCACCTCCCAGAACCCGGACGCCTTCTTCCAGGCCCGGGAGGCCATCAATCCCTTCTATCAGGCATTCCCGGGGAAGCTTGAAGCCGTGATGGACCGTTTCGCCGGTATCACCGGTCGGCAATACCGTCTGTTTGATTATGTTGGGCACCCTGAGGCCGACAGAGTGGTCATCCTGATGGGTTCCGGGGCCGAATGCGCCCATGAAACGGTGGAGTGGCTGCTGGCGCAGGGTGAGAAGGTCGGGGTTCTCAAGGTCCGCCTGTTCCGGCCCTTTGCCACGTCGCGTTTTCTGGACGCTTTGCCCGATACCGTCGAACATCTCGCGGTGCTGGATCGCACCAAGGAACCGGGAGCCCAGGGTGAGCCCTTGTTGCTGGAAGTCAGCGGTGCCCTGATGGAGGCCTACAGCCGGGGGGATCGGAAGGTACTGCCCCGGGTGATTGGCGGCCGATATGGGCTGTCTTCCCGTGAGTTTACGCCGGCCATGGTCTGCGCCATTTTCGACGAACTTAAAGCGGCAGCGCCGAAAACCCGCTTCACCGTCGGCGTGCGGGACGATGTCAGCCACCTTTCCCTGGAGGTGGATAGCGAACTGGATATTGAATCCCCGAAAACCCGCCGGGCGCTGTTCTTCGGTCTCGGTGCCGATGGCACTGTCAGCAGCAACAAGGCCAGCATCAAGATCCTGGGTGAGGGCACGGAGCTGTTTGCCCAGGGCCATTTTGTCTATGACTCCAAGAAATCCGGCGCTACCACTGTCTCCCATCTGAGATTTGGGCCGCTGCCGATCCGCTCCAGTTACCAGATCAACAGGGCCCAGTTTGTCGCCATTCACGCGCCCCAGTTTCTGGAGCGGTTTGATGTGCTCGAACACGCTGCCGAGGGCGCCACGGTGCTGCTCAATGTGCCCTGGTCAAAGGACGAGATCTGGGATCGGCTCTCGGTCGAGGTCCAGCGGGTATTGGTCGAGCGCAAGGCTCGGCTGTTCGTGATTGATGCCGCCGAGGTGGCGGAAAAGGCGGGTCTGGAGCGGCGGATCAACACCGTGATGCAGGTCTGCTTCTTCGCCCTGGCAGATATCCTGCCCCGGGAAGAGGCCATTGCCCATATCAAGGAATCCATTCGCAAAACCTGGGGCCGCCGTGGGCCGGAGGTGGTGCGCCGCAACGTGGAAGCGGTGGACTCGGCCCTGGACAACCTGCATGAGGTGCCGGTCCCGGACAAGGTGACGGCAACACGCACCCGACCGCCAAGGGTGCCCGAGAATGCGCCGGACTTTGTGCAGAAAGTCACTCGCCTGTTACTGGAGGGGCAGGGTGACAAACTGCCGGTCAGTGCGTTCCCGCCGGACGGTACCTGGCCAACGGGAACCAGCCAGTACGAGAAGCGAACCATCGCCCTGGAAATCCCGATCTGGGAATCCGACCTCTGCGTGCAGTGCAACTTCTGCGCGATGATTTGCCCGCACACCGCGATCACCAGCAAGGTGTTTGAGCCCGAGTCGGTCAAAGGGGCGCCGGAGGCGTTCGAGGTGGTGCCGGAAACCCAGACGTCTGAACTGGAGGGCCTGGATTACCGGATTCAGGTGGCGCCGGATGACTGCACCGGTTGTGGGCTGTGTGTCGAGGTCTGCCCGGCAAAGGACCGCACCCAGCCCAAACGCAAAGCGATCAATATGCAGCCGATCGAAGCGCACCGTGAGGTGGAGGCAGAGAACCTGGCGTTTTTCCGGCAATTGCCGGCTGTGCCCAGAGACCGTATCCCCCGGGACTTCAAATCCCTGCCGCTGCTGATTCCCCTGTTCGAATATTCCGGCGCCTGCTCCGGCTGCGGTGAAACACCCTACATCCGTCTGCTGACCCAGCTGGTGGGCGATCGGTTGCTGATTGCCAATGCCACCGGATGTTCCTCGATCTATGGTGGCAATCTGCCCACCACGCCTTACACAGTGAACGCCGACGGCCGTGGTCCTACCTGGAACAACTCGTTGTTTGAGGACGCGGCGGAACTGGGCCTGGGCATGCGTCTGGGGCTGGACAAGCTTGTCGGTCGGGCCTGGCAGTTACTGGAAGGGTTCCGGGAAGAACTACCTGACGGACTCTACCCGGAGCTGACCAGCGCCTGCACCACCGTTGATGAATGGGCAATGGCAGCCAGACGCACAGCCATTGAGCAGCTGCGGAACTGGCTGGCAGACAAGCAGACGCCAGAGGCCCGGGAACTGGACAGTCTGGCCGATGAGCTCTGTCCGAAGAGTGTCTGGGTAATAGGGGGCGACGGCTGGGCCTACGATATTGGTTATGGCGGTCTCGACCACGCCCTGGCCTCGGGTCAGAATGTGAAACTGTTGGTACTCGATACCGAAGTCTATTCCAACACCGGCGGGCAGCAGTCCAAGGCCACCCCCATGGGTGCGATTGCCAAGTTCGCCGCTGCCGGCAAGGCCACCCGGAAGAAGGATCTGGGCCTGCTGGCCATGAGTTATGGTCACGTCTACGTGGCCCAGATTGCCATGCAATCCCACAGCAACCACACCACCAAGGCCCTGCAGGAAGCCGAGAGCTTCGACGGCCCGGCACTGATCATCGCCCACAGCCCCTGCATTGCCCACGGTTACGACCTGGTGCACTCGCCCGCACAGCAGAAGCGGGCGGTAGACAGCTGGGCCTGGCCGCTGTACCGGTTTGATCCCCGGCGTATTCACGAGGGGCTGCCGCCCCTGCAATTGGACTCCCTGCGTCAGAAAGTCACCATGAAAGCCTACATGCAGGAAGAAGCCCGCTTCCGGATGCTGGAGCTGCGGGATCTCCAACGCTATGAACAGCTGGTGGCTGCGGCTTCGGAGGCGGCCACTGAACAGCGTGAGCTCTACAAGCAGCTGGCGGGGATTCACTTTGAGCCCCATGAAACTTCTGACGCTGACAATGAAAAGGGTGAACGTCATGACTGAATTGGCAACCCGTTGGCTGGGGTTGGAGCTTCGCTCCCCCCTTGTGGTCGGCGCCAGCCCCCTGACCGATGACCTGGACGCGCTGAAGGCCTGTGTTGACGCTGGCGCCGGTGCCGTGGTGATGCATTCCCTCTTCGAGGAGCAGTTGGTGGAGGAGCAAATGGCGGCTCACCGGTTTATTGATTCGCGGATCAACATGGACGCCGAAGCCCGATCGTTCTTTCCCGAATCCGAGTTGTTCGAGATGGGATCGGACAGCTACCTGCAGCGGTTGGAGCTGTTGCGACATTCGCTGGGTGTGCCGGTGATTGCCTCGCTCAACGGTATTTCAGCGGGTGGCTGGACCCGGCATGCACGTGAGCTGGAAGCGGCGGGCGCCCATGCTATCGAACTGAATCTCTATGACCTGGCCTCGGATCCGGAGGAAACAGCGGAGGCACTGGAACAGAGACAACTCTCGGTTGTGAGGTCAGTGGCTGAGCAGGTGAGCATTCCGGTCAGCGTCAAGCTATCGCCTTTCTACTCGGCCTTGCCTGCGTTCGTCGCCGGTATCGAAGAGTCGGGGGCCCGGGGCGTGGTGTTGTTCAACCGGTTCTATCAGCCGGATATGGATCTGGATGAGCTGGAGTTAAGCCGGGAGGTGGTGCTGTCGACCAGTGCCGAGCTGCCGTTGCGGTTACACGCAGCCGCCATGTTGTTTGGCCAGACAACACTGGAGATGGCGGTTTCGGGTGGCGTTCACAGTGGTGACGATGCGGCAAAAGCCATTCTTTCGGGCGCTTCCGCTGTGCAGGTGGTCTCGGCCGTGTTGTCGGAGGGTACTGGCGCCCTGTCGAGGATTACCCGGGAAATGACGGCTCGGCTCTCCGGAATGGGATACCGCTCGCTGGCGGAAGCCCGGGGCGTCCTGTCAATGGCGAACGCCCCCAATGCCCGAACCTGGGAGCGTCTTAACTACGCCCGCCTTCTGCACGGCTGGAAATAGAGCGGCTCAGGGTCAGAGAACCTGCTCCGGCACCTCGCGGATCCGACCGTGCTCATCAATGGCAACGTAGACGAACAGACCCTCGGTGACCTTACGTGGATTCTTGGCAGTGCGGTCAAGGGTCCACACTTCCACGCTGATTTTCATGGAACTGCGGCCGATATCGACGAGTTCGCAGTAACAACCTACCTGGGACCCTACTCGCAACGGTGACAGGAACTCCATCCGGTCCATGGCCACGGTGGCGTTACGGCCCTGGGAAATCCGTCCGGCCATGGTCGCCGCGGCGAGATCCATCTGTTTTACCAGCCAGCCGGCAAAGACATCGCCATTGGCATTGGTGTCTGAGGGGAGCGGGATAATCTGCAGGGTGAGTTCGCCACGGGGCGTGGGTTTGTCATCATCTAACGCTGTCATAGTACTGCCTTCTTGCGAGCCTGGAATTGTTTTAACACGCATGGTAGCGGGCTGAAGCAGCGCTGCAAGCAAATTTGAACATTCCTGACTATATTTCAGAAGCTGTAACAAAGTTGTCACAGAGTGCCATTAGTCTGCACCCATCGGTAAAGCACATCCGACAAAACGTCCAAACCAAAAAATGGAGACATGACGTGATGAAACTGAACAAAGCACTCGCGACTGTAGCACTGGCCGGCTCCGTAGCCGCCATGTCTGCACCAGCCATGGCCCGTGACACCATCAGCATCGTGGGTTCCTCAACTGTTTATCCGTTCGCCACAGTTGTTGCCGAGCGTTTCGGCACCAAGACCGACTTCAGCACACCCAAGCTGGAATCCACCGGTTCAGGCGGCGGTCTCAAGCTTTTCTGCCAGGGCATCGGCACCCAGCACCCGGACATCACCAACGCGTCACGTCGCATGAAGACGTCCGAGTTCGAACTCTGCCAGAGCAACGGCGTTACAGACATCACCGAATTCCGCATTGGTTCTGACGGCATCGTGATCGCCAGCTCTAAAGAAGCTGAGAACCTCGATATCACCCTCGAGCAGCTGTTCCTGGCCCTCGGTTCCAAAGTGCCTGTTAACGGCGAGTGGGTAGCCAACCCGAACAAAAACTGGAGCGATGTTGACTCCAGCCTGCCGAACAAGCCGATTCGTGTAATGGGTCCGCCCCCGACTTCCGGCACCCGTGATTCCTTCAACGAGTTGGCTCTCGCCGCTGGTTGCGACGAGCTGCCTGAAGCCGCCAGCCTGAGCAAGGACGAGCACGCCTCCATCTGCGAAAGCGTTCGTGAAGACGGCGCCTTTATCGAAGCGGGTGAAAACGACAACCTGATCGTGCAGAAGCTGATTGGCGACACCGGCATGTACGGTGTATTCGGTTACAGCTTCCTGGAAGAAAACGCAGACCGTCTGCAGGCTGCCACTCTGAACGGTATGATCCCGACTGCCGAAGCCATTGCTGCGGATGAGTATCCGGTGGCCCGTTCGCTGTTCTTCTACGTGAAGAAAGCTCATGTTGGTGTGGTTCCGGGCATTGCGGAGTATGTCAGTGAGTTCACCAGCAACGCTGCCATGGGCCAGAACGGCTACCTGAAAGATGTGGGCCTGATCGTGCCGCCGCGGGCTGCTTTGATGGACCTGATGGACAAGGCAGAAAGCATGCCGAACCTGACCCTGGACGAGCTCAAGTAAGACCGTCGTCCGGTCAAGAATGGAGGTGCGGGTCTCGTTGGAGGCCCGCACCTTTTGCACGTTTGGACGATCCGGTGCGAGTTCAGAGCTGAATCTGTAAACTGTGCGCCAATTCGAAGTCGAATACAGGAATTTTCATGCAACCGGCTAATCTTTTATTACTGACTCTGGTGCTGGCGATCGTGGCCTATTGGCTCGGTTACGCTCGCTCCCGGTCGTTGGCGATGCCGCTGGGTGGGATCCGTCACCTCAAGTCCCTGCCTTTTTATTACGGAGCCCGAGCGGCATTGTGGAGCGGTATCCCCGCTCTTATCGTGCTTGGTCTTTGGGCGGCATTCCAGGGCAAAGTCATCCAGATGATCGTTATTGGTGGTTTGCCTGAAGGTATAATCCCGGCGACCGACGGTGAGGCGAGCCTGCTGTTGAGCAAGATCAGCAATGTGGCCAGCGGAGCCTTGCCTCCTGGCTTCGTTGAAGCACCGATAGCTGAGGCCGCCGAGCGTTTACAGGCACTGCGCACGCAGAGTCGGTTCCTGATGTCTGGTCTTGTAATCTCGGTTGCCGTGCTTGCGGGTTTTCTCGGGTGGTTGAGAATTCGCCCCCGCCTGAATGCCCGTTCCCAGGTCGAGTCCATTCTCAAGTGGGTATTTTTCGCCTGTGCGGCCCTGGCTATATTGACCACCGTCGGAATCATTTTCTCGGTGGCGTTCGAGACTTTTCGTTTCTTTGGCAAGGTCCCGTTCACCGAATTTATCTTTGGTAGTCACTGGAGCCCCCAGACCGCTCTGAGGGCCGATCAGGTGGCTTCTCAGGGCGCCTTCGGGATGATTCCCCTGTTTACAGGTACCCTTCTGATTTCTGCCATTGCCATGGTTGTGGCTGTGCCGGTGGGCTTGCTGTCGGCCATTTACCTGTCGGAATACGCGGGTAGAAAGGTGCGCGGTGTGGTCAAGCCGTTGCTGGAAATGCTGGCGGGTATTCCCACCGTGGTTTACGGCTTCTTCGCCGCTCTTACGGTCGCTCCGTTTATCAGCGATCTGGCCGCATCCATGGGTATCGAGGCATCAAGCCAGAGTGCCCTGGCCGCTGGTGCCGTTATGGGCATCATGATCATTCCGTTTGTGTCTTCCCTGTCGGATGACGTGATCAATGCCGTGCCCCAGGCCATGCGTGATGGCTCTCTTGCGCTCGGAGCCACCCAGTCCGAGACCATGAAAAAGGTGATTTTCCCGGCTGCACTGCCCGGCATCATGGGCGGTATTCTGCTGGCGGTCTCCCGGGCCATCGGTGAAACCATGATCGTGGTCATGGCCGCTGGTCTGGCTGCTAACCTGACGGCCAACCCGCTGGAAACGGTTACCACCGTAACCGTGCAGATCGTGACCCTGCTCACCGGTGACCAGGAATTCGACAGCGCCAAGACGCTGGCTGCCTTCGCATTGGGCGCCATGCTCTTCCTGGCAACCCTGTTGCTCAACGTCATTGCACTGAAAATCGTACGCAAATATCGGGAACAGTATGACTGACCAACGTTCACAGGCGGAGATTGTCCGCCAGTCGCTCAAGCGTCGCTACCGTAAGGAACGCCGTTTCCGCGCCTACGGCATCATGGCAATCGCCATTGCCCTGGGGGCCCTGTTAATCCTGTTCACCGATATCATCGGCAAGGGTTATACCGGCTTCGTGAAGACCACCATCACCATGGATGTGCAGTTGGATGGTGAGATGATGTATCTGGATGATCCCACGGACGAGCGTCAGATCAAGATGGCCGATTTTGTCGAGCCTCTGGTTCAGGCACTGATCAAGGAGATCCCTGGAGCAACGGAGGATGACCGGAATCAGGTTCGCGAGCTGATCAACCCGTACGCCTCGGTGACGCTACGGGATGCCCTGAAGGCAAACCCCGATTGGTTGGGCACCACCCAGACCATGACCTTTCTCACGCACACGGATGTGGATGTCTACGTCAAGCATGCAGGGGATGATGCCTACTCGATCAAGCTGAACGACCAGCAAAAAACCTGGGTCGATGAGCTTCTGGAGCGGGACGTTATCGAGACATCGTTCAATGATGTGTTCTTCAGTGGCGGCGATTCCCGTGATCCGTCCAAGGCAGGTATTCTTGGCGCCATTGTCGGTTCGCTGCTGACCATGTTCGTTACCCTGATCCTCTCGTTCCCGATTGGTGTGGCCGCGGCGATCTACCTGGAAGAATTCGCGCCCCAGAACAAATTCACCGATTTTATCGAGGTGAATATCAACAACCTGGCGGCGGTTCCTTCCATCATCTTTGGTCTGCTTGGCCTCGCGGTGTTTATCAACCTGTTCGGGATGCCACGTTCGGTTCCGGTGGTTGGTGGTCTGGTGCTGACGTTGATGACTCTGCCGACCATCATCATTTCCAGCCGGGCCGCGATCAAAAGCGTACCACCCTCGATCCGGGAGGCCGCTGAAGGTATCGGTGCATCCAAGATGCAGGTAGTTCTGCACCATGTGCTGCCGCTGGCCATGCCGGGTATGCTCACCGGTTCCATCATCGGTATGGCCCAGGCACTGGGTGAAACCGCACCGCTGCTGCTGATCGGTATGGTGGCGTTCATTGTGGACGTACCCGACGGGTTCTTCGATTCGGCGACGGTGCTGCCTGTGCAGGTGTTCCTGTGGGCGGGCAGCCCGGAGCTGGCCTTTATTGAGCGAGCGTCGGCAGCCATCATGGTGCTGCTGGCCTTCCTGATCAGTATGAACGCATTGGCCATCTGGATGCGCAAACGTCTCGAGCGCCGGTGGTAAGGAGAATCAAGATGAATAGTGTGAATACAACCATTACCAGTGAAGTTACCCAACCGGACGAGGTTGCCGTGCCAGTTCAGGAATCGAAGCCCGCTGAAACCATCATCGAGGAAGGCAAGACCGTCGGTAAGCCTTACTCGGACGACCCCAAGTTCAAGCTTCGGGATGTCGAGGTATTCTACGGGGATGCCCCCGCGATCAAGAAGATCAGCCTTGATATTGGCCGTAACGAAGTCATTGCCTTCATCGGCCCATCCGGTTGCGGCAAATCCACCTTCCTGCGCTGCCTGAATCGCATGAACGACAGCATCGATATCTGTCGTGTGAAGGGTTCCCTGCAACTGGACGACCACGACATTTACGACCCCAAGCGGGATGTGGTCGAACTGCGGGCCAGGGTCGGTATGGTATTCCAGAAGCCGAACCCTTTTCCCAAGTCCATCTACGACAACGTGGCTTACGGCCCCCGGATTCACGGGCTGGCCAACCGCAAGTCGGATCTGGACGAGATAGTGGAAAACAGTCTGCGCAAGGCCGGCCTCTGGGAAGAGGTAAAGGATCGCCTGGACGCCAACGCAACCGGCATGTCCGGCGGCCAGCAACAGCGTCTGTGTATTGCCCGTGCCATTGCCGTGAGCCCGGAAGTGGTGCTGATGGATGAGCCCTGCTCGGCCCTGGACCCTATTGCGACCGCGAAAGTGGAAGAGCTGATTGCCGAACTGTCCGAAAGCTACACGATCGTTATCGTGACCCACTCGATGCAGCAGGCGGCCCGGGTATCTCACCGTACGGCCTACTTCCACCTGGGACACCTGGTTGAAGTGAACGAGACCAACAAGGTATTCACCTCGCCGGAACATGAACTGACCGAGTCCTACATCACCGGCCGTTTTGGCTGATTCCGGACCTGAGGAATTTTGGAGAAGAACAGTATGCCTACAAAGAAGGACGACGTTTACGGGGATCACATCTCCCACAAGTTCAATGACGAACTGATGGAGCTCAAGACCGAGTTCCTCAAAATGGGCGGCATGGTTGAGGCCCAGGTCGATAATGCCATCCTCGCCCTGGTGGATGGCGATGGTCATCTGGCCGACGAAATCCGTGCCAACGACAAGAAAGTTGACCGGATGGAAGTGGAAATCGACGAGGAGGCCACCCTGATCATTGCCCGTCGCCAGCCGACGGCCCGGGATCTGCGTCTGGTGATCTCAGTCATCAAGATGGTGGCCGACCTTGAACGGGTTGGCGACGAGGCCAAGAAAATCGCCAAGCTGGCCATCAAGCTGCAGGAAGAGGGCCAGGCCCCGCGGGGCTATGTGGAAGTACGCCACATTGGCACCCACGTGCTCAGCATGCTTCACGATGCCCTGGATGCCTTTGCCCGGCTGGATTCCGAGCAGGCGTTGCGGATCATGAAGGAAGACAAGCGCGTCGATGAGGAATATCAGGCAGCTGCTCGGACCCTGCTGACGTTCATGATGGAAGATACCCGTAACATTTCACGGTGCATGTCGGTGATGTGGGTGCTCCGTGCCCTGGAGCGGGTGGGTGACCACGCATGTAACATTGCTGAGAACGTGATTTTCATGGTCAAAGGCGAGGACGTTCGTCATACGCCGGTTGAAGAGGCTGAGAAAGTCGTCGGCCGCTGATTTTTTGGCCTGGGAGGAGGGCCGCCGCGTGGTGCGGCTTTCCGAGACACGCTCGAGCCGTCCATGGTCGCTTGGCTTTCGCCATCCATGGCGAAAGACAGTCCCGGAAAGCCGCACCACACGCCGTCCGATCAGAGCTGGGAGTCAGCCTGGTCCCTTAACAAAACAGATAATTGGGCGCCTACGAGCGATAGCTCCCAGGTTTGAGCAAGTGGGCCGGCAATGCTGTTTGGGACTATCTTTCGCCAGGGATGGCGAAAGCTAAGCGCGCATGGATGCCTTGAGCGTGTCCCAAACAGCATTACCGGACCGCTTGCCGGCACCCAAGCCTAAAGCAATCAGGCATGCTTCATTTTTTCGGTATACGGCGGCCAGCCCAGCGGCTTCCCGGCAAGAACATGCAGATGAATGTGGAACACCGTCTGCCCTGAATTTTCCCCGCAGTTCATGACGACTCGATAGCCGTCGTCGGCAAAGCCCTTCTCCTTGGCAATTTTCGCAGCCACCAGATACAGATGCCCCACCAGTTCCCGATCTTCCTCGGTGATGTCGTTAATGGTGGCGATGGCCTTTTTCGGGATGACCAGGAAATGAACCGGCGCCTGGGGGTTTATGTCGCTGAAAGCGAGGGCGATGTCGTCTTCGTAGAGGATGTCCGCGGGAATTTCCCGGTTGATGATCTTGGTGAAAATCGTCTCTGACATGGTGGCTCCTTTGCACTTGTCCTTGGGATTGTTGTTTGGCTCTAAAGCTGATTCAGGCCCGGAATCCGGGAGGCTATCTGCCGCACCACGGCCGGCAGTTTCTCGTCGATGCCCATGGCGTAGCGGGCAACCCGGTTGCGGGCGAAGGGTAGGGCGCGGGCGGCGCCGAGGCCGAGGTTGCGTAGCAGGTGGACGGGTGGAATCCGGTTGCTGAACAGATGGTAGAACAGATCCATGGTCAGCATCATTCTGCGGTTCGCCGGCCGGCGCTGTTGTTCGTAGAGGTTCAGCCACTTCGGATTTGCCAGATCATCGCCGGCGCGCTTGGCCTCTTTGAGGGCTGACTGGAGGGCTTGCGCATCCTGGAATCCCAGGTTCACCCCCTGGCCGGCCAGCGGGTTGATGGTATGGGCAGAATCACCGGCCAGGACAACTCGTCCAGAGTGATATTGTTTGGCGTGCTGGCGGGCGATGGGGAACGAGGCTTTGATGTCGATGTGGGTCAGCAAGGGCAAACTCGCGGGAAACGACGACTGGATTTCGCTCATCAGGGTGCTGTCGTCCAGGGCTTTCAGGCGTGCCAGTTCATCGGGCGAATCGTACCAGACCAGGGAGCCCCAGCTTTCACCCGGATGTTCCGGACCGGCACTGTGCAATGGCAGGAAGGCTCGGGGCCCCGAGGGGTGAAAGCCCTGCCAGGTAATGTCTTCAACCGGCCCCTGATAGCGTACCGAGATAACCATTGCCTGCTGGTCATACTGGTTACGGGTTACGCCGATGCCGGCCAGGTCCCTGATCCGGGATTGGGCGCCATCGCAACCGACTACAAGGCTTGCTAGCAGCTCGCGGTCGTCATCCAGGGTGACCGTGGCTGTATCACCGGACTGCGCCAGTGAGGCGACACCCTGACCGTGGAACAGGGATATCTGGGGGCAGGCCTCGGCGGTTTGCCAGAGCGCCTGTTGGGTTACTGAGTTTTCGACGATGTGTCCCAGGTGGTGGGCGCCCAGCTCGGTGGCGTCGAATTGGACCTCAGCCAGTTTTCGGGGCACCAGGTTCTGCAGTGGATAGCGGGTTTCATCCCACACGGCCAGTCGCCTATAGGGCGTCGAGCGCATCCCGAGGATGTGGTCCCAGGCGCCCAGGCTCTGGAGATAGCGCTCACTGCCGGCGCTCAGGGCAGAAACCCGGATGTCCGGGGCGCTTTCCGGGTCAAAGTCGGGGGGCGGAGCCCGGTCGACAAGGGCAACGCGGAAGCCATTCTGGCCGAGGCCAGTGGCGAGAGCAGCGCCGACCATGCCGGCACCAACTACGACAATATCAAAGACTTGAGTCATATCGGTTTCCTGTCTGATGCCCTCAGTTTACGCGATGACGGCAGCCAGACAAGAGACCGGGATCAAGCCGGAATGAAAACCCTCAATAGCCTGCCATACCTGACACCCGCGGCTCGGCAGCGTCGTCAGGCCTGCGACGGTTCTTGATCAGCCAGGCGGGCTTCTGTGCACCCGGTTTGTTGAATCCCTGGTTCAGGACCATGGGTTGCACGAGGGTCAGGAAATCCGAGGTTTTCATATGTGCCGATTCGCTGTGGCTGCCTGCGGCGAACGCCAGTTCGGGCTGCTCGGTCAGCGCTTCGGCGCAATAGACGGTCATTCCGAACAGGTTGCCAAAGGGGGGCATGGCGCCTACCTCGCAATCCGGGAAGCGGTCCTGGAATTCCTGTTCGTCAGCGAGGTCAAGAAAGTCGGTGTCGAGGATGCGGGATAACCTGTCCCAGCGGATTCGCCAGGTGGCCGGCATCACCAGCATTGCCATTTTACCATCCAGTTCGATGATCACCGTTTTGACGACACGGTCGCCGGCAATCTTGACGTGGTGGGCGAGTTCCTGGGCGGTAAATGCAGGAGGGTGGGAGAGGCACATGTATTCCACACCCGCCTCATCGAGGAATTCCTTCAACTGCTGTACCGGCATAGTGACAACCTCCTACCAGCAATGACAGCGTTCCGGAGCCTGTGTTGATCTAATTGCCTGGCCCCGATGGCCTGGCGGGGTTGGTCAACCCCGCCATTAATGGTCAGCTTAGTTGAGGTTACGCAGTTTGCGAGTAACCGGATGTATCAATGAGAAACCGATCGCGAATCTCAGTCGGTTTTAATCATATGAACATCGCGCTGGGGGAACGGAATGCTGATACCCTCGGCGTCGAATGCTTTTTTCACTTTCTCATGCATGTCCCAGTAGAAGGGCCAGAGATCACCTGATTTGGTCCAGGCCCGAACGGTCAGGTCGACGGAGCTTTCGCCCAGTGCACCAACAACGATCAGTGGTTCGGGGTCCTTCAGTGCGCGCTCGTCTTCTTCAATAAGGCGCTTGCAGATGGCCTTGGCCTTGTCGATGTCATCACCGTAGCCGATGCCGAAGCTCATGTCGCAGCGACGGGTTTCATAGGCGCTCAGGTTGGTCAGGCTGGCGTTGGCCAGTTGACCATTCGGGATCACAATCCGGCGGTTATCGAAGGTGTCGACAATGGTGTACAGGATGGAGATTTCGCGGACGGAGCCGAGGTAGCCCTGGGCATCAATCGTGTCACCAACCTTGAACGGTTTGAAGATCAGGATCAGCACGCCGCCGGCGAAGTTGGCGAGGCTGCCCTGAAGCGCAAGACCGACGGCCAGGCCGGCAGCACCGATAATGGCAATGAAGGAGGTGGTGGCAATTCCGACCATGGAGGCGACAGAGATCAGCAGCAGAATCTTGAGGATTGCTCCGATCAGGCCGCAGAGAAACTTGTTCAGAGTGGGGTCTTTTTTGCCCAGCTTGTTATCTAGAACGCCGACAAACCGGTTGATCAGCCACATGCCCACAATCAGAGTGACAATGGCCAACACGACCTTGGGGGCGTATGTCATGACCAGAGCCATGGCCTGATTCATGAGTTCCGAGGCACCGCCTTCAGCGCCAAATAGGTCTTCCATAAAGGACTCCTTGTTCGTTGGTATTTTTCATAAGTGTCTGATTAACGGACAAATTCCTGCAACAACATGATTCGTCTACTTCTTTATATAGCAGACAAATGTCGTGAGTGTGTACTGCAGGCGTAATATTCAGTCAGGGCCTTACGCAACCGAGCTTTTGTTGGCCCAGTCGAGAATGGTCTTGGGGCCTCCACGAACAAGAATCCGGCCTTCTTTCTTGCCCAGTTGGTAGTCGTACATTGGGTCGTAATAATCCTGGAGCAGTGACTGGATCCAGGCGTTGTGGGCCGCTGTCTCTCCGGTGGCTTCCTGCTGCAGGAGTGCCTGGTCCATCAGGCCGCGCAGCTGCTGGTGTCGCTCCCCGCCCAGGCGCTTGCGGATGCGGTCAATGGCGCTCAGCAGATAGTCCCGGAAATTCAGCCAGCCTGCTTCGGCCCCGTCGCGGTCCACGTAATCCGAGTACATTCCCTCAACATAATCCTCGCGGATGATGCCAATACGCTCTTCCATCGGTTGCTCGAGGATCAGCAACGGCGACCTGGCCATCCGCTCCTTGAGGGATTCGGGCAGGGCGCAACGGCCAACAAGGCGGCTTTCATCTTCCAGATAGACCGGACCACTGTTCAGGTGGCGGGCTTTGAGCATGGCTACCGCCAGCCGGTTCTCGAAATCGATTTGTGAAGGCTGCGGTGTTACCTGACGCCCGAAGCTGGAACCCCGGTGATTGGCCAGGCCTTCAAGATCCACCGGATTGGGGAGCTGTTTCAGTACCCGGGTCTTGCCGGTGCCGGTGCGCCCGCTGAGAATCCGGAACTCGCCGGATTCGATCTGCGCTTCCAGACTGTCGATCAGGAATCGGCGCAATGCCTTGTAGCCGCCTTTGACCAGCGGGTAGTCAATTCCGGCCTCCCGGATCCACTGCTGGGTGAGCCGGGAGCGCAGGCCACCCCGAAAACAGAACAGGTAGCCGTTCGGGTGGCGGGCGACAAAACGTTTCCAGGCTTCAATGCGCTGGGCCTTGATGTCACCGGACACCAGCTGGTGCCCCAGTTCAATCGCCTTGTCCTGACCTTTCTCCTTGTAACAGATGCCGACCCGATGGCGCTCCTCATCGTTCATCAGGGGCGCGTTTTCGGTATTCGGAAAGCTGCCACGGCTGAACTCTACCGGTGCCCGGACGTCCATCAGCGGCACATCATTCAGGAACAGGGAAAGGTAGTCGTCGGTGTCGGGTCTGCTTGCCATTTCAGCGGTAAACCAGTTGTCAGATGGAGGCGGCAGTATAGCGGAAATGGGGTTTTTCTGCTTGTCGCCGCCTGTTTCCCGGACTGGTCACGGGTACAATGACGCCTTCCGGAAAATTGAGGTTGGGTACCCCATGTCAGTGGACAGTCTGAATCAGCACCTGCGCAAAACCCTCTCCCGAGGCCGGGTGGCCGTTTCCCGTCCTGCCGGTTGTGAGCGCATTGCCCTGTACCTCTTTGACCCGAGGGTGCTTGAGGGGCCGTTATCGCACGAAGAGGCCCAGGCGGTCGTTGCCGAACCCGCCTACTGGTCGTTCTGCTGGGCCAGCGGCCAGGTGCTCGCCAACTGGATTCTGGACAATCCCCATTGGGTTGAGGGCAAGCGCGTCCTGGATTTCGGCTCGGGATCCGGAATCGTGGCTGTCGCGGCGGCAATGGCCGGAGCGAAGGAAGCCATCGCCTGTGACATTGATCCGGCTGCGCTGGACGCGGCCAATGCAAATGCGGCTCTCAATGGTGTTTCCGTTGGCCTTTGCCCTGACTGGGCAGCCCGACCGGACGAAATAGATGTCGTGACCGCCGCGGATGTGCTCTATGATCCGGAAAACCGGCCGTTGCTCGGCGTTTTACGCGAGGCGGCTCCTCGGGTGCTGCTGGCGGATTCGCGGATGAAAGTGTTGGGTGACGATGCCTACCGCAAGCAGACAACGCTTGAGGCCCGGACCTGGCCGGATCTTAACGAATTCGAGGAGTTCAATAGGGTTCGTATCTACCTGGCCGAGAACAACCAGTGATGGATCAGAGGTGAGAAAAAAGAAGGTATAAAAAAATAAAGGGCGACCAAACGGTTACCCTTTCTCGGAACAGGTCGGCGCATCCTTGCGCATTTGGCAACAGCCGTGTTGCGAGATCCTTGAGCCACTCCGTGGTGCCGGCATCCGAGCCGGCTATCCGAATAGTTATCCCTTAAGCGAGGCGTCCTTGTGTCCCTACCTCTCCCCGCGGTCCTTGCCGGGGTGCATCCAGTGCGTCGTCCATTTCCCTGTCATCCTTGACAACAACAATATACCAACTGGATTCTGACAAACGTGTGAACTGTGCACGCATCGCAGGAGATGTCAGCGTGGGTGTCTACAATAAAACAAATTTATCAGTGAGTTAGCTTTTCCCTGAAGAGTTTCTGGCACTGCCGCGTACACAACGTCACTGCAAGATCTCACGCCTTTGTAAGAGATATCTCACAGCGATTCTGGCGAGTTTCGCAAATCCGGTTTTCCGGTGTTTCGGATGCCGGGCCAGGGAAGAAGTCCGATGGCAATGCCGGCGCCGTCCGCAGCCAGATCGGCCAGGGAAAATTCCCGATAGGGCAGGGTTGCCTGGATAAGCTCAATGCCAAGGCCAAAGCCCAGCAGGGCCGGCGCAAACCAGATGGGCCGGAGCTCCGGCCAGGCCAGCCGGGTGAGGATGGTGAGCTCGAGGAAGGCGATCAGATGGTTCACCTTGTCGTTCGACGATGAAGGTATGGCATGAGGGCTGTCGGTTGTCGCCAGAAACCCGATGGCCAGAACGGAAACCACAAAGGCTGCCTGCCAGAGGGGGCGGAATTGCAGCAGGCTGGTCAGTTGTTGTTTCAATGTATCCATCGGGGAAGTCACTGAGCGTTCTCGGGCTGTGGGAATGTTGCCAACATGATATGCTTTGCGCCCCGTCATTGTCATTGAAGCGGAGGTCCTGCCAGCTATGCTCAAGGGTAATTTTTTTCGTGGACTGGGCTACCTGGGTGAGGGTTTCCGCCTGATTCGTCAGCCCGGTCTTCGGCTGTTCGTCATCATTCCACTGGTTATCAATATTCTGCTCTTCGGATTGCTGTTCTTCTTCATGGGAGAGCTGTTTGCAGGCCTGATTGCCGCCGCGATGTCGTGGTTGCCTGACTGGGCGTGGCTGCAGGCACTGGATTGGTTGTTCTGGATTCTGTATGGGGCGGTCATCGTACTGATGCTCGCCTACGGCTTTGTGATCGTTGCCAATCTGATTGGTTCCCCTTTCTATGGCTATCTTGCCGAGCTGACAGAAAAGCACCTGACCGGCCAGGAGGTGAATACCGATGACAGCTGGGCATCGATCATCAAGGATATTCCCCGCGCACTCTGGCGCGAGGTTCAGAAGATCCTGTATTACCTGCCGCGGGCTATCGGTTTACTGATCATCGGTCTTATACCGGTTGTTAATCTGGTGGCTGCTGTTCTCTGGTTCCTGTTCAACAGCTGGATGATGGCGCTGCAATACGTGGACTACCCGGCAGACAACCACAAGGTCAGTTTCCCCGCACTGCGACGGTTGCTCGGCGACACCCGCCTGTCTGCCTTCGGCTTTGGCCTGCCGGTGGCGCTGGCCGCCATGGTGCCGGTGCTGAATCTGTTTGTCGTGCCGGCGGCCGTATGTGGGGCGACGGCTTACTGGGTGCGTGAGAACGGCGCCACAAGAACTTAATTGGTCTGGAGGTTTCTTGGATACATCGGAATTTGTTATTGGTCAGCGTTGGGTCAGCCACAGTGATACCGGCCTGGGGCTCGGGATCGTCACGGATATCTCCGGGCGCCGGGTGACCCTCGGGTTTCCCGCCGCCGATGAGGAGCGCACCTACGCGATTGATAACGCCCCGCTGTCCCGCATCATCTATCAGTTGGGGGAAGAGATTGAGACCTTCGATGGCGAACGGTACACCGTCCGTGCAGTTGAGGACCGGGGCGGGGTGCTCCTGTATCACGGGGACGACGGCACCGATCTGCACGAAATTTCCGAGGTGAAACTCGCCGGATCCGTGAATTTTTCTGCGCCGCACCAGCGGCTGTTTGCGGGCCAGTTCGATCGCAACGGCGCCTTTCGCCTGAGGTTTGCCACGCTTCAGCACATGAACCGCCTGCGGGCATCGTCAGCCCAGGGGTTGATCGGCGCCCGCACGCAGCATCTGCCACACCAGATATACATTGCCCATGAAGTTGCCCGGCGCCATGCGCCACGGGTTCTTCTGGCAGATGAGGTCGGTCTTGGCAAAACCATCGAGGCGGGTCTGATCCTCCACTATCAGCTGCACACTGGCCGGGCAAAGCGTGCCTTGATCGTGGTACCGGATTCCCTCACCCATCAATGGCTGGTGGAAATGCTCCGCCGCTTTAATCTGCGATTTTCCATAGTGGATCAGGGTCGCTACGACGCTCTGAAAGAGCAGGAAAGCGACGTGGATGCGCTGGTTAACCATATTTTTGGCGATGAAGATGCGGTGAATCCGTTCGAGAGCGAACAGCTGGTGCTCTGCAGTCTCGACTTCCTGAAGAAAAGCCAGAAGGCGCAGGACGATGCCCTCAAGGCTCACTGGGACCTGATGATTGTTGATGAGGCCCATCATCTTGCGTGGAGCCCTGAAGAGGTTAGCCCGGAATACCGGATTGTTGAGGAACTGTCGGCGGTCAGCCGCGGCCTGCTCTTGCTGACAGCAACGCCCGAGCAGGTGGGTATCGCCAGTCACTTTGCCCGCCTGCGGCTTCTCGACCCGGCCCGTTTCCATGATCTGGAAACCTTCCGCAGAGAAGAGCAGCAGTATGAAGCCATCAACAGTGTTGTCCGACGGCTTCAGGACGAAAGCTCCGATATCAGCGAGGGCGATCAGAAGCTGCTGCGGGAATGGTTGGGTGAAGAGCTGGACCAGCTGTTTGCCGGTGACAATCCGAGGCAATCGGTGATCGATGCCCTGCTGGACCGGCATGGTACCGGTCGCGTGCTTTTCCGGAACACCCGGGCGGCCATCCAGGGATTTCCCGAGCGTCGACCCGAACCTGAACCGTTGCCTTGCCCGGCCATGTACGAAGGGCAGGCCTCAGGTACTCAGGGATTGACCCCGGAGCAACTGGTGCCCGAGGAGCAGTGGCTGGCGGACGATCCCCGGGTTGAATGGCTTGAGAAAAAGCTGATCGGCCTGCGCCCTGCCAAAGTGGTGGTGATCTGTGCCAGTGCCCAGACTGCCATGGCCCTGGAGCATTATCTCCAGCTGCGGGCGGGTATCCGCAGTGCTGCCTTCCATGAACACCTGAGCCTGATCGAGCGTGATCGCGCCGCCGCCTATTTCGCCGACACGGAGCAGGGTGCCCAGGCGCTGATCTGCTCTGAAATCGGCAGCGAAGGCCGCAATTTCCAGTTTGCCCATCATCTCGTGCTCTTCGATCTGCCTGCAAACCCGGACTTGCTCGAGCAGCGCATCGGGCGGCTGGACCGGATCGGTCAGACAGAAGCGATTGATATTCACGTGCCCTACCTCAGTGGGACCAGTCAGGAGGTGCAGTTCCGCTGGTTCCACGAGGGCCTGAACGCCTTTGCCGAAAGCTGCGCGGTGGGCGTTGCCGTTCAGGAAGCGGTGCAGGCCCAGTGGCAGCAGGCTATTGATGGCGACCTTGATGTGGCTGATGGACTCGTCGAGGCCTCCGCGGACGAAGCAACGCGCCTGAAAACGCTCTTGCAGGCTGGCCGTGATGCCTTGATCGAGCTGAATTCCTGTCGCCCTGAGGTGGCAGAGGATCTGATCGCCGCCATCGAAGACGAAGAATCCGAGGCCCGGGTTCGGGATTACATGGTGGAGGCTTTTGACATCCTCGGCGTGGATGTCGAAGACCATGCCGATCACTCCGACATTCTGCGACCCGGCGAGCAATATCAGGCCGGCCATGTCGCCGAATTACCGGAAGACGGGATTACCGTGACCTGGGACCGACAGAATGCCTTGGAGCGGGAAGACCTGGCTTTCATGAGCTGGGAGCACCCGATGGTCACGGGGGTAATGGACTCGGTGACCAGCTCCGGCCTTGGCAAGGCCGCGCTCGCCAGTCTTTCCGTAAAGGCGCTGCCGCCCGGAACGCTGTTGATGGAGGCCCTGTTTACTGTGCACTGCCCGGCACCGGAAGCGCTCCAACTGACCCGCTACCTGCCGGTCTCGCCACTTCGGCTGCTGGTGGATGTAAATGGCAAGGAACTCTCGGGCGCGTTGCCCCACGACCGTCTTAACGAGATGTGCTCGAATATCCGGCGGCGCACGGCCCAGGCCATCGTTCCGCAGATCCGGCCCCAGGTGGAAACCATGGTGGATCACGTGGAGCGGTTGTCGGAGCCTCATCTGGAGCCCCTGAAGTCACAGGCGCTTGAGCAGCTGGAGGCCAGTTTCGGACCGGAAATCCGTCGGCTGGAAGCATTGCAAAAGGTGAATCCGGCGATTCGTGAGGAGGAAATCGACTTTTTCCGCGATCAGTTCGAGGCGGCAAAAGAGGCGATAGGGCACGCCAGCCTGGCATTGGAAGGCATTCGTGTGATCGTGACCGCATAATGCCAGGTGTGATCTCCGTAACTGGCTGACTGTGCGGCATTTGCTGGTCAGCCCTCATCTGATGCGGTACCGTAAACGTAACGGTTTATAGTCTTCGACATTCCCGAACCATGGATGACAGAGAGAACCTATGATGACTTTCATACTGTTTGTAGTGGCACTGGCTGGCCTGCTGATTGTGATGCGGCGCGAGTCTGGTGCAACGTCCGCGATTGGCGTAATGGCCGTTACCGGCCTGCTGTCGCTGATTTTTGCCTCTGGTTTGCTGGCCCTGGTTTTGTTTATTGGTGCCGCCGTAACAGCTGCTGCCGGCCTCCCCGGGTTTCGCCAAAGCTGGCTGACACCCCGCATTTTCGCGATGTTCAAGAAGGTCGCACCGAAGGTTTCGGAGACTGAGAAAGTGGCTCTCGAAGCCGGTACGGTCGGCTGGGACGGTGAACTGTTCACTGGTCGGCCTGACTGGCACAACCTGCTGATCAACCGCAATACCGGCCTGAGCGAGGAAGAACAGGCCTTCGTCGACAACCAGTGTGTCCAGGCAATTTCCATGTGTAACACCTGGGACGTGGCGGTCGAGCGGGCTGATCTGCCCAAAGAGCTGTGGGACTTCCTCAAGAAGGAAGGTTTCTTCGGGATGATCATTCCCAAGGAATACGGTGGCCTCGAATTCTCTGCCAAGGCGCAGTCTGCAGTTCTGCAAAAACTGGCATCCAACGAGACGCTCATGGTGTCTGTGGGCGTACCCAATTCCCTTGGTCCTGGCGAGCTGCTCGTCAAGTACGGCACCGAGGAGCAGAAAAACCATTACCTGCCAAGGCTTGCAGACGGTCGTGAAATTCCGTGCTTTGGTCTGACGGGCCCAAGGGCTGGTTCAGATGCGACGTCGCTTCCGGACACCGGTATCGTTTGCAAACAGAAAGTCGATGGCAAGGAAGTTGTCGGTATCCGGCTGAATTTCGAGAAGCGCTGGATCACCCTGGCGCCCATCGCCACGGTTGTTGGCCTTGCCTTTCGCATGTTCGACCCGGACGGGCTTCTGGGCGAAACCGAAGACTATGGTATTACCTGCGCACTGATCCCCAGGGACACCAAAGGCATGGAGATCGGCCGTCGTCATTGCCCGATTGGCAGCCCGTTCCTGAATGGCCCGATCAAGGGTAAAGACGTCTTCATTCCGCTGGACTACATCATCGGTGGCGTGGATATGGCCGGTCAGGGCTGGCGTATGCTGGTTGAGTGCCTGTCGGTGGGTCGCTGCATCACCCTGCCGTCCGGTGCGGCCGGTGCGGCTGCGTCGGCCGTTGGCACCGCTGGTGGTTTTACCCGTATCCGCCGTCAGTTCAATACGCCGGTTGCTGATATGGAGGGTGTGCAGGAGCCTCTGGCCCGAATCGCCGCCAAGACCTATATCTCTCAGGCAGCTGTAAACCACACTGCCAATATGATTGATAAAGGTGAGAAGCCGGCAGTGCCGTCTGCCATCCTTAAATACCACCTTACCGAGTTCCAGCGCGGTGTATTGACCGATGCCATGGACGTTCACGGTGGCAAGACCGTCACGCTTGGCCCGCGTAACTACCTGGGCATAGGCTACAGCGGTGCCGCTGTCTCGATCACTGTTGAGGGTGCCAACATCATGACCCGCAGCCTGATGATCTTCGGCCAGGGCGCCATTCGCTGCCATCCGTATGTGCTCAAGGAGCTGGCGGCCAAGGACAACGATGATATCAACGCGTTTGACGATGCGTTCTTCGGCCACGCCGGGCTGATTTTCGGCAATGCCGCCCGCGCCTTCACCCAGGCTCTTGGTCTTGGACGGGCAGATGTGCCGTTTGACAGTGCCAGTCGCAAGTACGCGCAGGCCGTGGCCCGCTTCAGCGCAGCCTTTGGTCTGTGCTCGGATGCCGCGATGACCACGCTTGGCAGCGAACTGAAAATGCGGGAGCTTATCTCTGCACGGCTGGGGGATATGCTGTCCAACCTGTACCTGGCTTCCATGGTCCTCAAGAACTGGCACGAGACCCAGCCGGTAGAGGGTGAGAAGGAAGTAATGGAGTACAGCCTGGGCATGCTGCTGCATCGCACTGAAAACGCCCTGGATGAGTTCCTCCAGAACCTGCCGAATCGCGCCGTGGCGCTGGTTCTGCGGGGCGTCACGATGCCGCTTGGCCGTCGCTGGGGCAGTCCGCAGGACGACCTTGCGCGCAAACTGGCTCGTGCAATATCCACAGACACGCCTATCCGCAATAAGCTGATTGCCAGCATCTGGCATACCAATGGCGAGGGCACCGTGGAGAATCCGGTGGCTCGCTACAACGGTCTGCTCAAGGACTATGACAAGGCAGAACAGCTATACCGGAAAGCGACCAAGGCCTACGCCAAAGGTGAATTGCCGATGACCGCCTTGCATCCGGAAGAGCGGTTTGAGGCGGCCCTGAAGGCTGGTATCTATACCAAGGAAGAGGCCGATTTCATGCGCCAGTATGAGACGGTGGTACTCGAGATGCTGACGGTCGATGACTTCCCGTTTGATGAGTTTGCGCGCAATAAGGAGACAGTGATTGATCACAACCCTGCCTGACAGGAGACAGCCCTGACATGTGGTTGTCGTTCGTTGCTGTGAGTGTTGGCGCCGTCATCGGCGCCAACCTTCGTTGGGCTCTGGGATTGTGGTTGAACACGACATACCATGCCGTTCCTTACGGAACGCTGGTTGCCAATCTCAGTGGTGGTTGGCTGATCGGGCTGCTGATCGGTTACTTCAGCCATGGCACAACGCTGGCACCAGAGTGGCGGCTATTTGCCATAACCGGATTGTGCGGTGCGCTGACCACCTTTTCGACGTTTTCACTCGAGATGTTTGCTGCAATCCAGGACGGCAAATGGGCCATGGCCATCACCGGTATTCTGGCCCACGTTGTCGGCTCCATCCTCATGACTGCACTGGGAATTTACACCTTTGGCCTGGTGAAGGGATGATGGGTACCACTACCTACACAAATTCTCGAAAATACCCTTGGCAAGCTTCGGATTCAGGAGTAAAGTGAAAGGCGTAGGAAAGATTCAGTAAAGCATTTCATGAATAAGACGTACCTCCGCAGTTAGTAGTGACCGTCCTGTTTTTGATTCCGCGAGTTCTGTATTTCCGCAAAACGCTGACCTGACACCATGAAGGTGCGAGGCGGCAGATAATATGATTGATTTCAGGAAGTTTAAGTATGTCTACTACTACCGGTACTGTTAAGTTCTTCAACGAAGCAAAAGGCTTTGGCTTTATCACTCGTGAAGGCGGCCCGGACGTTTTTGTTCACTACAGCGCTATTCAGGGCAGCGGTTTCAAAACTCTGGCAGAAGGCCAGCAGGTTGAGTTCACCGTTACCCAGGGCCAGAAAGGTCCTCAGGCGGAGAACGTTGTTGCCCTGTAATCCCTGATGGATTCGGCAATAACCGCCAAAAAGGCAGCTTCGGCTGCCTTTTTTAATGGCTGAAAAACGCCTGGCAAGGTGGCACGCTTTTGTTATTTTCCCATCATTGTGTAATCTTTACCGACCTGCTGCTCGTTTAACCGGAAGTCGAGATCTCCAGGAATCATTACATGCTCCGACCGCTCAAGGCCGCCTGGATCCTGTTCTGGGCCATACTGCTCACCCTGATTCTGTTCTTCCCGATTGTTATTGCAGCCCTTTTGGGGAAGCGAGGGGATGCAGCGTTCCACGGCACCCAGATCTATGCATGGATTATCCTGAAAGTCTGCGGTATCCGCCTCAAGGTTCGTGGCAGGGAAAACATCGAGCCCGGTCAGCGATATGTCATTCTGAGCAACCATGCCTCCTATCTTGATCCCCCAGCGCTGGTGCTCGCCCTTGGTCTGCAATATCGATGGGTGATCAAGAAAGAGTTGCGCAAGGTGCCCCTGTTCGGGTTGGCACTGGAAGCCTCGCGGAATTTGTTTATCGATCGCTCGAAAGGCAGTGATGCACTGGAGAGCATCAAGCGGGGTGTCGGCCAGCTCCCGGACGGCACCGGCATTCTGATTTTCCCGGAAGGAACCCGTTCGTGGGATGGCAAATTACTACCCTTCAAGAAGGGTGGTTTCGTCATTGCACAGGATGGCGAGCTTCCGATTCTTCCTGTCACCATCTGTGGGTCCCACCAGCGATTGCCCAAGGGAAGTGCTGCCTTCAGCAGCGGTGACATTGAAATCGTCATTCATCCCCCGATGGCGTCCGGGGCTTTGCCGCTGGATGATCTGATGACAGACGTTCGCAACAGTATTGCGTCGTCCCTCTGAAGCAGAAGAACCCGGCCGTCCGGCCGGGTTCCGGTGTTCAGCGCACGGTGTTACCGGGCGAAAATAGCCTCGTAGAAACGCATGGTTCCCTCCCAGGAACGGGTGGCGGCCTCTTCGTCATAACCTATCGGCATGCCGAACTCCTCGGCGACCTTGTCAGCGCCAGGATTGGTGAATGAGTGCAGCACGCCGGGAAAGCTCACCAGGGTGAGATCGACTTCTGCGTCCTGCATCTCCTTCACCAGGCCGGCGACCTGGTCCGAGGGAACCATCTTGTCGGCACCGCCGGTGTAAACCTGAACCCTGGCCTTCACTGTTCCGGCTTCGGCGGTTATGGGGCTGCCAAGCGCACCGTGGTAGCTGACGACGCCGTCGAGATCCACGCCCATACGTGCCATATTCAGGACCACCGCGCCGCCGAAACAGTAGCCTTGTGCAGCGATGCGGGACGCATCAACGCTTTCATGGTTTTGCAGGATCTCCATCGCCTTCATGAAGCGCGCCTTCACCTGATCCATGTCCTTGGTCGCTTCCTGCATGAACTTCTGGGCAGTATCAGGGTGGTCCGCCTGCTTGCCAGAGCCATACATATCCAGGGCAAAGGCGGTATAGCCGGCGGCGGCGAGCCGCTCTGCCTGATCCCGGGCGAAGTCATTGTGGCCCCACCACTCATGCACCACCAGAACACCCGGGCGCTTCTCTTCGAACTCATTATCCCAGGCCATGTAACCGGTGAAGGTGGTTTCACCGACCTTGTATTCAACGGTCTTGGTTTGCATTTCTGCCAGTACCTGCGTGCTTGCCAGCGCTATTGAGAAGGTTGCGGCTGCCGCTGTTGCTTTTAGGGGTGTCATGATCTGTCCTACTCCTTTTGGGTCGGATTGTCTTTTTGTCCGGAAATCTACGCCCGGAACCGGTAAACCGATGCAATCAGTTGCCAATCCAGTATAGGACCTTTTGACTACACTACAGTCAGACACACGCAAATCCCGAATGATCTGGAGGTTGTGTATGAGGATCGGTGTACCCAGGGAAATCAAGAACCGCGAATACCGTGTAGGCATGACACCCGCTGCCGTTCATGAGCTGTGCGGCCACAATCATGAGGTGTTTGTGGAAACCGGAGCTGGCCTCGCCATTGGCTTTTCCGACGAGGATTATCGGCAGGCCGGAGCGCGAATTCTTGAGACGGCCGGGGAGGTTTTCGATACCGCAGAGTTGATCGTCAAGGTCAAGGAGCCCCAGGCCGAAGAGCGGGCCATGCTGAAGCCGGAGCACACGCTTTTCACCTATCTGCATCTGGCCCCGGACAAAGCGCAGACGGACGACCTGGTGAAGTCCGGCGCTACCTGCATTGCCTATGAGACAGTGACCGACCATGGAGGGCACTTGCCCCTGCTGGCGCCGATGTCGGAAGTCGCCGGGCGCATGTCGATCCAGGCCGGTGCCCATTGCCTGGAGAAAGCCATGGGCGGTCGCGGCGTGCTATTGGGCGGCGTACCCGGTGTCAGTCCGGCGCGGGTAGCGGTCGTTGGTGGCGGAGTTGTCGGCCAGAATGCGATTGCCATGGCGGTCGGGTTGGGTGCCCAGGTCACGGTTCTGGACCGCAACATGGACGTACTCAGAAACCTGGACCATCTCTACGGCAACCGCATCACAACCCTGTTTTCAACGGCCCAGACTCTGGATCAGGCGGTGACGGAATCCGATCTTGTCATCGGCAGTGTGCTCATTCCAGGGGCCTCTGCGCCAAAGCTGATCACCCGCGACATGATCCGCCGGATGCCGGAGGGAAGCGTTATCGTGGACGTTGCCATTGATCAGGGTGGCTGTGCCGAAACCTCCCGGGCCACGACGCACGACGATCCCACGTATATTGTTGATGGTGTGGTACATTACTGCGTGGCGAATATGCCGGGTGCCGTTGCGCGCACGTCGACTCTGGCGTTGAATAACGTCACTTTGCCTTTTGTGGCGGCCCTGGCCAACAAGGGTCCGGATCGGGCGATGAAGGAAGATCAACACCTCAGGGCCGGGCTGAACGTGGCCGCGGGCAAGGTGACCTACAGGGAAGTGGCAGAAGCGACCGGGCACCCATACACCAACCCTGAATCCCTGTTGGGATCCTGAGTGTGAAATCCCCGGAGAAACCATGAAACTGATCGGATCCACTACTTCACCTTACGTTCGGCGCATTCGTATCCTGCTGGACGAAGAGCCCTATGAATTCCTCAATCTCAATATCTATGGTGAAGGCCGGGACGAGCTGCGGCGAAACAATCCGACCCTGAAAATTCCGGTACTCGAAGACGGTGGCAAGGAAATCTATGATTCCCGGATTATCGCCCGTTACATCAGTGCCAAACAGGGCCGCGATCCGCTGACCTGGGATCAGGAAAACCAGCTGACCATGATTGATGGCGCCAATGACTCCGCGGTCACCTTGCTGCTCTCGGAGAAGTCCGGAATCGATACCGGCGCCGACCTGATGTTCTACAACCTTCAACGTGAACGCATCATGACAACCTTGCGCACGCTGTCGGCAATGGCGGAAGAGGGCCAGTTCGAGGAATGGAATTACCCGGCCATCTGTCTTTATTGCCTGGTAGACTGGCTGGATTTCAGGGACCTGGTGGACTTTTCCGGTGTGGAGAGCCTGTTATCCTTCCGCGACAGCCACCGGGATTACCCCTGGGTTGCCGAGACCGATCCGCGCAATTCCTGACTCCGCGCGGCCGGCAATCGCCGGCCGCCGCCTCCAGCCAAGGCTGAAAAAAACTTGCCCGATCATCCTGCGTCATTTTGCTTTCGCAATCGCTGTTCTTGACTATAGTTAAGATTAAGGAACAGCGTCTGATCTGCCGGTTACCGCGTTCCGTACGTATAAATACCAACAATAGAAGAGAGAGGGGGTCATCCATGCTCCTGTCACATGCGTTCGGTCTCTTTACCCATCCTGATGAAGAGTGGGCTTCCATACGAAAAGAACATGAAACTCCGCGCCGGGTCTATGTTGCCTATGTTCTGATTCTGGCGGCGATAGCTCCCATTTGTGCCTATATATCGACTGCCTATTTCGGCTGGACGGTTGGCAATGAGCGGCTGATCAAGTTAACCGAGATCAGTGCAATGCAGCTCAGCGTGTTGACCTATCTGGCAATGCTGGTCGGCGTTTTTGCGCTGGGTTATGCCATCAACTGGATGGCAAGAACCTACGGCGCCAAGGAAGAACACGTACCCTCGAACGGTATTGCCCTGGCAGCCTACTCCTGCACTCCTCTGTTCCTGGCAGGATTTGCCCTGTTGTATCCAGTGCCCTGGTTCAACGCCATCGTCTTCCTGGCCGCCGCCTGCTATGGCGCCTATCTAATGTATGACGGACTGCCGATTGTCATGGGCATCGAAAAGGAGCGGGCGGTCATGTACGCCGGAGCGTTGCTGACCGTCGCCCTGGTGATCCTGGTATCCACTCGAGTGGGTTCCGTCATTCTCTGGAACTTCGGAGTCGGTCCGGTATTTATCAGCGGATAGACCGGGTTTAAACGGACCGTAAAAGGGGAGCCACTGGCTCCCCTTTTTTATGGTTTCTGGTTCTTGCAAAAGACTTGTCGTGATTTGCCATCCCCCTGTCGCAAATTGGCAATGCGTTCTTAACCAAGCCCGATTAGCTTCTTCATTTGGAGTAGAAACGGCGAAAGGTGCAGAACGTCGAGACTACAAGGGACGAACGCAGGGGAAGATATAACAATGAAACGACTGACACGACGGGATTTTCTGAAGGCATCAGCCATGGGTATGGGCGCCGTGGTGATTTCGACCGGCCTCGCAGGCTGTGTATTGGACAGCTCCGACAAACGAACAATCAGCTTTACCCATGGCGTGGCCAGCGGCGACCCGCTTGCCGATGGTGTCATGCTCTGGACCAGGGCTGCACCGGCGACCGGTTCGGCACCTGTCGGTGTCGCCTGGGAGGTATCGACGGATGAGGGTTTCGAGAACCTTGTGCACTCCGGCACGGCAGAGGCCACTGAGGCCCATGACTTCACCGTCAAGGTGGACGTCCGCGGCCTGGCACCGGGGCAGAGCTACTATTACCGCTTTCAGACGACCGATCGGCAGTCACCGGTGGGCGTAACCCGGACCTTACCGGAAGGCAGTATCGACTCTGTGCGCCTGGCCGTGGTCTCCTGCGCGAATTATCCGGCCGGTTATTTCAACGTCTACGGGGAAATCAGTAAACAGAATGACCTGGATGCCGTGGTCCATCTGGGCGACTACATCTACGAATACAGCTCCGACAGCAGCAGTTATGCGGCAGAGGATGCCCAGGCTCTGGGGAGGACCTTTTCTGAGGACAACAATCTTGAGCTGATTGAACTGGTGGACTATCGCAGACGTTACGCTGCGTATCGGGCAGACCCGGATCTTCAGTCCCTGCATGCGAGAGTGCCGTTCATTGTGGTGTGGGACGACCACGAGGTGGCGAACGACGCCTGGGAAGAGGGAGCTGAAAACCACAATGATGGCGAGGGCGATTTCACCCAGCGTAAGCTCAATGCCCTGAAGGCCTATTTTGAATGGATGCCAATCCGCCCTGTGATCGAGGGCAGCGACGAGGCCATCTTCCGGACCTTCCGGTTCGGCAATCTGGTGGACCTGCACATGCTGGATACCCGCATTATCGGGCGTGATCAGCAACTGGACTACATGGACTATTTCACGGGAGAAGGCCTCGATGCCGTCCGCTTTACAGCGGATGTTGGCAGTCAGAACCGTACCCTGCTGGGCGCCGAGCAATTGCTCTGGCTGCAGTCTTCCCTGAACTACTCCACCGCCACATGGCAGGTGTTGGGGCAACAGGTCCTCATGGGCCGAATGAATCTGCCTGCGGAGCTGCTGGTGGCCATTGCTACTGAGCAGTTTGACGGTCTGCCGGAAAAACTGGCGGAACTGGCCCAGCTCAAAGGCCGGGAGCTCCAAGGGGATCCGTCCCTGACTCCAGAGGAATTGGCTCGCATCAATACAGTTGCCCCCTACAATCTGGACGCCTGGGATGGCTACCAATATGAACGGGAAGTGGTTCTGGGAACGGCCAAGGCGCTGAACAAGAACCTGGTTGTACTGGCGGGGGATACCCATAACGCCTGGGCCAACAACCTGAAAGACATCCAGGGCGACCAGATTGGCGTGGAGTTCGCTACAGCGTCGGTTACATCACCCGGCCTGGAGGAGTATCTGGGCATTCCGGATGACATGATTCAGGGCGCGGAACAGGCCATTGGTCTGCTGGTGGATGACCTGGATTACCTGAACGTGAATCAGCGTGGCTACATGCTGGTGACCTTTACGCCGGAAGAAGCCCGGGCTGACTGGTATTTCGTGGACACCATCAAGTCAAAGGAATATCAGATCGACGCGAGCCGCACCGCTTCCCGGCGGGTACTGGTCGGTCAACGCACCCTCATGGAAGGCCCCGGGTAATCACCGCCGGGTCCCCCCGGCCTTCTACCGCTGCCAGCTCCGCACTGGACAGCCATTCGCCCGGGGGCTTGTCCATCACGCTGGCACAGGCAGCCAGTGCATGGCCCCAGGAACAGCCGTTGGCAAACAGCATGCCGGCCTCATTCAATGTCCCGCCGCGGTTGATGTAGCCAAGAACCCGGGCCTGCGACGGTTCCGGGAACAGCGGATGGAGATGGCCCCGGAAGACCTCCGGGCGCATGTGCGTGAGAGCAACCCGTCGGCGAATGCGGTGGGGGAACAGGCGCTCCCGCTCGAATTCGGACAGGCATACCTGGGCTTCCATGGTGTCCCTCGGTTGGCGGAATCTGCCGGGTTCCTGGATATAGACCAGGCGAAAGGGGGTGCCGGTCTCCCTCAGGCGTTCACAGGCTCTGATTGACTCGGATAACTGGTAGGCGCCATTGGCGATGAGCAGCAATGGTTCACCGGACGAGGTATCTTCATCCACCACCAGGGCCCCGTGCCTCGCCAGCAGTTCCGCTTCCCGGGTGTCGAAGACACAGGGGCGTTCCCGTTTCGGGATCACCATGCAACTGATCGTGCCCCTTTCACGGAATACCGATGGCAATGTTGCCAGGGTGCTGTTGTAGTCTGCCGGAAACAGCACCCGGGAGACGTCGTTCATCTCCGCGAGCATACTTTCGCAGAAGGTGGTGTCCTGATGGGACTGCTCGTTCTTGCCATTTTCCCAGGTGTGTGAGGTGGCAATAACCGGCAAGCCGAGCCAGCGGGCAGGCCGCCCGATTTCTTTCTGGTGCCGGGCAAAAATCAGCTCCTGGCGGATGGCGCCAAGCATTTTCACGCAGAAGGCCTCATAGCTGGCGACCAGATTCAGCCCGGCCTTGTTGGCCAGGCAGGCCGATACCACAGATTCTTCGTTCAGTGCCGTGATGATCTTGCCGTGCACCGACTCCTGATCGTTCTCGGGATCGTTCACCCGGTGCTTCAGATCATCCAGCACTCCGCCAAGACGATTGCTTGCCAGCTCGTCCGGATTGCCCACTCTGGCCCTGAGGTCCGGGTTCTGGGCTACCAGCGCCCGGAAAAAATCATCCACAGCCTTCATCGGCGAGGTGCATTCCCGACAGGCCGGAAGCCGGGGGATTATCGGGTCCGGTGGATTGCGGGTCGCGAGAGCATGATCACGCTCAAGTGGGCGAGATTGCCCGGCGTGCTGGTTAAGATGAGTGATGGCGTTTTGAAGCTGATCCGGAGCCACCCACAATCTGGCGGCATGCTCGTTAAACAGCTCCCTGGCCCGGGCATCCATTCGCGGGTTTCCGGGCAGTGGCAGGTTGTGGGCTGCATTGCTGCTGGCGCCATAAAAACCATACCCCTTGGTGGTCTCCGCAATGCCATAGGGTACCCGAACGGGATAGCCGCTCTCTCCCCGCAGCGCCGCCTCGCCATTGGTGGCGAGTGCCTGCTCCATTTCATAGAGAGCACAGACAAAGGCGGCAGGATCGCGGCCATCAAAACGGAAGGGCACAAAGCCCCTGTGTTCGAGATGCGCTTCAAAACGTTCGAGACCCTCGCGGGTGCCCAGCTCGGTTCGCTGTTCAATGCGCCGTCCATTGGCAATCATAACCGGCATCACTGCGCCGCAGTCCTCGGCGCGCCACCAGCGGGGGATCCAGTCGCTGCCGCGCTGCTCCTCGGCGGCCCCATCAGACAGAAAGGCCACCAGAGACTCACCCGGCAGGGGCATATGGGCGTATTGCAGCTCGGCAAACCCGAGGTAGCCCCCTTCGAGAATACCACCGGCGGTGTGCGGATTGACGTGGCTGCCAAGGGGCGCGGCCATGGTACCGTCCGGCTTCTGGCGGTAGCTGTAGAAATCGGAAACCAGAGTTGAGAGCCCGTCCGGCCCTCGATAACGTTCCGCCTGTTCCGGATGAAGGTTTCCGGTGAGGACATTCAGGGCGTCCACGGCTGCAACGCAGTGCCCCTGGCCCATCAGCCAGCTCCGTGTGCGTCCGGTCAGATTGTTCAGAGCCAGATAGCCGGCATAGGCCGGCACCATGTTCAGTGCCCCGCCGGTGTGGCCTTCCGGATTGGTCTTGAGGTCCTGAGGCGCCAGCGGCTGGCCGGAGACATCAACCCGGCGGGCGTAGGTCATGTGAACTACCAGCCAGAGACCGGCACTGGTCAGTCTGTCCAGGTCGGCGAGTTTACGATAGACCGTGGCAGCATCGGGCTGGTGGCCGGCAGCAACCAGGTGTTCTGCCAGTAGGCTGACCTGATGTTGCGTGGCTTCACTGTGCTGGATGACGCCATAACCATCGCACCAGCGCCGGAAATCCGGGCAGTCTGAAGCGACATGATTCACCGCTGCTGTTTGAATGGGAAATGGCATGAGATGCCTCCATGGCGTCAGTGTGTCCGCGAATTTTAAAACCACCGCTGTGAACTGCCATTGATGCAGGTCAGTCGAAACTGCATCTTTCTGCAGACTGCTCCAAGCCAAGCGCTCCACCCGCCCGCGTACAGGCTTGCTCGCCTGCCCGTTGCCGAAAGCCATGGTTTCTGAGAGTCTGTTCGAATAAGCCACCTGATAAGGAGACTCCCATGACGCAAGACAAGAATCAGGACAAGCGCCGGAAATATTCGGCCCCCGTTGTTGATGGCATTGGCAAATCCGCCAGCCGTGCCATGCTTCGGGCCGTCGGGTTTACCGATGAGGATTTCAAAAAGCCCCAGATCGGCATTGCGTCCACATGGAGTAACCTCACGCCGTGCAACATGCACATCAACCAACTGGCTGAGGAGTCGGCTGCCGGAGCCGATGAGGCCGGCGGCAAGTCGCTTATTTTCAATACCATTACCATATCGGACGGCATTGCCAACGGTACCGAGGGCATGAAGTATTCCCTGGTGTCCCGGGAGGTGATCGCCGATTCCATTGAGACCGTGGCCGGTTGTGAAGGGTTCGATGGCCTGGTGGCGATCGGTGGCTGCGACAAGAACATGCCCGGTTGCATGATGGGCCTGGCGCGTCTGAACCGGCCATCTGTGTTCGTGTATGGCGGCACCATCATGCCTGGCGAGAACCACACCGATATTATTTCCGTGTTTGAAGCCGTGGGTGCCCACGCCCGTGGTGATCTGGATCTGATTGAGGTGAAGCAGATAGAGGAAACCGCGATTCCGGGGCCAGGGTCCTGTGGTGGCATGTATACCGCCAATACGATGGCGTCGGCTATCGAGGCCATGGGCATGAGCCTGCCGGGCAGCTCCGCCCAGAACGCTGTGTCGGAGACCAAGGCGGAGGATTGTCGAGGTGCCGGGGCTGCAGTGCTGAACCTGCTGGAGAAAGACATCAAGCCCAGCGACATCATGACCCGGAAAGCCTTCGAAAACGCCATTACGGTCGTCATCGCCCTGGGCGGTTCCACCAATGCGGTACTGCACCTGCTGGCCATGGCCAGCACCGTCGGTGTCGATCTGGAGCTGGAAGACTTTGTCGAGATTGGCAAGCGGGTGCCGGTGCTGGCGGATCTGCGCCCGAGCGGCCACTACATGATGTCGGAGCTGGTGGCCATCGGCGGTATCCAGCCGCTGATGAAAATGCTGCTGGATCGCGGTCTGCTGCATGGCGACTGTCTGACCGTAACCGGGCAGACGCTGGCCGAGAACCTGGCTGATGTTGCCCCCTATCCGGAAGGGCAGGACATCATTCACGCCTTCGACAACCCGATCAAGGCTGACAGCCATCTGCGGATCCTGTTTGGCAATCTCGCACCAACGGGAGCGGTGGCGAAGATCACCGGCAAGGAAGGCACGCATTTTACCGGCCGTGCCCGGGTATTCCATTCGGAAGAAGAAGCCCAGGAGCGGATTCTCGACGGCACGGTGGTGGCCGGCGATGTGCTGGTCATCCGCTACGAAGGCCCCAAAGGCGGACCGGGCATGCGGGAGATGCTGAGCCCCACCTCCGCGATCATGGGCAAGGGCCTGGGCAGCGATGTCGCGTTGATTACCGATGGCCGGTTCTCAGGGGGCAGCCACGGTTTCGTGGTTGGTCATATCACACCGGAAGCGGCCGAGGGCGGCCCGATTGCGCTGGTCGAGGATGGCGACACCATTACCATTGATGCCGTCAGTAATCGGATTGAGCTGGATGTCTCGGATCAGGAACTGGAACGTCGTCGGCAGGCCTGGCAGGCGCCCAAGCCACGGTTCACTCGCGGCGTTCTGGCAAAATACGCTCGCACCGTGGGTTCTGCATCCAACGGGGCCATTACCGATCTGCCATGATCCGATGACTCCGGGCAATCACTGCTATAATCCGCCGCTGGCGGGGCAGTGATTGCCCGTACAGTTAACAAGTGAAGGGGCTTTGAAGCATGGGTATCCGCAGTATGGCCATCTGGTGGGTGTTTTTGCTGGCGCTGCAGCCCGGGATGTCCCAGGCTCACCAACAGGAGGCATCGGCCAGTTCGTCAGCATCGTCGAAACAGGATGGTCCAAACCTGGCATCGGTGAATGCCGCGGTTGCCGTGGCTGGTGATAACGAGCTGATTTTCGGCAAGAATGCCGACCGGTCCGTACCCATTGCCTCTGTCACCAAGGTCATGACCGCGCTGGTCGTGCTGGAATCCGGCGAGCCGCTGGATGAGTGGCTGATTTTTCATGAGCGGCATACGCCCGCCGCCGCCAACGCCTACAGTCGGATTCGCATCGACTCGGAGATGCGGCGTAAAGATGTCCTGCGCATTGCACTGATGTCCTCCGAAAATTTTGCCGCCTACACCCTTGCCCGTAGCCACCCGGGCGGGTTCGATGCCTTTATCGAGGCGATGAACGCCAAGGCCGCGGCCCTGGGAATGACCGGTACCCGGTTTGTTGATCCGACCGGGCTGTCGTCGGAGAACCTTTCAACCGCCGCGGATCTTGTAAAGCTGGTAAACGCTGCGGCTGATTACCCGGAAATCCGGGAGTACTCCACCACCGGTTATTTCCGTGGGCAATTCCGGCAGCCCCGTTACAGCCTGTCGTTCGGGAATACCAATGCCCTGGTGCATCGGGATAGCTGGGGGGTGGCCCTCAGCAAGACCGGCTATCTCTCCGAGGCCGGGCGCTGCCTGGTGATGATTTCGAAGATGAACGGCAAAGAGGTGGTGACCGTGCTGCTTGATTCCCTCGGTACCCGCTCGCCGATGGGCGATGCCGGACGGATAAAGCGCTGGCTTGATACCGGAGCCAGGGGCTCGGTGGCCGCTGCCGCCCGGCGTTACGAACAGGAAAAGAACGCGTCATACGCGACCGCTGGTAACAGTACGGTCAGTGTGAACTGACACTGAAAGGAATCCCGTTATGATCCAGATATTCACGACCGGTGGCACCATCGACAAGGTCTACTTCGATGCCAACAGCGAGTTCGAGGTAGGGCACAGCCTACTGCCGGAGCTGCTGTCTGAATCCAACATCCACGAGGGCTATCGCCTGCGGGAACTGCTGCGCAAGGACAGCCTGGAGATGACCGATGATGATCGCCAGCAGGTACTGGCGGCGGCCAGTGAATGCGATTGTGGCCGAATCATTATCACCCACGGCACGGACACCATGGCCGATACTGCGGCGGTGCTGTCCGGCCTGAAGGACAAGACCATCGTATTGACCGGCGCGATGCAGCCGGCCCGTATGCGCCGAACCGATGCGGTATTCAATGTCGGGTTTGCCTGGGCTGCGGTGCAGCTGCTGCCGCCGGGTGTGTATATCGCGATGAATGGTGAAGTGTTCGAGGCCGGTGCAGTGCGCAAGAATCTCAAGGCGCAACGTTTCGAGCGCACCTGAGTATCACGCCAGGCTGTCTCTTTCCTCGGCGGTCAGTTCCCGGTATTCGCCGGGCATCAGCGCATCGTCCAGTTCGACCTGTCCAATGCGGACACGATGAAGGGCTTCCACGTGGTTGCCAACCGCTGCCATCATGCGCTTGACCTGATGATAGCGCCCCTCCGAAATCGTCAGCTCAATGATCCTGTCTTCCAGAAAATGCACCCGGGCCGGTCGCGTCGGCCGGGGATCATTATGCAGGTCCACACCACGTTCCAGTTGCTGTGCCGCAGCGTCGCTCAGAGGTTCGTTCAGGGTTACCCGGTAAGTCTTGGGGCAGTCGGTTCGCGGTGAGGTGACCCGGTGAGACCACTGTCCATCGGTGGTCAGTAACAGGAGGCCGGTTGTATCTGCATCGAGGCGCCCGGCAATATGGAGATGTCGGGTGATGTCTGCTGGCAACAGGTCCAGCGCTGTTGGATGGTCGCTGTCGGTCGTCGCGCTCACCACGCCTGCTGGTTTGTTCATCATCAGATAGCGCTCGCCCGGGAGGCTCAGAGGGGTGCCTGACAAGGCCACCCGTTCATCCCCGGCCAACCGGGTGTTGGCGCCCTTGCAGACTTGCTCATTGATCGTTACTTCTCCGCGGCCGATGGCCCGCTTGGCCTCTTTTCGGGAGAGCTCGGTGCTGTTGGCAATAAACTGGTCCAGTCGCATGGTATTCAGCAGCTTTGTCCGGGTGCCGGGGAGCTCAGACTGGCCAGACAGAGCACCGGCGTTTCGGCAATCATCCGGGACCAGAGCAGCCCGAGGGCTTCGGAGCTTACTGGTGGGCGTGGAGTCCGAAAGCTCGCCGTGGGGTCGATGCCGCTGCCATTGCGGGTCGCCAGAACAAAGGTAAAAGGGTGCGCGCCTGGAATGCCCAGCCGGATGTCGGTGGCCGTGATGCGGTCGCCGGCCTGGTCGTAATCCAGGAAGCCCCGGGTGAACCATTCAAGTCGCCGGGCCTCGGGCAGGTCCGAGACTTCGCTCGCCAGCTCCGGGCGGCGTGGAAAGTATTCAAGATTCAGCGGCGTGTCGCCATCCAGAAAGCCGGTGACAATTTCCACCCGCTGATCACCCTGCAGAGCCGTCGCCCGCCACAACAGTGTGCTGAATGGCATGGGCTGAACCAGCAGGTCCGGGTTTTCCAGGCCGGCGGCCGCAAGCGCGGGTTGTACTCGCTGTGTCATCACTTGCTGGGCCAGAACACTCCAGCCCAGGTACAGGGTGGACACTGCCAGGCCCGCAACTATCGCTGTTTTGGCGGGCGGCCGGGCGAGAAAAAACAGGCAGCCTGCCAGCAGGGGCAGGGTGTATAGCGGGTCGATGATAAAAATGCTGCTGACGGCTATGGGTGGCCCGATGGGCCAGAACAGCTGGGTGCCATAGGTTGTGAAGGCATCCAGCAAAGGATGGGTAATCAGGATCAGCCCCGTCAGGGCGAGCCACCGCTGAAAACTCAGTTGTGGTTTCCAGCGCCAGAGCAGCCAGGCAAGGGCCACTGCCAGAGGGGCCAGAACGAACAACGAATGGCTGAATCCACGGTGTTGGGTGAAATTGGCCACTGCGGTGCCGTAATCGATGACGACATCCAGGTCCGGGAGGGTGCCCAGAACTGCGCCTGTCAGCAAAACCGAGCGGCCAAGAGTCTTGCCGGCTACGGCGCCGGCCAGGGAGGCGCCCAGGGCGGCCTGGGTGAGTGAATCCATGTCAGATCAGTCTCGCATCAAAACGGTGTCCTGCAGTAGTAGGCCACCGACTCTCCGGTGGATCACTGTCCTGCAGGTATTTCCAGCGCCGCCAGCACCGATTCACCGGGGTAGCCATCAGCCACCAGGTTGTTGGCAGCCTGGAACTGACGGATGGCAGACCGCGTTGCCGGGCCCATGATGCCATCTGGGTTGCCTGGCTCATACCCCCGTTGCTGCAGGGCTTTCTGGAGGTTGATGATGTTGGCGCGGGACAGCGCGGGGGCGTTTTCGGGCGGCGGATTTTGCAGTTTACCCGCGCCGGCAATCCGGTCAGCCAGATGACCAACCGCAATGGCGTAGAACTCGGAGCGGTTCCAGCCCATGATCACGCGGAAGTTGTGATAGGCAAGAAACGCCGGCCCGCGGTGTCCTGCCGGCACCACGAGGGCGGCATTAATCGGTTCGCGGGCCAGTGGCTTGCCGAAGGCATCCGTAATGCCCATTTCGCGCCACTGCTCGAGTGGCAGACGGCGCCCGTCCGCAAGGGAATAGTCGAAATTCTCGGGTAACAGTACCTCGCGGCCCCAACGGTAGTCGCCGTCCCAGTTCATGGATTCGAGAAACCGGCCCGCAGACATCATGGCATCCGGAAGGCTGTTCCACAGATCCCTGCGGCCATCACCATCGGCATCCACCGCGTGTTTCAGGAAAACCGTCGGCATGAACTGAACGTGGCCCATGGCGCCGGCCCAGGAACCTTCCATCTGGTCTGCCGGTATGGCGCCCTCGTCAATAATGCGCAGGGCCGCGATCAACTGCTCGGTAAAGAAAGTGCTGCGGCGGGGATCGCAGGCCAGTGTTGTCAGGGAGCTGGGTACCGGCATCTTGCCGAAATAGCTGCCAAAATTGGTTTCCAGGCCCCAGAAGGCCACCAAATAAGGCGCGGGCACGCCGGTTTCCCGGGTGACTCTGGCCAGCAGCTCCTGATGTTCCTGCAACAGTTCGCGGCCGGTGTTGACCCGGGCATCGTTAACCCGCCGGTTCAGGTAGTCGGCAAAGGTAGTGGTGAACTCCGGTTGCCGCCGGTCCAGTTCGATCACCCGTGCCAGATGCTGGACCCCGGACATCACCTCGCTGGCGGTCTTGCTGCTGACCCCGGCGGCAATGGCCTGCTCCTGAAGCCGGGCCTTGCATTCGGCAAATCCCGCCGGCTCAACTTCAGCGCTGTCCTGGGCAATGGCGGGCAGTGACAGACATGACAGAAAACCGGAAAACAATAAGCCGCGAGTAACGCCGCCCTGGCGAAGAATCCTTGCAGGTTTGGTCAGCACACAAAACCTCTATCAGGCTGATGATCGTGGAGTATCCTGAGCCCATGTTAGCGCGTTTTCCAGCCGGAGAAACACTGTCCTGGCTCCCGTGGAGTGACAATTCTTTAACCTGACGGTTCCCGAAAAACGGCGATTGTGGTCTTTTTGTTGCCGACAGGTTTCTGGCGTGGGTGTTTGTTCTATAGTTGCAACATAGAACCGGGTTGTGGATAGGGGAAGGTCTGAACTATGGCAATGCTGAAAGCGCTGGTGGTGGATGACGCCAGCTTTGTACGTGATCTGGTCAAGCGAACCGTGCGCCAGCGTTTTCCGGTCATCGAGACTACCGACGCCCAGAACGGCCGGCGAGCGCAGTCATTGATGTCGAGGACCGCGTTTGACCTGATTCTGTGCGACTGGGAGATGCCAGAAATGTCCGGGCTGGAATTGTTGCAATGGATGCGCCAGCAGCCCCAGTACGAAAACGTGCCTTTTATCATGATCACCAGCCGGGGCGACAAGGATCACGTGATCGAAGCGGTCAAAGGCGGCGTTTCCGAATACCTTGGCAAACCGTTCAGCCCCGAGGGGTTGAGCAAGAAAATCATCAAGGTGATGGGCCGCAAACTGAAAGATGCCATGGACCGGAGCGGCAAATCCATGGCCAGCCCTGCCGATGCCTTCAAAGAGTCGGCCAACCTGCTGACCCGCAAGCCCGAAGCCGCGGCGGAGGTTTCCGCCGAGTCACCACCCTCCTCCCCCCGGCCCGAGCCTTCGGCACCGACAAGGCCGACCTCGGCCCGGGCGCCCATGAGCCTGGCCTCGGTACGCTTTGCCGAGAGCACCCTGAAATCGGTGGTCAAGGATATCAATCTGACGGAGGTGCGGGTGATCGCGAAGCGGGACCAGGTATTCCCGGGGATTCTCGACCAGGCGGTGGTGGACATCGAGATCGCCGAGGGCCAGATGGCGAGGCTGAACGGCTATGTGCACCAGTTGCAGGCGGTGGACAAACGCCAGGACACGGACTTTGTCAGCGTTACCATTCGTTTTGTTGATGAAGACCCGAAAAAGCTGGAGGACCTGTCGAGGTTTGTCGCCCGCTTCCGCGCGGGTATGCGCTAGCTCTCTGCCTTCTCGGGGATCCGCTCGACGAGTCGCTCCCGCGGGAAATGACAGATAAATTCACTGCCCTCGCCAATCCGGCTGCGAATCTCCAGATTGCCATCGTGGTTGAGCAGCACGTGTTTGACGATTGCCAGGCCAAGGCCGGTGCCGCCGGTGTCTTTGTGACGACTGGGATCGGCCCGATAGAAGCGTTCTGTCAGACGGGGGATATGGACCGGGTCGATACCGATGCCGGTATCCCTGACTGACAGGTGTGCGCCTTCCCGGTTGGTGGACCAGGACACGATAATCTGGCCATTTGCAGGGGTGTACTTCACCGCATTGAATATCAGGTTCGAGAAAGCGCTGCGCAGCTGGCTTTCATCGCCTTTCAGCAGGCGGTGGTCGCCGATATGCACGGTAATCTCGTGCTGTTTTTCGCCACTGAGCGCCCGGGCGTCATGACAGATCTGGGTCAGCAACTGGTCGACGTCCGTGAGGGTGTCGTTGACCGTTTGCTCCCCGGTTTCAATACGTGAGAGCAGGATCAGATCGGTGATCAGGGCTTCCATCCGGGATGACTGGGCAGCCATGGTGTTAATGGCCCGGCGCCACTTAGGCGGCAGGTCGGCAGCATTGTCCACCAGGGTTTCGAGGTAGCCGCTGATGACCGTGAGGGGCGTGCGCATCTCGTGGGACACATTGCCGACAAAGTCCCGGCGCATCTGTTCGAGCTGGTACAGCCGTGTTACGTCCTTGGCGACAATCAGGCGGTCGTCGTCACCAAACAGGCTGATCTGGATCTGAAGGTGAATGTGAGGTCTGGCCGGCGAATGTATCTCCAGGGGCTCGCGGTAATCCCGTGAATCGAAATAGGTCTTGAAGGCCGGCGTGCGGATCAGGTTATGGATGTACTGGCCCTGATCGGTGTTGCGCCGGAAACCCAGCAGATACTCGGCGGAGCCGTTCCACCATTCCATGGCGCCGCGGGAATCGGTCATGATCACGCCATCGCGCATGGCGTTGGTGGATTCCTGCACCCGATTGATCTGGGCCCTCAACCGGTCCTGGGTTCTCAGGTGGGTCTGGTGCAGTTTGTGAAGGTTGTCGAAAATATCGCCCCACAGGCCGATGCTCTGGGGGGCTTCGTCGGTGGCGCTGGGGTTGGACAGCCACTGGTAGAGGCGCCTGGCCTGAACCAGCGTCCACCACAGATAGACAACCAGCCCGAAGGTCAGCCCGTAGACGGGCTCTCCGAAATAGAGGCCAACCAGGGTGGAGCCAATCAGGCCACCGATAATGTAGCGCAGGTATCGTGACCAGTTGTGTTGCATCAAAAACTGCCTTGTGTCCGTTCCGGGGCTGATGCTCAGCTGGCCGGAGTTACTTACGCGGCTCTGGTCGAGAAGCGGTAACCGGTTCCCCGCACGGTCTGGATCAGATGGTCGTACTGGTCGCCAAGTGCCTTGCGGAGCCTGCGGATATGCACATCCACGGTCCGTTCCTCAACATAGACATTGCCACCCCAGACCTGGTCCAGGAGCTGGGAGCGAGTATATACCCGTTCCTGGTGCGTCATGAAGAACTGAAGCAGTCGGTATTCTGTCGGGCCCATGGTAAGGGCGCCATCCTGGGTGGTGACCCGATGCCCGACCGGATCCAGCGTCAGGCCTTCCACTTCAATCGGGCTGTCTACGCCCGGCGGCGTCGCACGCCGAAGCACGGCTTTCAGGCGGGCGACCAGTTCCCGGGGGCTGAACGGTTTGGTGATGTAATCATCGGCACCAACTTCCAGGCCCTGGATCTTGTTGTCTTCCTCGACCTTGGCGGTAAGCATGATGATGGGAATATCGGCGGTCGCTTCCTCTTTTTTCAGACGACGCGCCAGCTCCACGCCACTGGTGCCGGGCAGCATCCAGTCGAGGAGTACCAGATCCGGGTGTTTGTCGACAATCAGGGCATGGGCTTCCCGGGCGTCCGCTGCCTCCAGATAGTCATAATCCGCCATTTCAAGAGCCACGGCGATCATCTCGCGGATAGGGGCCTCGTCATCGACGATCAGGACAGTTTTTCCAGTCATGAGCTTTTAACCTGTGTCAGACCTTGGTTTGTTGCTGCCTCATTACAACGCCCAAGTGTTACAAGTATATGACAGGTTCAACCAATGATGAGATCAATCACCAGACCTGCGAAAACCGCGAAACCGGCCCAGTTGTTATTGAGAAACGCCTTGAAGCAGCCCTCACGTTCCCGTTCCCGTGCCAGATACTGGTGGTAGACGAACAGGCAGGCCATGGCCACGACGCCCAGGTAATAGAACGTGCCCAGTTCGGCGCGATGGCCCACCATGATCAGGATCAGAACCACCATGCCCTGCAGCATGCCAATGATCGCTTTATCGGCATCGCCGAACAGGATGGCCGTGGACTTGATGCCCACTTTCAGGTCGTCGTCCCGGTCCACCATGGCGTACAGGGTGTCATAGGCAACGGTCCAGAGTACGTTGGCCGTGAACAGGAGCCAGGTGAGCTGGCTCAGTTCGCCCGCTTCCGCCGCCCAGGCCATGGGGATGGCCCAAGAAAAGGCCGCTCCCAGGAACAGCTGCGGCAGATGGGTGTAACGCTTCATGAAGGGGTAGATAAACGCCAGCAGCGCACCGCCGAAGGACAGGTACAGGGTCAGCGGGTTGGTGAATAGAACCACCATCAGGAAGGAAACCAGGCACAGGCCGGCGAACAGCGCTACCGCTTCCCAGGGTTTGACCCGGCCGGCGGTGAGCGGGCGGTCCTTGGTGCGTTTGACGTGCTTGTCCCAGTCGCGGTCGGCAAAGTCGTTAATGGCACAGCCAGCCGCCCGCATGAAGAAGACGCCCAGGGTGAAAATGATGACATTAGCCAATGCGGGGCTGCCGTCTCCGGCCAGCCATAGGGCCCAGTAGGTCGGCCACAGCAGGAGCAGGGTTCCGATCGGGCGATCGATTCTGAGTAGACTGGCATAATCGGCCAGTCGGCGCTGGATAGGCTCTGGCACAGCGTCAGGCAGCATGGCGTGCGTCCGTCTGGTGTTCTTCGAATTGAATAAGTGCAGGGATTATAGCCAGTCGCAGGAGGCCGGTTAAAGCGTGTTTCGCTGAAACAGGGCTGGCAGCAGGTATTCGCCAACCAGCAGGGAGCTGTTGTGGCCACTGAACAGGGAGCGCCGCGCCAGTTCCGGCTGGCCGGGTATGACCGGTTTGCAGAGGCCGGTTTCCAACGGGCCCCGTTGCCAGTGGGGGCTGGTAAACAGGTAGGCGCCCAAAGGCCGGTTGCCCAGGTGCAACAGCCGGCGTCCCTCGCCTTCCAGGCATCTCAGGGGAATGACTGTCCTGGCCAGCACCCAGGGCTGGTTATCGCCACAGAGACTGACCTCCCGTATCCAGGCGTACTGGCGGTGAGGGATGCACAGACGCCGGGCCTCTTCCAGTGTCGGCGTTGCAAAACCCTCGCGGCGGACCTCAACGTGGAAGGAGCGGCTGCACTGTTTCTGCAGTGCGCGGGTAAAAGAGCCCTCCACCTGCAGCCAGTACCGGGCCGGCCCGTGAACCTTCGGGTTTCGGAGGCCGGCAGAGGTCAGCGATTGATACCAGTCCGTCGGAGGTATGGTCAGGCGACTGTCGATGTCAGAGACCCTTGACCGCATAGATGCCGGGCGCATTGCGCCAGTAGCCCTTGTAGTCCATGCCGTAGCCGAACAGGAAGCGGTCCTCCACTTCCAGGCCAGTGAAGTCGGCCTTCAGATCCCGGCGGGCTTTGCGGTCGTGTTGCTTGTCGACCAGAACCGCCGTCAGTACCTCACTGGCACCGTGGGCACGGCAGTAGTCGGCGATGGCGCACAGGGTAGTGCCCTCATCGAGAATGTCATCGACAATCAGGATGGTGCGGCCGTTCATATCGACCTCGGGCTGGAGCTTCCACTCAAGGATGCCGCCGGTGGTTTCCTGACGGTATCGGGTGGCGTGCAGGTATTCGGCCTGGACCGGAAACCGGAGCCGGGGTAACAGTTGTCCGGTCAGGATCAGCCCGCCGTTCATCACGCAGAACAGCAGAGGGTTACTGTCTTTCAGGCGGGCGGTAATATCGTCGGCCAGATTGCCGATTGCAGTCTGCACCTGCTGTTCATCGACCAGGCAGTCGGCTTCGGCCATTACCTGGTTCATTTCGGCGACGGTATCGGTCATATCGGTCGGTCCTGTCGTAAAACGGGCGATTATACCGGAGAGGGCCGACAGAAGGGAGGGGCCGCCCCGGTTGTCAGATCTGTATTTGTGGCTATTGGCAGAAAACCCCGAACTGGACCGTCGGCATTGGCATTGGTCAATTAAGGGGCGATGGGTATGATGGCCTGATTCGACAGTTGTTCGTATCTGTTTACTGCACAAAAACACTTGCGTGCATGATTGTCTGACAATTACTATTGCGCCCGGATAAAATTGGGAGAAAACCTATGAAGAAGTGGCAATGCGTGGTTTGCGGTCTGATTTACGATGAAGCCGAAGGCTGGCCCGAGGACGGCATTGAGCCCGGCACCAAGTGGGAAGATGTTCCGGAAGACTGGGTCTGCCCGGATTGCGGTGTCGGCAAGGAAGACTTCGAAATGATCGAGATCGGCTGATATTACCCGGCACGGCAGGTGAAACCCGCCAAGGTTCGTAAAATACAGGAACGCGGTTATGACTGAACAGGCCCCCATCGTTATCGTTGGCACCGGTTTATCCGGCTATTCGCTGGCACGGGAAATCCGGAAGCAGGACAAAGAGACCCCGGTTCTGATGGTGACAGCCGACGACGGCGTGAGCTACTCCAAGCCCATGTTGTCCACCGGCTTTACCAAAGGAAAAGATGCCGACGGGTTGGCCCAGGGCGGGACCGACGCCATGGCGGAGCAGCTGAATGTCCGGATCCGGACCTTTGCCACGGTCACCGGCATTGATGCCGAGGCTCACGAACTGATTCTTGGTGACGAGCGCCTTGCTTACAGCAAGCTGGTTCTGGCCTGGGGCGCCGATGTGATCCGGCTTGGCCTGGACGGTGATGGCCAGGAGCATGTGTTTTCGATCAATGACCTGATGGATTACCGTGCCTTCCGGGACGCCCTGGGCGACGGCAAGCGGGTGGCGATCATGGGAGCCGGTCTGATTGGTTGTGAGTTTGCCAACGACCTGCGCAATGGCGGTTACGAGATTGACGTGATTGCTCCTTCCGAGGAGGTGATGCCGGGGCTGCTGCCGGAGGCGGCCGCCTATGCTGTCCAGCAGGAGCTCGAGAATCTGGGGGTCGGGTTTCATCTCGGAACCGTGGTTGATCGGATCGACCGCAGGGGTGACGGAGTCAGTCTGACCCTGGCCAATGGCGAGACTCTGGACGCTGATCTGGTACTGTCCGCTGTGGGCCTGCGCCCGAGGACCGATCTGGCCCGGGCTGCCGGGCTGGAGACGGCCAGGGGCATCGTAGTGAATCGCGCGCTCGAGACTTCCGCGCCGGATGTCTACGCACTCGGTGATTGCGCCGAAGTCGACGGCCACGTGCTGCTTTATGTCCTGCCGCTGATGGCCTGTTCCCGGGCGCTTGCAAAAACCTTGCTCGGTGAGCTCACCGAAGTGAGCTATGGCACCATGCCGGTGATGATCAAGACCCCCTGCTGCCCGACCGCCGTCTGTCCACCACCGTCGGAAGCCGAGGGCAACTGGGAAATTGAGCAGGATGGCACCAGCGTCAAGGCGCTGTTCAAGAGCGCCGGGGGCGATGTACTGGGGTTTGCGGTGACCGGCAGCTATGCCATGGAGAAACAGGCCCTGTCCAAGGAAGTGCCTCCGATACACGGCTGATTAGCCGGACTCCAATCCGCAGCCCCGATACCACGGGGCTGCTTTCTCTTGGCCGGCGACGGCTTTTCATTGCGAAATTTCGCCGCTTGCGGTAGAAAACTCCTTCGTGTGCTAACGAAATCACAGGAGCAGGCATGCTTGAGGTAACCAAGAAACTGGTGGAGTTGCTGGATCTCTCGCCCATTGGTGACGACCACTTCCAGGGTGACAGCGAGGATCTGGGCTTTCCCAACGTGTTTGGCGGGCAGGTTCTTGGCCAGGCGTTGATGGCCGCCAGTCGAACCGTTGAAGGGCGCCTCTGTCACTCTCTCCATGCCTACTTTCTGCGCCCGGGCAATCAGGACATGCCTATCGACTACGAAGTCCAGCGGGTCCGTGATGGTGGCAGTTTCTCGGTACGTCGGGTGATTGCCCGCCAGGACGGCAAGGAAATCCTGACCGGCTCCATGTCGTTCCAGGTGGCCGAGGAAGGTTTCGAGCATCAGTTGACCATGCCGGATGCGCCAGACCCGGAAACGCTTCGCTCGGAGCAGGAATGGGGCCAACTGCTCGCGCCCCAGGTGCCGGAAAAAATGCGGCCGATTCTGACCCGGGACCGCCCGATCGAGATCCGTCCGGTAAACCCGGTCAATCCCCTGAAGCCGGAGAAGCGCCCGCCCCATAAGCAGAGCTGGTTTCGTGCCCAGGGGCACCTGCCGGACGATCCCGTGCTTCACCGCTGCCTGCTGACTTACGCATCGGATTTCCAGTTCCTCGGGACTTCCCTGAACCCCCACGGCCTGACATTCATGAGCAAGGGGCTGCAGGTGGCCAGCCTGGATCACGCCATCTGGTTTCACCGGGATTTCCGCATGGACGAATGGCTGCTGTACGACAAGGACAGCCCCAGTGCGTCGGCCGGCCGGGGATTCAATCGGGGTAATTTCTTCAACCAGGACGGTGTGCTGGTGGCATCCACTACCCAGGAAGCACTGATTCGTCAGAGGTCCTAGCCGGCTAGCCCAGTTTGCGATGGTCCGGCTGCTGGTGATTCTTATCAAGCCAATCCATCATTTCGTCGAAGGGCAGTGGCGGTGTCAGCAGGTAACCCTGGATCATGTCGCAGCCCATGTCCCTGAGCAGATTGGCGGTTACCTCATCCTCCACACCCTCGGCCACCACCTGATAGCCCAGGCTGTGGCACATATCAATGGTGGTCTGCACAATCACCCGGTCTTCCGCCTCGGTGGTCAGCTCGGTGACCAGTGACCGATCGATTTTGACCTCGCTTGCAGGTAGCTGCTTGATGTAGGACAGTGAAGAGTAGCCGGACCCAAAGTCATCGATCGAAACCGGAATGCCGGTGGCGCTGAGTGAGTTCAGCGCTCGCAGGGAGTTGCCCGGGTCCTGCATCATGGACGTTTCCGTTACCTCGAAAATAATCGAGCCCTGATGGCTGTGATAGCTGTTCATCAGACGCTGAACAAAGATGGGAAAGTCCGGTTCCCGCAGGTTGTTGGGCGAAATATTGATGGATATGTTCAGGGGCCAGCCGCGCTCCAGTAAGTGTGAGCGCAATTCCAGTGATTGCTCAATGACCCACCGGGTCAGAGGTTTAATTAGACCGGTCTGTTCCGCCAGACTGACAATCTCATCGGCGCGGATGGGGGTTGCCCGGCCGGGCCACCGGATCAGAACCTCAATTCCGACGATTCGACCCGTTTTCAGGCTCTGCTTGGGTTGCATGAACAGAGCGAGCTCGTTGGTATTGAGCGCATGCCGTAGCTCCGACACCAGGGTCAATCGGTCGGCGCTGTAGGAGTCCTTTTTGGATTTGTAATAGGCTATGCCACGTTCCCGCGCAGAGTCGGATCCTTCAGCGATCACTGCCCGACGTATCAGGGTATTGGCATCGGTGCCGTGCTCGGGAAAAATTGCCACTCCCAGGGCGGGGTCCAGAGGTATCTGCATGCCCAGATAGTCGATCGGGTAGCGTATGCCCTCCAGCGCCTTCAGAATGGCTCTGGGAACGTGGCCGGTTGCATCGGCGTCGACAACAAAGGCGAATGTCTGTGGGTCCAGTGACGCCAGGTAGAAATTGCGCTGATCACTCTGCTCAATCGGCAAGGCGCCCGGGAGCTCCCTCGCCACGGCATTGTAGTGCTTGGATGCCAGCGCCAGAATGCGGTCGCTGTTGCGATGCCCCAGCGTCTTCGTGACCGACTGCAGGTTATTCAGGTGGATGACGGCGACGCCATAGCGTCGCTCGGGGCTGCGCAGCATCAGGTCGTTCAGCATCATTTCCAGGCTGCTCCGATTGGGGAGGCCGGTAAGGGGATTATGCAGCGCATGATCCATCAGTTTCAGCTCTGCTGACCGTCGTGCTGCCAGAGCATTCAGTTCGGCTTCCCGGGCGTCAACCTTGTCCTGGCGTTCCTGATAAATTCGCGCCGCGAGGGCCAGCGTGAGCAGAATGGCCTCCAGTGCCGACCCAATCTGCATACCGTAGGTGGTCACAAAATTGTTTGGCAGCAGGCCGTACTTGTTGGCCGCGGTTATTGCGCTGCCCAGTGTCAGTGCCGCCCAGGCCACCGTGTAATAACCGGCTTGCGGGTTCCCCTTCCACCATTGCACGGGCCCCAGAACAGTGAGCAAAAGGCAGCTGGGTATTGCCAGGGCCACGGTCAGTCGGCTGCCCGTGCTGTAGTCCAGAAAGAATGTCATCAGACCAACCACTGCATTCAGTGAGATCATGAACAGTACGAGCCGGTTCAGAACAGGCCCGGTGTGTTCAAGTTTCAGGAATGAGCGGGAGAACACCAGGGTGAAGAAAAGAGAGAAAGGCACAGCCAGCAACATGATCTGATTCTGTAGGGCAGGGCTGTCAGGCCAGAGAAACTGATAAGTTGAGCCATTCAGGCTTCCGATAAGTAATAGATAGCCGAGTGTCGAGAGCACGTAGAGCAGGTATACCGGCTCTCGTAGCGCGGCAAAAATAAACAGGTTGAAGAAAATCACCGTGATCAGGATGCCGTAGTAAAGCGCGTGCATCTGGTCTTCGGTGGAAGAATGCTCGAAGAACGCCTGGGCGTTCCAGAGACGAACCGGAATCTGCATGGCCCCCTCGGTGCGCACCTCCAGCAGAATCTGGTACTCGCTGGCTATGCTTTGCTCGAAGGGGAACAGGAAATGGCGGTGCAGTATCGGGCGCTGTTCAAACGGAACGTGGTCTCCGGTCTCCACCCGCCGTGCGATTCGGCCGTTCTCAATCAGGTGGAAGGTCACTTTATCCAATTGCGAGTAGCGAACTTCAAGAAGGTTGATGGTCGCCGGCTGCGATACCGGAAACCGAAGCCAGACGGTATCGCGGATATAGCCAAAATTCGGACTTTTTTCCTCGAGAGTTTGCCAGCTGTCGGAGGCCAGGGCTTCACTGACCGTCAGCTTGTTGTCGGGGGCAACGCGCAGGTACTCGATTTGCGGAACATAGGAATCCTCGGCCCCGAAGGATGGGGCGGACAGGCCGGATAACAGCAAAAGTGTTATCAGTAAACGAAGCCAGAGGGTGGATGCCACGTCGTACCGCTTAATTGTCATTGTCTCTGGGAGTATGGCGTGTCGTCTTTGGCGGCTCAAGTCGCTGGCAGAGCCTGATTGGCAAATTTTTGTAGCCGTGTCTCAGATCTGCTCCAGCCACCCCCGGACCCAGGGCAGCGCTTCGGCCTCCGGTTCCATGGTTTCCAGGGCATCAATCCGAAGCGTGTCACCAACCTTACGGGCAGCGGTTTCGTAAAGCGCTTCCTCCATGAGGTCGCCAGCGCCACAGAAAGTATCTCCGTAGGAGCTGTCACCCAGGACGATGATGCCAAACGGCCGGCCGGGTTGTTGTGGCAACTGGTCCCTCAGGTCCAGGTAGAAGGGCAGCAGATTGGCCGGAAGCTCGCCCTGTCCGGTTGTCGATGTGCATACCAGTAGCGCATCGTTGTTCGACGTGATGTCATCCAGTGCCGGATTTTCCAACACGGTCACGTGGTGACCTTCCCCCTCAAGCTCTTTCTTGAGCGTTCTGGCCGTCAGGAGCGCGCCGCCATAGACGCTGCCCACCAGGATTCTGATTGATGTCATAGGTTATCTGCTCGCTGCCTTGGCACTGTTCATACGGTCGTTCGGTGGCGCACGATCATAGCGGGAGTGCTTTCTCGCCTCAAGGCGAGTGGGTGGGGGAAGGTTCGCTTTCCTGGCTTCGAACCCGCGGTGCTATCCGGTTGCGCCCGGATTCCTTGGCATTGTAGAGGTTCAGGTCGGCCTGTTTGAGAAGATCGTCAAGTGACCGGGCCTTGGCGATGGAGCAGACACCGGCGCTGATGGTTACCGGTAATGCCTGATCTCTGAACCGGAACGGGTGCCTGGCAACTTGCGACCGCAGTCTTTCAGCCAGGCTCAGGGCCTGGAGCAGTGAAGTGTCAGGCAATAACACCAGAAATTCTTCACCGCCCCATCGGGCCGCGACATCCGCCTGCCGGATCACCGTTCTTATCAGTCCGGCGAACTCGCGCAGGACGTCATCACCGGCATCGTGGCCGAACTGGTCGTTGATCTGTTTAAACAGGTCCAGATCGATCAGGGCAATGGAGAAATGGTGGCCGGAACGCTGGTAACGGGAAAACTCCATCCCCAGGCGATTCTGCATGTCGCGCCGGTTGGCCAGCCCGGTGAGTTCGTCGGTTCGTGCTGCATGCTCATGGGTTTCGGCGAGGGTGAGAAGTTCATTGCGTGCCTTCAGGCGGCTGGCTTCAAGCACGAAACAGAAAATGGATTCGAAGGTCAGGGCTGCGAAAAACCGGATCTTGAAATCCATGCTGTATTCCGCGGAGACCAGAGGAAGCCCGGGAAACTGGAACACCACGACGGCAACGAGGTAGCAGAAAAGCAGAACCGCCGTGCCGGTTTTGAGATCGGTCAGATAAAACAGGAGAGGGGGGAAGACATAAAACCAGAGTGGCCCGGTGTTGCTCTCGCCGCCGGACGCAATCAGGTAGGTGAAAAGCAGGCCGACAATAACGATCATCCCGGCTTTCTGGCGTGCCCGGTTGCCGGTGCTGGCAAAGTGCAGCATGTTCACGGCAATCAGACCGATGAAGGACCAGAGCACCCAGGCATGGGTCTCGTGTCCGGCGAACCAGGCCTTGGTACCGATGCCAACCAGAAAAGCGATAGCGGTTGCCGAGAGCCAGGTGAGCAGACGCGAGACCTGGCCGTCTTCCCGTTCGCCGGCAGCGAGCTGTCCGGAGGAAGTTGAATGAGGCATGGGAACCTTTTTTTTGCTGTTTTTGTGATTTTGGCGCTTATGTCCGGGATTATGAGTCAATTTAGTGCGTTTTTGCACTCGAGTCTGTGATGTGTTTAGTCTGTGTGAATTGTGACCGTTTTATTTCATTTTCATGTCAAAAAAATTATAGTTGCCGCGCGAAAGTGTTCGCCCCCAATCCTCACAGACTAAACGAGACCTGATCTGTTATGGCCCGTTCGAGCGGATTCCTGGATACCCTTCTCACCAGCCCTACCACGGAACGATACAGGGTCGGCATCAGCCTGCTTTTCTTACTTGGCGTGTGGCTGACTGTCGGATCATTCAGCCAGGGAATGCCCAACAGTATGTTGCTGATGGCCGCCGCGGTGATTGGCGGGTACATGGCGATCAACATTGGCGCCAATGACGTTGCCAACAACGTGGGGCCAGCGGTGGGTTCTGGTGCCCTGTCCCTGGGTGCCGCTGTGCTCATCGCAGCCGTTTTCGAGGCCGGTGGCGCGATCATCGCCGGCGGAGATGTGGTCTCCACCATCAAGGGTGGCATCATTGATCCCTCCAATCTGGAAGAGAGCAGGGCGTTCGTGTGGCTGATGACCGCCGCCCTCCTGGCTGGCGCCCTCTGGCTGAATCTGGCCACCTGGATGGGCGCGCCTGTGTCTACAACCCATTCCATTGTTGGCGGCGTTCTGGGTGCCGGTATCGCCGCCGGTGGCTGGGGTATTGCTGATTGGGCGGTGATGGGCAAGATTGCCGCCAGCTGGGTGATTTCGCCGGTGCTGGGCGGTGCTCTGGCAGCCCTGTTCCTGTTTGCGATCAAGAAGACTGTGCTCTATCGAAGAGAGGTCATTCCGGCCGCGAGGACCTTTGTTCCCTGGCTGGTGGCGATCATGGCCTGGGCCTTTGGCACCTACCTGATGATCAAGGGCGTCAAGAAGATCGTCAAAGTCGATTTTCTCGAGGCGACGCTGATCGGGCTTGCCGCGGCCGCCGTGGTGTTCTTCGTTATGCGCACCCTGGTGGGCCGCATGGCATCGACCATGGAGAACAGCTCGGCAGGCGTGAATACCCTGTTTACCTGGCCGTTGATCTTTGCCGCGGCACTGCTGAGTTTCGCCCACGGCGCCAACGACGTGGCGAACGCCATTGGTCCGCTCGCTGCCATTAACGATGCCCTCTCGGCTGATTCGGTGGTTATGTCAGCGAATATTCCCCTGTGGGTCATGATGGTGGGTGCCCTGGGTCTGGCCGTTGGCCTGATGCTGTTCGGCCCACGCCTGATTAAGACCGTCGGCAGCGAAATCACCGAACTGGATAAGACCAGGGCGTTCTGCATCGCGCTTTCGGCAGCGCTCACGGTGATCCTTGCGTCTCAGCTTGGCCTGCCTGTTAGCTCCACCCATATCGCGATTGGTGGCGTGTTCGGCGTTGGCTTCCTTCGGGAGTACCTGAAGTCCAACTACGCAACCCAGCTGCACAAGATCATGGAGCACCATGATCCTGCCGAGCAGGAGCGTCTGAAGCCGTTCCTGGATGATTTCCGCAATGCGTCGGTTGAGGAGATGGAGAACCTGCTCAAGCGGGCCAAGAAGAAAAAGCAGGTCCCTCTGTCCAAGTCCGAGCGTAAACGCCTGAAGAAGATCTACCGGGAAGAGCTGGTGAAGCGTTCGCATCTGGTGCGCATTGCCGCAGCCTGGATCATCACCGTACCGGCATCGGCCATTATGGCAGCGATTCTGTTCTTCACCCTGCGAGGCTTGTTGATCTGACCGGGCTGGTTGTATAAACCGAGTTTGGTCATACTATCTGTAAAAAGGGGTGTTTCACCCCTCAAGCCTATTTGTCCGTGGAGTGAAGTATGAGTTCATCCGTTGAAGGCCGTCAGGCGAAGATGATTAATGAGCTGAGGACCTTCATCAAGAAGGTTTTGAGCGACCCGACCATTGCCGTCAAGTCCATGGAGATTGCTCGCAAGCACCGGGGTCAGCCGAATGCCGAGGAGCTGATTGCGCAGGAAATCAGTGCCAGCACCAATATCCGGATTCCCGAGAACTGGAGTGAGGCGGATAAGATGTTCCTGGATATCATCCATGATGTTCTGGATGATGAAGAGGCCCTGTACTAAGGCCTTGTCTGCAGGCTTGGGAGAAGCGAGCCGGGCGGGGGATGGTTCAAAAACACGCTGTGAATACGTCCCTGTACGCTTGGCTCCGCCATCCCTGGCTCCGCACAGTTTTTGAACCATCCCCCGCCCGGCTCAACTGAGCCATGGTTGTTGCCTAAAATCGCCATGGCTAAGTCTTCTGGACTCTTCAGGCCTGTCTCGCGTTCGGCGTCGCCTGCTTCAATACCGCATCCGCCATCTGGTGCAGGATGCTGATCTCATCCTCTATGCCCTCATCCCGTGATAACTCTCTCTGTTCCGAAAGGATGTCGGCCAGGATTTCTTTGGTCGTCAGAGGGTTGGCCAGTACCACCCGGAACACGATGCACGGGAAGTTGTAGTAACGGGCCGGCTCCAGTCGGGTACGTGACACGAACGCCTTGCCCCGTTCCCGCTGGGTTTTCTGGATGAACTTGGTAATCCGGTTCAGACAGGTGTTGAGCTTTTCCGCCTGCAGCGGGTCGGCGCAGGCGAGGGCTTCCTGGACGTTTTCCGGGCAGTAGCGGTAGGTCAGGATGTTCAGTTCCGGTCTCGTGACCAGTTCGAAATCCGGTTCTGCTTCGATCATTTCCGCGAAGGTCTTGGCCTTGTCGATACCCTGGTCGATCAGGATCTCGTAGCCTTCCCGGGCCAGGATTTTCAGGCCGGAGTGGATCAGCATGGACATGCCGGGCCGTGAGCCCTCGAGGGTGGTGCTGCCCAGGTCCCGGGAGCCTTTACGGATGATGTACTGGGCGTGGTGTTCCACGGCGCTGGCGAGGCTCGGGTCGCGGAAGACTACCAGGCCCACGCCCATGGGGACGTAGAGCTGTTTGTGGGCGTCGAAAGTGACGGAATCTGCCTTCTCGATACCGCGCAGCAGGTGTTTGTAGGTGCGGGAGAACAGCGTGGGCCCGCCCCAGGCGGCGTCCACGTGGAAGTGGGCGCCGAATTCGCGGGCGATGTCGGCCATGGCGTCCAGAGGGTCGACGTTGCCGGTTTCGGTGGTGCCGGCCACGCCGCAGATGGCCATGACTTTGATTTTCTGGCGCTGCAGTTCCAGGCACTTGTCCCGCAGGGCATCGGTGTTGATGCGGTTTTCGTCGTCGGTATCCACGGGAATCAGGGATTCCCGGCCCAGGCCGAGTACGTCGGCGGCTTTGCGCAGGGAATAATGGCCGCGGCGCGAGACGACGATGGCGGCGCCTTCGTAGCCGTAGTATTTCAGAGCCCGGAACAGGCCTTCCTGGTGCAGTCCGCGGAAGCTACCCTCGGCCGGGAAGGCCCGGTTGCGGGCGACCCACAGGGCGGTGAGGTTGGCGACTGTGCCACCAGAGCACATGGCACCCAGGGCGTAACGGGGGTCGTGCATCCACTTGCGGTAGAAGGCGCCGTCTTCCTGGTATACCAGCCGGTGAATCATGCCCAGCACCTGGCGCTCCATGGGTGTAAACGCCTTGGAGGTTTCGGTTTTGACCAGGTTCTGGTTCAGGGCAATCATGATTTTCGACAGCGGCAGCATGAAATACGGCAGCGCTGAGGTCATGTGCCCGATAAAGGCTGGTGAGGCGGTGTGAACGGAGTTGGCCACCAGTTTGTCGAGCAGGAACTGGGCCTGTTCAGACACAAAGACCGGCTTCTCGGGAATGCTGTAGTCGGAGAAGTCTTTCTCCACATCCGAGAGGTCCCGTTCTACCGCAACGATGTGCTCCTGCAGAAAGCCTGCAAGATTGCGGGAGATGTTCTGGTCAATCCGGCTCAGCGTCGATTCCGGCGCCTCGGGCACCGTGAATACGCGATACATGGCCTCTACCGAGGCCTGGGCGGATTTTTTCTTTCCGGTCATAGGCGCCACTCACAATCAGTGGTCATCCGAAGGGCCGGTTCCGGATGCCCTGCGGATACGGCCGGCATTGCTGTCCGGCATTAATGTCTGGTCGCCTGCCGCTGGCAGGCGCACTGGCATCCCTGAGGGGGCGTAGTATACGGCCTGGCGACAGGTTACGCCACACGCGGCCCTCGGGGTTATACGGTCAGAGTATTTCCCGGTGTATATCCAGTATGGCAGCATCCACGCGTTCTTCGATGGCTTTTTCGATCTGGTCCAGACGCTGGGTAATCTGCTGTGAGGAGGTGCCCAGGGCCGCGATGGTCCAGGTGGCGCAGTCGAGAGCCTCCTGGTCGGCGGTTTCGGCGACGGCGAGGTCGGGTTCTTTGCCCCAGACGGCCTTCAGGGCGGTGAAGACTTTGCGTTTGGCTTTGAGGTCGTCGCAGCCGTAGAGCTGGAAGTGCAGGGTCAGTACGCCCACGTGGGGCGTTATAACCGGCTGTTGGGGCTTTTGGCCTTCCCGCAGGAGTTTTCTCAGGGCTTCTGACATCTTTGATTCCGTGCTGGAGTCGATGAGAAATCCCCTCCCAAAAAACGCTCCTTGCGGCACATCCCTGTGGCGCTTGGGCTCCGCCATCCATGGCTCCGCACATTTTTGGGAGGGGATTCCCCATCGACTCTCAGAGTTCTCAGTGGGCTTCCAATAGCAACTTAGCCTACTACAGGCGTTGCCCGTTTGATAATGGCTGCCGGATCGGTGCCCGAGGGCAGGTTGCCGTAGTTCATGCCGCCACTGGACTCGAGTCTCGAGGCGCAGAAGGCGTCGGCGACGGCGGCATCCGAGTGGCGGAGCAGCAGGGAGCCCTGCAGGGCCAGGGCCATGCGATCGACCAGGTTTCGGGCGCGGTACTGGAAATCGCTGATGTCGGCGAAGTCGTGTTGCAGCTGCGCCAGGAACTGGTCGAAGCGGCGATCGGCGCCTTTGGCTTCAGCGGCTTCCTTGAAGAAGGCGTCGAGGGTTTCAGGCTCTTTTTGCAGGGCGCGCAGGGTGTCCAGGCACTGAACGTTGCCACTGCCTTCCCAGATGGCGTTGACGGGAGATTCCCGGAACAGCCGGGGCATGATGCAGTCTTCCATCACGCCGCTGCCGCCGATGCATTCCATGGCCTCATAGGCATGGTTCGGGGTGCGTTTGCAGATCCAGTATTTGCCGACCGGTGTGGCCAGGCGGGCCAGCAGTCGTTCGTGTTCTTTGTCCTGGTTGTCCAGGGCGCGGGCGATGCGCATGGTATAGGCCAGTGCCGCTTCGCTTTCCAGGGCCAGGTCGGCCAGAACATTCTGCATCAGAGGCTGATCGATCAGGCGGGCACCGAAGGCGCTGCGGTGACGGCAGTGGTGACTGGCCTGGGCGATGGCCTGACGCATGCCGGCGGAGCTGCCGATCATGCAGTCGAAGCGGGTCATGGCCACCATTTCAATGATGGTGGGCACGCCGCGGCCTTCCTCGCCAACCATCCATGCAAGGGCGCCGCGCAGTTCGGCTTCGCTGGAGGCGTTGGCAACGTTGCCCATTTTGTTCTTGAGGCGCTGGACCTGCCAGGGGTTCTTGGTGCCGTCCGGGCGCCAGCGGGGCATCAGGAAGCACGACAGTCCTGACTGTGTCTGAGCCAGTACCAGGAAAGCGTCGCACATGGGAGCAGAGACAAACCATTTGTGACCCACCAGCTCATAGGCCTGGCCCGGGCCTCCCGCGCCGATCGGGTAGGCCCTGGTGCTGTTGGCGCGAACGTCGCTGCCACCCTGTTTCTCGGTCATGGCCATGCCAATGGTCACGGAACTTTTCTGGCTGTCCGGCAGGTTGCGGGGATCGTAGCTGTCGGCCAGGATCCTGGCTTCCCAGTCGGCCGCCAGTTCCGGCTGCTTGCGAATTGACGGGATGGCGGCAAAGGTCATGGTTACAGGGCAGCAGTGGGCGGCCTCCACCTGGGAGTGCATGTAGTACTTGGCTGCGCGGGCAACATGCGCGCCCTGGCCTGGATGGCTCCAGGGGCTGCTGTGGAGACCATTGTCGAAGGCAATCCGCATCAGCTCATGATAGGCCGGATGGAAGTCCACTTCGTCGATGCGGTGGCCGAAACGGTCATGGGTGTTGAAGACCGGTTTGTTGGCGTTGGCGCGAAACCCCAGGTCAATGGTCTGCGCGGCCCCGGCCAGGGCTCCGAATGCCTTGAGGTCCTCGGCAGCTTTACCGGCGCCCTCCCGGAGGGCAGCTTCCTGCAGGGCAATGTCCTGTTCGAACAGGTTATAGTTCTCCAGGGCCGGTGGCTGGTTGAAGACCTCGTGGGTGCTGGCCAGGTAGCGATCTTCCTGGTCGTTTGATGGCGTCTCTGGCCCGGGCTGCCGCGCGTTCATAGCTACCTCCTGGTGCCGGTCAACCCCTGCATACAAAAGCAGATGATGGAATTGACCAGCGGGTCATTGTTGTCTTCTGTTGTGCTGGTGGCCTGGCTGGTCTGTGTCGGTGACAGGGGGCCAACCAGGCTTTCCGCTATGGCGCCCACCAGGCAGGTGCTGCTTTGGCGAGCGTCCTGATCCGGGATGCATCCTTCTTCAATGCCTTCGCGGATCGCTTTTTCGAACAGGTTGGCGTACGCCTTGCGGTATGCCAGTCGTTCTTCTTCCACTTTCGGGTCCACCGGCTCGGCGATCAGTGACCAGGCCATTTGCGGGCCTTTCAGTGCCCGCTCGGCAAATTGTCTGAGTGCCCGCTCAAGCCGCTCGGCGGCGTTGCCATCGGAGGCCAGAGCTTCGGCGACCTTGTCGACCTCCCGCTGGGTTGCCAGCCGGAAAATCTCGGCGAACAGGTCCTCTCTGGACTCGAAGTGCCGGTAGATAGTTCCTGTGGCAACGCCGGCCAGCCCGGCGATCCGGGTAACCCGCGCGCTTCGAAAACCGCCTTCGGCCACGCACTGATAAGTGCAGTCCACAATCCGTTTGCGCGCCTCCGCCTTGCGCTGGCGCATTTTTTCCGTTTCTCGATAGGCCATTCGGGCTCCCTATAAGCAGTGAATCACTATTCATTCTTTCTGTCAATTTTTTGATCTACAGACGAATATAAAATTTTCGCATGTAATTCAATTGTTTGTTGTGATTTACAAAAATTTACAAAAAAGTCGTTGCCAATAAATAGCGTGGTCACGAAAAGCAGATTATAAAGACGCCAAGACGAAGCCGCAGGCGGTCTTTCGTCGATACGGAGTGAGGTTCCCTGCGGGGTCGCAGCACTCGACCATCTGTTTTCGTTGATGGAGAAAAGATCATGAGTGAATTCGACGAAAGCAACCTGGAGCAGTCCGGAAGCTGGACCAGCGACAGTGACGACAACCATTCCATCGCCGGCCGTGCCCGCGTTCGCGCACAGTTGCAGGCAGACATCGAAGCGTTCCTGAGCCAGGGCGGAAGGATCCAGGAAGTAGATACCTCCTTCCGTTCTGATACACCTCGCAAGGTGGAAGTGGGTTTTAACAACCGCTCCCTCTGAACGTTCAGACGGCAGTCCGGGGCGCTTCGCCCCGGCTCCGTTTTTGATCCCTGTCTCGGTATGACCTGTCAGCGTCGTTTATCCTCGTTCATTATCATTTTGCGCCGTTAGCCCGGGCAAATCGCCAGTCACCCGTAATCTGGACTCCTGTGTGGTAATGAAGCGCCGAATCCATCTTTTCCTTGTTTTGCTACTGATCATAGCAGCTGTTGTCAGCTTCTGGCTGATGACGACAGATCCGGCTGCCGAGGGTGAGCCGGTCGTATCGGCGCCTGTTGATGAGTCTCTGAAATCACTGAACAAGGGGGCGGCCTCTTCTGCGCCCTCCGACCTGGTAAACAACGCTTCCACGGTCCGTGTTCCCGAGCAGTTGCCAGCCTCGCTGGCCGGCACCTCGGTCCCGGATGGTTGGGCCCGAACGGACAGGTTCGGCAATCTTGTCCCGACCCCGCATCTGCGACAGCTGTTCGAGTATTTCCTGTCAGCCCTGGGAGAGGAATCGCTGCAAGCGTTGGTGGCGCGCATTGAAGCGGCGCTGTCGGGCCTGGAAGAGCCAGCGAGATCCCAGGCCCTGGTAACCCTTGGAAACTACCTGGAATACAAACTTGCGGTTTCTGAGCTGGAACAAAGCTATGGTGAGGTGTCCGGGCTTGGCGCGGGTGAGATGCAGCGAAGGATGGCAGAGATCCAGGCACTGCGGCGGACCTGGCTTGATGCCGATACCGCCGCCGCTTTCTTTGCTGACGATGAGGCAGTCGACCGCTTCCAGATCGAAAAACTCAGGATCGCAAGCAATGACAGCCTGACCGATGAGCAGAAAGCAGAAGCTCTTCGCCAGGCCGAGTCTGCCTTGCCGGAGCCGCTCCGCAAGGCCAGGGAGGAGACCCGACGGTTTGCAGACTATGAACAGGTGCGCCGGGAGCTGGCGGATGATCCCCGGGCGCTCGAGGCCTGGCGTCAGGAGGCCTTTGGGGAAGCCGCGGCGGACAGGCTGGCCCGCCTTGAGGAGGAACAAAAGAACTGGGACCGCCGCTGGCAAGTCTATTCACAGGAGCGGGACCGGCTATTGTCCTCCGGGCTTGCCGAGCCGGAACGTCAACAGGCGCTGGAGCGTCTCAGGGCCAGCCACTTCAATGAAACCGAACAGGTTCGAGCCGAGGCGCTGGATTCGATACGGTAATTAACCTGTCATTTAATCGCCCTATCCTGCCAGGGGAGTCTGCAACCAGCGGCGCCGGCCGTGTATGATGGCGCAAAGGGCGCCCGGCGGATGCCGAGACGGTCCATCAGACTTTTTGTTCAGCCATTCAGGAGGTTGTCAGTGCCGATTCCGACTCCCCGTACTTTTCCTGCCACCCGCTTACGCCGTAACCGGGCCAGCGATTTCTCGCGTCGCCTGGTTCGGGAAAACCAGCTCACGCCGGACAACCTGATCTATCCGGTATTCGTGCTGGAGGGTGAGGGCCAGCGGGAACAGGTGCCCTCAATGCCGGGAGTGGAGCGCCTGAGCATTGATCTGCTGGTTGAACAGGCGGCGGAGCTGGTCGAATTGGGTATCCCGGCAATTGCCCTGTTTCCGGTAGTTCCGGCCGAGAAGAAAAATCTCTCCGGCTCCGGAGCCTGGGATTCCGATGGTCTGGCGCAGAGAGCGGTTCGCGCCCTCAAGTCGGCCCACCCGGAACTCGGAGTGATTACAGACGTGGCGCTGGACCCGTTCACCACCCATGGCCAGGACGGCATCATCGATAACGACGGTTATGTCCTCAATGACGTGACGGTCGAGGCACTGGTCAACCAGGCGCTCTCCCATGCCGATGCGGGCGCCGATGTGGTCGCACCGTCTGACATGATGGATGGCCGTATTGGTGCCATTCGCGAAGCGCTGGAAAACGGCGGCCATGTGAACACACGGATCCTGGCCTATTCTGCCAAGTACGCATCAAGCTATTACGGGCCTTTCCGTGATGCGGTAGGCTCGGCCGCCAATCTCGGCAAGGGTAACAAGGCGACCTACCAGATGGATCCGGCCAACGGTGACGAGGCATTGCATGAGGTCTCGATGGACCTGGCCGAAGGCGCAGACATGGTGATGATCAAGCCCGGTATGCCGTATCTCGATATCGTGCACCGGGTGAAGACGGAATTGCGGGTACCAACATTTGTTTACCAGGTCAGTGGCGAATACGCCATGCATATGGCCGCAGCCCAGAACGGCTGGCTCGACGGGGATGCGGTGATGATGGAAAGCCTGATGGCCATGCGCAGAGCCGGGGCCGACGGAATCCTGACCTACTTTGCCGTGCGCGCGGCCCGACTGATGCGGGATCGTCAGCGCGGATAAGGCCAAAATCATTCGCCAGCAGTGGCGAACACACTGGAATCGAGGAATCATGACAACGGAAACGGCGAAGAATCAGACGGCAGGGGATGACCGGAGTGTGCCTGCGCCGGTGGATGTGCCCCCGGTTGGTGAGGAGATCAACCTGGATGCCAATGAAAATTACTTCAACCGGGAACTGAGCCAGCTCCAGTTTAATTACCGCGTGCTCAAGCAGGCCCTGGATACGACGCACCCGTTGATCAATCGTCTGATTTTCTGCTGCATTTTCAGCAGCAACATGGACGAGTTCTTCGAGATCCGTGTGGCCGGTCTAAGGCAGCAGATGAAATACGGCCGTGAGACCGTTGGTGCCGATGGCATGATGCCGGACCAGGCCCTGGCGGAGATCAGCCGTGTTGCTCACGAGTACATTCGCGAGCAGTACGACATACTGAACAATGTGCTGATTCCCGAGATGGAAGAGCAGAACATTCACTTTGTCCGGCGCCGGGAGTGGACGCCGGAGCAGGCGGAGTGGGTGCGCACTTATTTCGAGGAGGAGATCCTGCCGGTGGTCAGCCCCATCGGGTTGGATCCTTCGCACCCGTTCCCGCGTCTGGTCAACAAAAGCCTGAACTTCATTGTTGAGCTGGACGGCAAGGACGCCTTCGGGCGGGAAACCGGCATGGCGATTGTGCCGGCTCCGCGTTCGCTGCCCCGCCTGGTCCGTCTGCCTGATGATGTCTGCAATGGTGGCGAAAACCTGGTGTTCCTGTCGTCCATGATCCACGCCCACGCCGACGAGCTCTTCCCCGGCATGGAGGTGAAAGGCTGCTATCAGTTCCGGCTGACCCGTAACGCCGACCTTGAGCTTGAAGACGATCTGGAAGACCTGGCCTCGGCCCTGCGTGGTGAGCTGCTCAGCCGCCGGTTTGGCGACGGCGTGCGCCTTGAGGTTGCCGACAACTGCCCGGAAGAGCTGGTTCAGTTCCTGCTGAAGGAATTCGGTCTGACCGAGCGCGATCTTTACCAGGTCCATGGCCCGGTGAACCTGACCCGATTGATGGCGGTCGGAGGGCTGGTGGACCGTCCGGACCTCACCTATTCCGGTTTTTCGCCGTCGATTCCCAAGCTGATACGCAGCAAGGAATCGATGTTCGATGCCATTCGCAAGCGCCCGATTCTATTGTTGCACCCTTACGAAAATTTCAGCCCGGTCGTTGATCTGTTGCGCCAGGCCGCCAAGGATCCTCAGGTTCTGGCGATTCGCCAGACCCTATATCGGACGGGGGCAGACTCGGAGATTGTCGAGGCGCTGGCGGATGCGGCCCGCCGCGGCAAGGAGGTTACCGCGGTTATCGAGTTACGGGCGCGATTCAGTGAGGCCGAGAACCTCGAGCTGGCCAGTCGGCTGCAGGAAGCGGGCGTGATCGTGGTATACGGCGTGGTTGGTTACAAGACCCACGCCAAGATGATTCTGATTGTGAGGCGTGAGGAGGGACGGCTGCGCCGCTATGTGCACCTGGGCACCGGTAACTACCATGCCGGTAACGCCCGTCTGTATACCGACTACAGCTTCATGACCTGCGATGAGTCCATCAGCGACGACGTCAACAAGCTGTTCCAGCAGCTTACCGGCATGGGTAAGGCCCTGAAGATCAAGAAGCTGTTTCATTCGCCCTTCACCCTCCATCCCCGGCTACTGAGCCTGATTGATCGGGAAGCGGGCTTTGGGGACAAGGGCCGGATCATCTTCAAGTTCAATGCATTGACGGAAATCCAGCTGATCAAGGCGCTTTACCGGGCTTCACAGGCCGGTGTGAAAATCGATCTGATCATCCGCGGCATCTGTTGTCTGCGTCCGGAAGTGCCGGGCCTCTCGGAGAATATTCGGGTGAGGTCGATCATTGGCCGCTTCCTGGAGCACACCCGTGTCTACTACTTTGGCAACAATGGCCGCCCGGATGTGTACTGTTCGAGTGCCGATGGTATGGAACGGAACCTGCTCAGCCGGGTGGAAACCGCTTTCCCCCTGGACGATCCTGATCTTGCCGCCCGGGTCAGAGAAGATCTGGATACCTACCTGGCCGACAATTGCCAGTCCTGGGTACTGCAACCGGACGGCAGTTATATTCAGAACCAGCCCGCAGAAGGTGAAGAGCGCCTTGCCTCACAATTGGTGTTGCTTGAACGGCTGACCGGAAAAACCTGATTCCCGAACTGGAGAAAGTTGTTTGAACACCAAATGGATGATTGCCGGCGCTGGTGTGCTGGCTGTAGCGGGCGGCCTGCCCTGGGTCGTGGGATACGTAACTGAGCAGCAGTGGCACCAGGCAACAGCGGAGGTGAACGATGCACAACCCTTCCTTCGCATGGAAACGGATAACTATGAGAGAGGTATTCTCGGAGCCCGTTTCAGAGGTTCGGTGAACCTGATCAATCCGGAAACCGGTGAATCCCAGAAGCTTGCCTATCGGGCCAATGTGACCCATGGCGTGACCGGCAGCCTGATGGATTTCCAGCCCGAGGATGGCTGGGCCGCCGGCGATACCGACTGGTTCTCCGGTGAGGAGCCGAGGCTGACCCTGGAAACCCGTCTCTGGGGTACTGCTGTTCTCGAACTCGAAGCGCCCCAGATGACCTTGACGGACCCGGATACCGGGGAGACCCTGGCCTCAAGTGGCGGCTTGGCAAGAATTGAGGTTAGTGACGCCGGTTCTCAGGCCGATGCCTTGATGGTCTGGCCGGGAGTAACACTGTCCGGTCCGGACCTGGATATCCAGGTCAGCGACTTCCGCCTCGAGCAAACCATGAGTCATCTGACCGGTGAGGTCTGGACCGGCTCCGGCGAGATTGCGGTGGAATCGGTTGCTGTGACCCCGGCAGCGGAAGCCCCGTTCATGCTTCAGGGGATTTCGGTTCTTAGCAGCAGCGAGCCGGTCAACGATGGTGAACGCCTGGATTCACGAATGACGTTCGAGGTCGCTGGCGTTTCAACGGCCGATGAGCGTTATGGTCCCCAGAGACTGGTGTTCGCATTGTCCGGGCTGGATGTGGCGGCCTGGAGTAACCTGACCGAAAGCCTTTCATCCATGCAGGCGCTGGCTATCACTCAGGCCTCTGGCGGTCCCCAGCAGTTCGAGCAGCAGATGGCCGCCATGCAGCAGGTGAATGCCGCCGTTCGGGATTTGGCAGCAGCGGGGTTCTCGGTTGGTTTTCCAGAGCTGACCGTGACAACCCCGGAGGGTGTGATTGAAGGCAGCGCCCGGATCGCCCATCCGGAGCTGACGGCGGATCAGAAAGCCGAAATGCTGATGGTGATGCAGCAGTTGACCGGCAAAATGGATCTCAGTCTGCCCGTCGCGCTCGCGGAGGAATACCCGGAATTCCGGTTACAGCTGGCACCGCTGATTAAGCAGGGGCTGCTGGTAGAGCAAGGCGACCGGCTGGTGCTTGATGCCAGTATGAAAGATCTTGTGCTGGACGTGAACGGTGTGGAAATTCCTTTGCCGCCGTTGCTTTGACGCCGCAGGTTCATTGCCATAAAAAAGCCCCGCTGGTCGGGGCTTTTTTTGTAATTTCAGCTTCAGCTGAACTTCTTTTTCAGGGCAGCCTCTACCGCCGGATCAACAAACTCCGAGACATCGCCACCCAGGGATGCAATTTCCCGGATCAGCGTGGAGGAGATGTAGGACAGGTGGTTGGCCGGCGTCAGGAAAACGCTTTCGACTTCCGGCGCGAGCCGGCGGTTCATGTCGGCCAGCTGGAATTCGTACTCGAAATCAGACACTGCCCGGAGCCCGCGAAGAATCACGGTGGCGCCCTGTTCACGGACAAAGTCGGCGAGCAGGTTGCTGAAGCCGGTGACGGTGACATTTGGGAGGTGCGCGGTTGCCTGGCGGACCAGTTCGCAGCGTTCTTCGAGGTCGAGAAGTGGCTGTTTCTTGGGGTTGTAGGCAATGGCGACGACGATTTCATCAAACATTCGGCCGGCCCGTTCGATCAGGTCGGTGTGGCCGTTGGTGATGGGATCGAAGGTGCCCGGGTAGATGACTTTGGACATGCGCAGCTCCTTTTGTTTAAGGCAAACAGGATATCAGGATCACCGTTGGTGCTGTAGTCCGGGACTTTTATGCAGGCCTGCGTGGCCTCGGTTACTGCATGTGGGCCGCCCCTCCTCCCGGGAAACGCTACAAGCACATCCCTGTGCGCTTGGCTCAGGCCATCCATGGCCTTCGACATTCCCGGGAGGAGGGGCGGCCCACATGCGAGCTAGCAATGGAGCTTGCCGCCCCGATCCTTGTTAGGTCGCGGTAAGTCTTTGTGCGAGCCTCGTGCTGTTTCTTGCCGCCAGCGCATAGACCGATAGTTGCGGGTTTGCCCCAATGCTGGTTGGGAAGATCGAGGCATCGTGGATGCTCAGATTGCCAACGTGGTGGTGTTCACCAAAGCCGTTGACGACCGAGTTTTGCGGATTGCTTCCCATGGCGCAGCCGCCCATCTGGTGGGCGGTGAACAGGCGGACGCGGTGGGGTGCCATGGGGAGCTGGTCGATGGCGGCTTTGGCGTCGGTCCAGTTGGTGTACCAGTCGGAATCCAGGTGCATCAGGCGGACTTTTTCGGCACCGGCGGCGAACTGGATTTCGGCCATGGTGTGGAAGGCTTCGCGGATGCCCTTCCAGAGGTAGTCGCTGACGGGGTAGTCCAGTACCGGGCTGCCGTCGTCGCGGAGGGAGACCGTGCCGCCGGGGCTTTCGGGGTGGAAGCCGTCCCGGAGCAGGGCGATGACGGACTGCATGTGGGGCAGGCCGGCCATGTTGTTGATCTGGGTTTCGCCGTGGCCGGGTATGACGCCGCTGGACATGCCCGGGTGCAGCGGTGGTACCTCGAGTTTGTAACCAACCGGGCCGTCGACGCCGTTTCGGAAGTTGAATTCGTCCGAGTAGATGGACTGGGGCGCGCCATAGAACGGATCAACGCGCTGAGGCATCTGGGCGACGGTGGCGTTGACCGGATGGATGAACGAACGCTTGCCGATCCGCTGGTGCGGGTCCGGGATGTTGGAGCGAAGTAGCAGGCCGGGGCTGCCGATGGCGCTGGCGGCGACCACGAAGTGTCTGGCTTTGAGATTGACCTTGATGCCGGTCGGGGTGACGCCATCATCGGCAAACGCAGACGCTTCCAGATGGTCGATCTGGTCCTGGTTCATTACCAGGCGGTCGGCGCGCAGGCTGTGGAATAGCCGGGCGTTGTTATCGAGCGCCCCCGGAATGGTGGTCATCAGGGCGCCCTGTTTGGCGTTGGTCGGGCAGCCGACGCCGCAATAGCCCAGGTTCCAGCATCCTTTCACATTGCGGGGAATGATCTGCCAGCTGTAGCCCAGTTTTTCGCAGCCCTGGCGCAAGATGTCGTTGTTGACGTTCGGGTCGACCTGCCACGGGGCCATGGAGTGGCGTTCTTCCCGGCCATCGAACCAGGGCGCCATGGCGTCCGGCCGAAGTTCGTCCAGGCCAAACTGCTCGGCCCAGTAATTGAGCGTGGGCGCCGGTGTCCGGAAACTGGAAGTCCAGTTTACCGTGGTGGAACCGCCCACGCAGCGGCCCTGCAAAATGGCGATTGCCCCGTCCCGGGTTACCCGGCTCATGCCTTCCTGGTAAAGGTTGGCATAGGAGGTCTGCTCGTCCATCTTGAAGTCTTTCTGATAGTAAAGCCGGCCCTCCTCCACGAGTATCACGGACAACCCGCTGCGGGCCAGAATCTCGGCGGTGGTGCCGCCACCGGCGCCGGTTCCGACAACAACAACGTCCGCTTCTGCGGTCAGGTTTTGCGTCAGGAGGGCGCTATCGGTGACGTTCCAGCCTGATTCCAGGCCCTGGGCAATACGATCGGTCAATGACATGTTTGTGCTCCGTCAGATCAGCTGGCAATCAGGCGTTTTGGAATTGTGGCAATGCGTCGACCGCGTATTGCGGTGGTCCGGGATAGCCGGACAGGTGCCAGAAATCCCGATAGCCATAAAACGCCACGTTGCTGATCTTGGTCAGCGCAATGTAGCCATTGTTGAACAGCCCGATACGGCTGGTGCGCCAGCGCTCCAGAAACGCGTCGGCTTCCGCCGTTGTCACATTCGGCCAGCTGGACCAGACCCGGGCAACGGTCACCCGGGTGAGCCCGAAGTTCAGCAGATCAAACATTTGCCGCAGTTCCTTTTGGTTGGCCGGACCGAACTTGTGGATACCGGCATCAATTCGTTCGATCGTTCCGGCAATTGCCAGGTTTCTGGCCTGTGGCTGCTCTGGCAAGCCCGGCCCAATCATGGCGGGCAACAAGGCTTCGAACAGCGCAATGTCATCCTCGTTTAAAAACCGGAACTGGTAGCTGGCGTCCATCCGGGTGCCAACTGCACTCAGCCGGCCCGCCGGCTGCGTGGCGCATCCGCTAAGCCCGGCGGTGACGCTGACGGTGCCCAGAAACACGGCACCGCCAAGTCCGGTTTTTAGAAAGCTTCGGCGGTTGAGATCGGCAAATTGAGGGTGTCCTGACGGATCAGGGATCTGTTTCTGCATGGGTGTGTTCTCGTTATTGTTTTTGGATAGCGGGGAAAATGCTGAATCGTCGCGGGCTTCCAGCCCGCGACAGACTCCGAGTTCTCAGCGGATAAAGAACTTGTAAACCAATTTGTGCGCAGTTGTCCCATGGGGCGCATAGACAAACTTGCCGCTGTTGAATTTCTGCTTGGTGAAAATGGCCCGGTGATGGGAGAAGGTCAGGAACCCCTCACGGCCGTGATAGTGCCCCATGCCGGAATCACCGATGCCACCGAAAGGCAGATCATCCTGGGCTACGTGCATCAGGGAATCGTTGATGCACATGCCTCCAGAGTGGGTGTTATCCACCACATGCTGCTGCTGGGTCTTGTCGTACCCGAAGAAATACAGCGCCAGAGGCCGCGGACGATCATTGATGTAGTGAATGGCTTCATCCAGGCTGCCGTAACTGACGATCGGCAGAATCGGACCGAAGATCTCATCCTGCATCACCTTCATATCCGGAGTGGTGTTCAGCACCAGCGTCAGGGGCAGTTTTCGGGTGCCGTCCTTCAGATTCTCCCGGGCAGGGTTGATCTCCACCAATTCGGCGCCTTTCTCCCGGGCGTCCTCAAGGTAGCCTTGCAGTCGATCGTACTGCCGCTCATTGATGATGGCAGTGAAGTCGTCATTGTCCCGCAGGCTGGGATACATCTCGGAAAAACGGGCACGGAACTCGTCGACAAACGACTGCACCCGGTCAGCGGGGCAAAGGACGTAATCGGGCGCCACGCAGGTCTGGCCGGCATTGAAAGCCTTGCCAAAGGCGATTCTCTGGGCCGCGTCTTCCATGGGCACATCCGGGGAGACCACGGCCGGGGATTTGCCTCCCAGCTCCAGGGTGACCGGTGTCAGATTTTCCGCTGCGGCCTTCATGACCAGCTTGCCCACCGACGTAGAACCTGTGAACAGCAGATGATCAAACGGACGTGACGAGAAGTCTGCAGCCACGTCGGCCTCGCCATTAATAACCGAGACCAGGTCCTCCGGGAAGCTGGCTTCAATCAGCTCCTTGAACAGGGCCGAGGTGTGTGGCGTGTACTCCGACATCTTGATCATGGTGCGGTTGCCCGCTGCCAGAGATGCGACCAGTGGGCCCACCGCCAGGTACAGAGGGTAGTTCCAGGGCACGATCACGCCAACCACACCCTTGGGCTGGTAGTGGACCTTGTTGCTGGCGGGCTGGAATAGCACGGAGACGTGGCGCCTGGACGGCTTCATCCAGCCGCTGAGGCTCTTCAGGGTGTAGTTGATGCCCTGGATCGACGGCATGACCTCGGCAATCAGGGATTCGTCCTTCGAGCGGCAGCTGAAATCCCGGTCGATGGCATCCAGAAGCCTGTCCTGGTTGTTGAGCAGAACCCGCTTGAGGCGTTTCAGGTTCTCCTGCCGCTCGGCAAGGGAGGGCATCGGATTGTTGCGGAACGCCTTTTTCTGATCCTCAAACACGCGGTGGGTGTGCTGGATCTGTTTCTTGCTCTCGGTGAGCTGGACGACAGTGGCTCCCATGATGCTTTCTCCTCATTGGTGCCGATCAGAGTCCGTCGGCGACCTGTTATTCCAGATATTGAAAGGCTGGCGAAAAAATACTCAATTTGCGTCTGGGGGTATTATTAGAGTATATACTCTAGTGAGTCAAGCGGAGGCGGATGGCGAATCGGGCCATCTGTGAGCGACACAACAACAAACGCCGACGGGTCTATGAAGACAAGAGACAAAATTCTGCTCTCCAGCCTGGAGCTTTTTAACGAACGTGGCGAGCGCAACGTCACGACCAACCATATTGCGGCGCACCTGGCCATCTCGCCGGGCAACCTGTATTACCACTTCCGCAACAAGTCGGACATCATTTACGAGATCTTTCTGGAATACGAAAAACTGGTGGATTTCTACCTGGATATTCCGGAAGACCGGGCGATGACCCTGGACGACATGACCTTCTACCTGGAGTCGGTCTTCGACGGTCTCTGGAGTTATCGGTTCTTCCACCGGGATCTGGAATACCTTCTCGATAGTGATCAGAGGCTGCGTCAGGACTATCGGGATTTCACCAACCGCTGTCTGGCGTCCATCAGTCGTATCTTCGAGAAGCTGGCGGAAGCAGGCATTATTGAACCCCAGGAAGAGGATCTCCGATCGGCCATGTCGCTGAACGTGTGGCTGGTTATAACCAACTGGATGGCTTTCCTGAAGACAGCACATGCGGCCGAGGCATCCGCCTGCCTGACGCTAACGGAGCTGAAGCAGGGCATTTACCAGGTGCTCACTCTGGAAATTCCCTATCTCACCCCGGCGTATCGCGAGCGTGTTATGGCGCTGAGAGAAAAGTACCGGCCGTCGCTTCATGAACTGGGCGACACCGGCACCGGGGTTTATAAGTGAAACCCGAAAATGTGGTCAAAAAACGATCTATTCCGGAACTTTTGTCGAACACTACAGTCATATGGAGTGACGTTGGGAATTCGGACATTCCTTGCGTCTCCTGAGTGCGATCTCAGGTTTTAGCACGTCGCAAACCCTGACGTTTCACCGGTCTGCTTTCTGGCAGACCGGTTTTTTAATCCTCGCTGTTTCCTGCTCGAAAACACCCTTGTAAGTGGTTTCCGAATTCGATAGGCTTCTGATGTTACCGGTAACATATGCCGGCACAAAAACAATCAGGAGACGCTATTATGTTCCCGACCCGACTCGCGACTGGCCTACTGTCAGCTGCACTTGCCTTTAACGCCTTCGCGGCGGACTATACCTTCAAGTTCCAGTCCTCCGACCCCGCTGGCGTCAAGAACTTCGAGATTCAGCAGCAATGGGCTGACCGTGTCGAAGAAATGACCGGTGGCCGCGTTGCCATTGATCTTCTGCCTGTGGGCAGCGTGGTAAGCCATACCGAAACTCTCGGTGCCATGAATATGGGCGTCCTGGATGGCCATGTATCGGTGACCGGTTATTTTTCCGGCAAAGATCCCGCGTTCGGGCTCATTGGCAATACCGTGGGCGCCTGGTCCAGCCCGGACCAGCTCATCGATTACATCAATTATGGCGGGGGCTATGAGCTGATGAACGAGCTCTACGCGCCCTATGGCGTGAAGTTTGTTGGCGGTGGTGGCACTGGCCTGGAGTCGTTTGTTTCGAAGAAACCGCTGGATGGTGTTGAAGACTTGAAAGGCCTCAAGATGCGTGCACCCGAAGGTTTGGTGCAGTCGGTATTTGCCGCCGCCGGGGCGGCGCCAGTGAACCTGCCGGGTTCCGAGGTCTACACCGCACTGAGCAAGGGTGTTATCGATGCTGCCGACTATACGGTGTTTTCCACCAACCACGAAGCCGGCCTGCACGAGATTGCCCCGCATCCGGTGTACCCTGGCTTCCACTCCCTGCCGCTGATCGAAATTGCCATGAACCTGGAAGATTGGGAAGAGCTTCCCAAGGACATTCAGACGATCATGACCGTCTCGGCCCGGGACTTCGCCCAGGATATCAGCACCCAGCTGGCCATGGCGGACAAGAAGGCCGTCAGGGAAGCACGCGCCAATCCGGATATCACCGTTCATGACTGGTCGGCGGAAGAGCGCCGGAAGTTTCGGACCATTGCCCGGGACCAGTGGAAGAAATACGCTGAGCAATCCCCCAATGCCGAGAAAGTCTATCAGTCGGTAACCGGCTATCTGGAATCCCAGGGCCTGCTCTAAAGGCAATGCCCCGTAACCAGTAACCGGGCAGGCAGGGCCTGCCCGGTGCGCGGAGTTCATTATGTCTGCTGCAAACCTTTCCTCCGGCCCGGAGCGCACTCCGGGCCAGGGTGATCTGCTGCCCGAATCCGACGAGGATATCGGCTTTACCCGCCTTGACCGCGCCATTGTCTGGCTGGGGAAAAAGCTGAGCCTGGTATTCGCGTTGATCGTCCTGATGTCTTTCTACGAGATTGTCCGCCGATATGTGTTCGGTTCGCCGACGCTCTGGGTGCATGAAACGGTGACCTTCGCCGGTGCCACCCTGTTCGTGCTGGGTGGGCTCTATGCCCTGGCCACCGATCGCCACGTGCGTATTGTGCTGATCTACGACGCAGTGTCCCCGGCCGTCCAGCGTTGGCTGCGGGTGGTTCACCATCTGTTCGGGCTGGCGTTCTGTTCGATGCTGCTCTATGCCAGCTGGTTCATGGCCAAGGGGGCTGTCTGGGCGCCCTGGGGCGGCTGGCGGCTGGAGACCTCCGGGTCGGCCTGGAATCCACCGTTTCCTGCCCTTCTGAAGGTGATCATTCTGGTGGCGATTGCTGTTATGACCCTCCAGTTTGTCCTGCACCTGATTCGTGATCTGCGTGGTCCGGCATCGACCGGGGAGAAAGACAATGTTTGAGCTGGCTTCCCTCGGAATTGGCTACGGCAGCCTGCTGATGCTGGTGATGCTGATCGTACTGTTGCTGACCGGCATGCAGCTGGCCTTTGCCACCGGCCTGGTGGCCCTGGTCTTTGCCCTGGGCTGGTTTGGCCCTGACGCGCTGCCGATTGTCAGCAGTCGTCTTTACAGCTTTATCGGTAACTACGTTTTCCTGGCGGTGCCGATGTTCGTGTTGATGGCGTCGCTACTGGATCATTCCGGCATTGCCCGGGACCTGTTCGATGCCATGGCCCGTTTTGGCCGCAAGCTGCGCGGTGGTGTCGCCCTCCAGACCCTGGTGGTGGCGGTGATCCTTGCTTCCATGTCGGGGGTGATCGGTGGCGAAACCGTGTTGCTCGGCATCCTGGCACTGCCGCAGATGTTGCGTCTGGGTTACGATCGCAAGCTGGCGATTGGCACCACCTGTGCCGGTGGTGCGCTGGGCACCATGTTGCCGCCGAGCATTGTCCTGATCATTTATGGCCTGACCGCAAACGTCTCCATTGGTGACCTTTTCAAGGGCGCGTTCCTGCCCGCGCTGATCCTGGCGCTGCTCTACATGGGCTACGTGCTGGTCAGGGTCTGGCTGAAGCCGGAGATGGCCCCCATCCCCTCCGACCAGGACCAGCCGGATACCCCGGCGCCGAACTTCTTCAAGGCCCTGCTGTTCCCGATTCTGTCGGTGGTGGTCGTGTTGGGCAGCATCTATGGCGGCGTGGCGTCGGTTACCGAGGCATCGGCCCTGGGTGTGCTGGGCATTGCCATCAGTACCTGGATCCGGGGCGAACTGTCTCTGGCCATGGTGCGCAAAGCCACCATCAGTACCCTGCGGGTGTGTGGCATGATCATCTGGATTGGCATCGGCGCCACCGCTCTTGTGGGCGTCTATAACCTGATGGGCGGTATCGAGTTTGTCCGCGAGATGGTGTTTGCGGTCAGTGGCGGCGATGGGCTGACCACCATCCTGTTCATGATGTTTATTCTGCTGATTCTGGGCATGTTCCTGGACTGGGTCGGGGTGGCTCTTTTGACCATGCCGATTTTCGTGCCCATTGTCACGGAGCTGGGCTACAGCCCGATCTGGTTCGGTGTGGTGTTCTGCATGAATATGCAGGTATCCTTCCTGTCACCGCCCTTTGGCCCGGCCGCGTTCTATCTGAAAACGGTAACCCCCAAGGACATCACCCTCGGCGAGATTTTCCGGTCGCTACTGCCGTTTATTGCCTTGCAGATTGTTGCGCTGGCCCTGTTGATCGCATTCCCGCAACTGGCTTTGTGGTGGCAGTGATATGAGCGTTTCGAAAATCATCGTCATGGGTGTGTCCGGGTGTGGCAAAAGCCTGATTGGTACCCGGCTGGCGGAACGTCTTCAGGTGCCGTTTTTCGACGCCGACGACTTTCACAGCCCGGCCAACGTGGCCAAAATGGCCAGCGGTGTGCCGCTGACCGATGCCGATCGCAGCGGTTGGCTGGATGATCTGGCAGGGCTGGTCAAGGGTGAGCAAGGCGGTCTGGTGCTGGCATGTTCTGCCCTCAAGCGGGCTTACCGTGACCGGCTGAGGGCGGGTAATCCGTCACTGCAGTTTGTCTATCTCAAGGGCGACATGGAAACCATCTGGTCCCGGCATTCCAGTCGGGAAGATCACTACTTCAATGGTCGTTCCATGCTCGAAAGTCAGTTTCGTACGCTGGAGGAGCCGGAACCAGGGGAAGGGGCCATTGTCGTCGACGTCTGCGAGCCGCCCGACCGCATTGTTGAGCGCTGCCTGGCAGTGCTGAGTACACCCGACCGGAGGCGGAAAAACTGAATGGTTAAAAAGAAGCGCCCAACACTGCAGGATATTGCCGATAGGGTCGGTGCTACGAAAATGACCGTGAGCCGTTGCCTGCGGGGCGGCAATAATGTGTCTGAACACATGCGTGAGCGGATTTTCGCCGAGGCCGAGGCGCTGGGTTACATTCCGAACAGAGCGCCGGATCTCCTGTCCAAATCCACTAGCCACGCAATCGGCGTGCTACTGCCATCGCTGACCAACCAGGTCTTCGCCGATGTCATCAAGGGGGTCGAATCAGTCACCGAACCTGCGGGCTATCATCTGATGCTGGCCCACTACGGTTACAGCCGCGAGGTGGAAGAGCGCAGTCTGGCCTCGCTACTGTCCTACAACGTCGATGGCGTGATCCTGTCGGAAAGCCAGCACACCGACCGCACCTTGCGAATGCTGGGGACTGCGGGCGTGCCCACGGTGGAAATCATGGACACCCACACGACGCCCTTCGAGCAGGCGGTGGGTTTTGACAATGTGCGTGCGGCCTATGACATGGTGCGGGAGATGATTCGCCGTGGTCGCCGCCATGTTGTGTACCTAGCGGTTCGGCTGGATGCTCGCACGTTGCAACGACAGGAGGGTTACACCCGCGCCATGGAGGAGCAGGGGCTGATTCCCGTTACCCTGCGCAGTGAACAGCGCTCATCATTCAGTGTCGGCGCCACATTGCTGCAACGCATACTCATCGAAGCGCCGGACACTGACGCGATCTTCTGCACCAACGACGACGTGGCTATAGGCGCTTTTTTCGAGTGCCAGCGGCAGGGTATCGAAGTGCCGGGTCAGATGGCGATAGCAGGCTTTCACGGCCACAATGTTGGCCAGGTCATGGTGCCGACGCTGGCCAGTGTCATTACGCCACGTGAGCAGGTGGGCCAAAGGGCGGCTGAGGCCCTGATCGCTCGCCTGTCCGGCGCGGACATGGGCGAACAGGTGATTGACCTCGGTTACCGGATAGAATGCGGTGGCACCCTTTAATTCCTTGTTACTCCGCTTCCAGCCACTCGATCAAGGCCTCCCGGCATTCGTCCACGCCCCGTTTTGACGTTGCAGAGAACATGATCAGATGTTCGACGCAGGAATACGATTTCAGGTTCTTGGCAATGCCCAGCATGGCGGTCTTGGCCTGGCCGTATTTCAATTTGTCGGCTTTGGTGGCCAGAATCATCAGCGGCAGGTTGTTATGTTCGCACCATTCCACCATCATTTGGTCGAAATCGGTCAGTGGGTGGCGAATGTCCATCACCAGAACCAGGCCGCGTAAACAGCGCCGGTCATTCAGATAGTGGCCCAGGTGCTTTTGCCAATCGTCTTTCATGTCCCGGGATACTTTGGCATAGCCGTATCCGGGCAGGTCGACCATTCGGCAGTTCTCGCGGTTCAGAGAGAAGAAGTTGATCAGTCGGGTGCGCCCCGGAGTTTTACTGGTTCGCGCCAGCTTGCCGTTGGCGGTGATCGCGTTCAGTGCGCTGGACTTTCCGGCATTGGATCGGCCGGCGAAGGCAACTTCCGCTCCGAAATCGGGCGGACACTCGTCCAGACGGGAGGCGCTGATGAGGAATCGGGCGCTGTTAAATGAGAGGCTTTTTTGAGTCAGATCAGGGTCCACAGCGGTTGGCTTTCCTTTGGATTTCAGTTATCAGGGATTAATGTATAATGCTACACCAATTCCGGGCGGCGCGCTGTGCGCGACCGCTGTCAGCCCCGGTTTTGAGCCTGACTGGTCAGTGCCTGCCGGCTGCGTAGCGAAGAATACCCTTAAAAGATGAGAGAAGCGGAGCGAGCATGAAAAAACTGATCGCAGGAGTAGTTCTCGGTGTTGGCCTCACAGCGATGGCGCACGGGGCGGGAGATCCTCAAGCAGGCGAACAGAACGCAGCGGTATGTGCTGGTTGTCACGGTCAAGGCGGTGCCAAGCCGGTGATGGGCGTATACCCGAAGTTGTCTGGCCTTGGTGAGAAGTACCTGTATCGCCAGTTGGTGTTGATCAAGGATAAAGAGCGGAATATCGCGGAAATGACCGGTATTCTGGATAACATGGACGATCAGGATTTGCAGGATCTGGCGGCTTATTTCAACTCCAAAGACATGGTTGTTGGCCAGGCCGATCCGGATCTGGTTGATCAGGGTGCTGCCCTGTACCGTGGCGGCAACATGGCAACGGGTGTCCCAGCTTGCGCCGGCTGCCATAGCCCTCAAGGTGTTGGCAACGAGCCGGCCGGCTACCCGGCGCTCGGTGGCCAGAACGCAGAGTACCTGGTCAAGCAGTTGCAAGCCTATCGCGATGGTGAGCGGGACAGCGGCGTGAACGCATCGATCATGATGGACGTGGCCTCTAAGCTGACCGATGCCGAGATCGAAGCGGTCTCCAGCTACATTTCCGGCCTGAACTAAGCCGCCGGTCTGCAGCTAGAAACCCCGCCTGGTGCGGGGTTTTTTGCTGCCTTTCTTTTCTGTAACTGCCGACCTGTGGAACTTTTCAGGTACGCTGGGTCATAATCCTCCCAAAACGATATTCAGATAACCGGAGATTTTTCATGTTTCGATCCTTCAGAACGGCTTTCCTGCTCCTGTTGGCGCTGTCTGTTTCTGGCCTGGCCAGTGCTGCAGAGTGGAAAGAAGGGACCCATTACAACCGGTTGGATAACCCGGTAAGAACCGAAAGCGATTCCGGTGTCGAGGTAGCGGAAGTCTTCTGGTATGGCTGCCCCCATTGTTACAACTTCAAACCTCTGATTGAGGAGTGGGCGGCCAGTGCTCCTGATTACGTCAATTACGTGAAGATCCCTGCGGCACTGGGCAGAAACTGGGAACCCCACGCCTACGCTTTTTATGCGCTTGAGGCCATGGGGGAGCTGGACAAGGTGCACGATGCCCTGTTCGAGGCGCTTGCCGGTGAGCGTCGACCGCTGAATACCCCTGAAGCCCTGGCCGACTTTGTTGCGGATTACGGTGTAGATCCGGATGAGTTTGTCAGCACTTACAAAAGCTTTGGCGTGAATGCCCGTATGCAGAAAGCTCAATCGAAAATCCGTGGCGCGCGGATTACCGGAACGCCGACTATGCTGGTTAATGGCAAGTACACTGTCAGTGCATCCATGGCCGGCAGCCATGAGGCCGTTCTCGACGTGGTGGACTACCTTGTCGCCAAAGAGCGTGGCGAGGTGGAATAACCCCCGTTACGGATTCCGGCCCCATTGCAAAGACCAGCCGGCCGGTTGAGGCCGCCACTATGTACAAGCATATCCGAAAGCAGTTGAATGGCATCCTGAGGCCGGCCGGCGGGCCCAGGGGTGCCTGTTCCGGGACCGAGCATGTGCCGGAGTTCGAACCGAAACGGCACATCCGCCTGCTCACCTTCAATATTCAGGTGGGAATCAACACCTCGTCCTACCGTCATTACCTCACACGAAGCTGGCAGCACATACTGCCTCACCGTAACCGTATCGAAAATCTGGATCGGATTGCCTCCCTGCTGCGCGGGTACGACGTGGTGGCTTTGCAGGAGTGCGATGGGGGCAGTCTGCGCAGCGGCTATATCAACCAGGTGCAATATCTGGCCGAAGCGGCCGGCATTCCCTACTGGTACCAGCAATTGAACCGGAATCTCGGTCAGATCGCCCAGCACAGCAATGGCCTGCTGAGCCGGTATCGGCCCCTTGACGTTACCGAACACAAGTTGCCGGGCCTGATTCCGGGCCGGGGCGCCATCATCGCCCGATACGGAACCGAGCATGATCCACTGGTGCTGGTGCTGATGCACCTTTCCCTTAGCAAGACGGCTCAGCAACGCCAGCTGGGTTACATCCGGGAGCTGATTGCCGACTACCGGCATGTGGTTCTGATGGGAGATATGAACGCCCATGCCGAACAGCTACTGACTCAGACGCCCCTCAGGGAAACCGATCTGGTGCCGCTACCGGATACCGCCCATAGCTTCCCCAGCTGGCGGCCGGAGAAAGCTTTGGATCATATCCTGGTAAGTCCTTCACTCGAGATCCGCCGGTCCGAGGTGGTGAGTTATCCGATGTCGGATCACCTGCCCATCGCCATGGATGTGGCGTTGCCGGAGGGCTACCTGGAGAAGTTCTGAATAGCATCAAGTCAAAAAAAAGCCCGGCGCATTGGCCGGGCTTTTTTGGATGCCGGATCAGGAATTACTTGATCTTGGCTTCCTTGTACGCAACGTGCTTGCGGACAACCGGATCGTACTTTTTGATCTCGATTTTTTCCGGAGTGTTACGCTTGTTCTTCTTGGTCGTGTAGAAGTGACCAGTACCTGCTGATGAAACCAGCTTGATTTTCTCGCGCATGATGCGGCTCCTTAAAATTTCTCGCCGCGGGCACGAAGATCGGCCAGCACAGCGTCAATGCCTTTTTTGTCGATGATGCGCATGCCCTTGGTGGATACGCGCAGCTTCACGAAACGCTTCTCGGACTCAACCCAGAAACGATGGTTCTGCAGATTCGGCAGAAAACGACGACGAGTGTGGTTCATCGCGTGGGAAACGTTGTTACCGGATACCGGACGCTTACCGGTAACCTGACAAACTCTGGACATACTTGCCTCCGACCTGAGCAATGGTCTCAATAATACGAATTCGTTTTTAATGCGTCTCTGGTTGCTAAGGAGCTATTACGCCCCCATTCGCGCCTCTAAACTGAACGCTGCTCGCCAGACGCCGCCAGAAAGGGACGCTTTTATACCAGAACTCACCCCCCAACGCAAAAAATTGTTGGGAATTTGGCCAGTTTTCCGGCATTGACGTGCACGGTTAACCATCGGGCTTTACAGCAGACCCCGTTCAGCGAGAGATACTACCTCACCATGGCCAACAACCATATGGTCAAGAACCCTGATATCCACCAGTCCGAGGGCCTCTTTCAAGCGGCGGGTGAGGGAAATGTCGGCCTGGCTCGGTTCGGCGACGCCCGACGGGTGGTTGTGAGCGAAAATCACCGCTGCTGCATTGTCCTCCAGAGCCTGTCGCACCACTTCCCGCGGATAGACGGCCGCGCCATCGATGGTGCCCCGGAACAACTCACGGTATTGAATAACGCGATGGCGATTGTCCAGAAACAGGCCTGCGAAAACCTCGTGCGGGTAGGTGCCGAGCCGACTGGTAAGAAAGCGGCGGGTATCTTCGGGAGAGCGCAGGGGATCACCCTGGCGCAATGGTTCATCCATGACCCGGCGCGCCATTTCCATGGCCGCCTGAACCTGGGCGTATTTGGCGGTTCCCAGACCTTTGACATCGCAGAACTGGCGACGGGAAGCCGTCAGCAACCCCCGAAGCCCGGAAAACTCCTCAATCAGGTGGCGAGCCAATGCCATGACCGGCATGCCGGTGGTGCCGGTGCGTAAAAACAGGGCGAGCAGTTCGGCGTCGGAGAGGGTTTGCGGTCCGTGGGCGAGCAGGCGTTCCCGTGGACGTTCGTCCGTGGGCCAGGCGGGGTCTGACATCGTGGCTTCCTTGCATTGGTTGTCTCCTGCCCTGGTGCTTCCTGCACCGCGACGGGCATCTCAGGGTTACAAAGGTTACTTTAAAAACTAACAATCGGTAAACGTATGCCGGGTCTGGCAGGCTGTCGCTGCGGCCTGAGCATGCTATCTTATAAGCCTTTCATTTTATGCGGAAACGGAGCCCCTATGGCCGCCAGACGAATCCTCCTGGGAGTAACCGGTGGTATCGCTGCCTATAAAAGTGCCGAGCTGGTTCGCCAGTTAAAGAAAGCGGGCCATGAGGTGAGGGTTGTTATGACCCGCGGGGCGGAAGCGTTCGTGGCACCACTGACCTTTCAGGCCCTCAGTGGCGAGCCCGTGAGGACGTCCTTGCTGGACCCTGAGGCGGAAGCTGGTATGGGGCATATTGAACTGGCCAAGTGGGCTGATCAGTTGGTCGTTGCGCCGGCGTCGGCCGATTTTATCGCCCGCCTTGCCCAGGGGATGGCCGACGATCTGTTAACCACCGTTTGTTGTGCAACCGAGGCGCCCATTGCCGTGGTGCCTGCGATGAATCAGGCAATGTGGAGCAATGGCCGTACCCAGAGAAATATCCGGCTGCTTGAAGAGGATCCCCAGATCGAATTATGGGGGCCGGCTCAGGGAGCGCAGGCCTGTGGTGATACCGGGCCAGGGAGAATGTTGGAGCCGGAGGACATTGTTGCGCTTGTCGATCACGGTCGCACAGGCGTGCTCGCTGGCAAGACGGTCGTGATTACTGCAGGCCCGACCCGAGAGCCTATCGACCCGGTGCGCTATATAAGCAATCACAGCTCCGGGAAAATGGGTTATGCCCTGGCCAGCGAGGCGCAGAAGGCAGGTGCCCGGGTGATTCTGGTCAGTGGTCCGGTAGCGCTTTCCGCGCCTAACGGTGTCGAGGTTCGTCCGGTGTTAACGGCCGAGGACATGTTGCAGGAAGCCTCAAACGCCGTGGATGAGGGCTGTGACCTGTTTATTGCGACAGCTGCGGTCGCCGATTACCGTCCGGAAACCTGTGCCGGAGACAAGATCAAGAAGTCCAGTGACGCCATGGCGCTCTCGCTGGTGCGCAATCCCGACACCCTGGCTACCATAGCCGGCCGCGACGATGCGCCTTTTAGCGTAGGTTTCGCGGCCGAAACCACCGATGTGGCGAGCTACGCCACCGACAAAATGCAACGCAAGAAACTGAACATGATCGTGGCCAACGATGTGTCTACGCCCGGGCTGGGCTTTAACAGCGACAACAATGCGGTGAGCGTATTCTGGCCGGGTGGCCAGACGTCGATCGGTCCCGACAGCAAAACGAACATTGCCCGACAGCTTGTGGCGATGATAGGTGAACATCTTGGTCAGGCCGCCCGCTGACTCAGCGAAGCGCACCTGCACTACAATCGACAGGACCCCTCATGAGCAGGAAAAATCTTCAGGTACGTATTCTGGATGATCGCATTGGCAGCCAGATTCCCTTTCCCGAGTATGCCACCGAAGGCTCCGCAGGCCTTGATCTTCGGGCCTGTCTGGACGAGCCGCTGACCCTCGAGCCGGGCGATACCCAACTGATCAGGACAGGGTTGTCGATCCACATTGCCGATCCATCGCTGGCGGCCATGATCCTGCCCCGAAGCGGGCTCGGCCACAAGCACGGTATAGTGCTTGGCAACCTGGTGGGCTTGATTGATTCGGATTACCAGGGCGAGTTAATGGTGTCCTGCTGGAACCGGGGGCGCACCAGCTTTACCGTGGATGTGGGGGAGCGTCTGGCACAGTTGGTGCTGGTACCCGTTGTGCAGGCTGATTTTGAGGTGGTTTCGGAATTCGACGCCAGCGCCCGCGGTGAAGGCGGCTTTGGCTCCACCGGCACAAGGTGACCGGGAAGCCGGCCACGCAGAACATTGTGCCGGCGTCTATACTTTGCGGATAACTGCTTGTCCAGGACGATAAAATTACAACTGCAGGATGGACTATGAAGCTGGGTAAAAAGAAAGATGCCGACGCGTCCGTTGATGAAAAGCCGGCGAAGAAGGCGGTGAAGAAGGAAAAAACCAGTTCTTCGGGACCCAAACTGAAGAGACTCAATTCCGTGGCGGTGAGCCAGTCGCTGGTCGTGGTCCTTGCGGGGGTGATTGCCGTTGCCTTGCTTCATTTTCTGGTGGTTCAGCCGTCTGCAAAGGAACGCTTCGAGTCATTGAAAGTTCTGGAAGCGGATGCCGCCGCCCTTCGACTGAACCAGTATTTTGACCAGGTCCAGAAAAGCGTCAATGGTCTGGCGACGCAGCCCCATGTCGTTCAGGCCCTGAGCAGCCGGAACGAGATTCCGGCGACCGAGGTGCAGCTGGCGGATTCACTGCCCGGCATCGAGGCGGTGCATCTGTTTCCCTACCGTGACATTCCACGCACCTCCAGCAGTGAGGGCCTGCTGGGCTTCTCCGGGCTTGAGCTGGCCCGGCGCGCTGAAACCGGCCAGCGACTGTTTCCCGACGCGTTTCCACGGGATAACCGGTGGTTTGTCCAGATGGCAGCCCCGGTTCGCAATCCGACCAGCAATGCGGTCATCGGCAGCCTGCTGATTATCTTCGACTCCGGCCAGATCCAGCCGTTGCTGCAAGTGGTCAACTCCAGCCTCGGTGGTCAGCTCGCGCTGGTGCAGACCGTGTCCGGTTCATCCCGCACCGTGGTCAGTAACGGCAGCGGCTCCGGAAACGCGGAATCCCGCCGGCTTTCCAATCCGGACTGGACCGTAGCCTACACCCCTGCAAAATCGTCCGCAGCGCCGGTTGATACGGTAATGATCGCGCTTCTGGTCGGCGTGCCCGCGTTGATCGCTGCCATCATCGTCTGGGTACTGCTGGGCGGGGCCCAGAAGGGCTTGCGTCAGGATGTGACGGCCCTGATCCAGTGGGCGCACAAGGTGTTCGGCGGAGAGCGGGTAAAGCTGCCGACCTTCCGTTGGGATATGGTCGCCTCAACCGGTGAGGTGCTCTACCGTTTGTCACAGGTGGTTGATAAACGGGTCGCCAAGGCTGTAGAAACCGCCAAACCCAGGCCGGCCGGTTCCGGAAAGTCTGGCGGTGGTGCCGCCAAGGGCGGCGATGAGCCTTTGTTCCAGGACAAGGACATGCCCGATATCGACATGCTTGATGGCGATGAGGACGTTCTGGGCTTCGGCAGCGGCGATGATACCGTCTTTGGTTCCGGCGACACTCCGGACGTGGAAGAGGTGGCCCTGCCTCAAGTGGAGCTTTCCCAGGATATTTTCCGGGCCTATGACATTCGGGGTATTGTCGGCGAAACCCTGACCGCCGAGGGCGTTGAAGTCATCGGTCGGGCCATCGGTTCGGAGGCCCGGGAGCGCGGTGTCGACAGCCTTTGCATTGGTTATGACGGCCGCCATTCCAGCCCGGATCTGGCTGATGCTCTGGCACGCGGTGTCATGGCAGCCGGGTGCAACGTGATTCACGTGGGGGCCGTGCCGACACCGGTCCTCTATTTTGCCACCCACGAACTCCAGACTGGCTCTGGCGTGATGGTGACCGGCAGTCACAACCCGGCCAACTATAACGGCCTGAAAATCATGTTGGGTGGCGAAACCCTTTCAGGTGAGGCCATCCAGAAACTGTATCAGCGCATCCAGACCGGAGATTTTGCCAGCGGTAGGGGCAGCCAGAGCACCGAGGATGTGCGCCGTGCTTACCTGGACCGGATTGTTGGCGATATTGCGGTAGCGGCACCGCTCAAGGTGGTCGTCGATGCCGGCAATGGCATTGCCGGTGAGTTGGCACCCATGCTGATCGAGGAGTTGGGCTGCGAAGTGATTCCGCTCTACTGCGAGGTGGACGGTGACTTCCCGAATCACCATCCCGACCCAGGTAAGCCGGCGAATCTGGCGGATCTGATTGCCCGGGTTGAATCGGAAGGGGCCGACATCGGTTTGGCCTTCGACGGCGATGGTGACCGTCTCGGTGTAGTAACCAATTCTGGCAAGATTATCTGGCCGGACCGGCTGATGATGCTGTTTGCCCGGGATGTGGTTTCACGGAATCCGGGGGCCGATGTCCTTTACGATGTGAAATGCAGCCGCAGGCTGGCCGGGGTGATTTCAGAAGCCGGGGGCCGACCGATCATGTGGAAAACCGGTCATTCCCTGATGAAGGCAAAAATGAAAGAGACTGGCGCCTTGCTGGCCGGGGAAATGAGTGGTCATATTTTCTTTGGCGAGCGTTGGTACGGGTTTGATGACGGTCTGTATTCTGCGGCCCGCCTGCTGGAAATTCTGGGCATTGAGGATCGTCACAGCGATGAAGTTTTCGAGGATTTCCCTGATGACATCAGTACGCCAGAGCTGAATGTCGAAGTGACGGAAAGTTCCAAGTTCGACATTATCAAACGCCTCGGCGAGTCCGGGGATTTCGGTGACGGCAATATCAGCACCATCGACGGCATCCGGGTGGACTACGCCGACGGCTGGGGGCTGTGCCGGGCATCAAACACCACGCCGGTGCTGGTCTTACGCTTTGAAGCGGAGACCGACGAGGCACTGGAGCGTATCAAGTCTGTGTTCCGTGACCAGCTGCAGAAGGCAGCGCCGGATCTGGTGGCGGATTTCTGATTCGCAGTCACCGAGTTTCACAGGCAAGTTTCAATACAGGATCAACAAGGCAAAAACATGGCGCTGGATCGTGAAACGGCAATGCAGGTGGCTTCGGTACTTAGTCGGGGCCTGCCTTATATTCAGAGATTTACCGGCAAGACCGTGGTCATCAAGTACGGCGGTAACGCCATGGAAAACGAAGACCTGAAGAGCAGTTTTGCCCGCGATGTGGTGCTGATGAAACTTGTAGGCATCAACCCGATCGTTGTCCATGGCGGTGGCCCGCAGATCGGCGAGCTGCTGGAGCGTTTGAACATCCAGTCCCGATTCGTCAACGGCATGCGGGTAACCGATTCCGAAACCATGGACGTGGTGGAGATGGTGCTTGGTGGCCAGGTGAACAAGGAAATTGTCTCCCTGATCAACTCTCACGGCGGCATGGCGGTGGGGCTCACCGGCAAAGACGCCAATCTGATACGAGCCCGCAAGCTGGAGGTGGTCGACCGCTCTCCCGAACTGGAACGCCCGGAGATTATCGACATCGGCCATGTGGGCGAGGTCGCCAGTGTCAACGTGGATGTGATTGAGATGCTTACCCGCAGCAACCTGATTCCCGTGATTGCACCGATTGGCGTGGGACCGGATGGCGCCTCCTACAACATCAATGCCGATCTGGTGGCGGGTAAGGTGGCCGAGGCCATGAAGGCCGAGAAGCTGATGCTGCTGACCAACGTCTCCGGCCTCAAGAGCAAGGAAGACAAGGTGCTTACCGGGCTCACGGCCAAGCAGGTCAATGATCTCATCGAGGACGGCACCATTCATGGTGGCATGCTCCCCAAGATCCGTTGTGCACTGAGTGCCGTCGAAAATGGCGTGCGCACGTCCCATATTATCGACGGCAGGGTCGCTCATGCGTGTCTGTTGGAGATCTTCACTGATGAGGGTGTCGGCACCCTGATTTCCCGTAACTGACGGCACCCGACAAGGAGTCTCCGGATGAAGCGCCTGCTTGCGACGCTGGTAATACTGGTTCTGGTCGGCTTTGCCGCATTCAAGGCGGGGGTCTGGTGGCTGGCGGATCAGCGCATGGCCGAGGCGAGACAGGCGCTGGAGCCCCACGGTGTTCTGCACAGGGGCAGCATCAGTTCCGGCGTTGAGGGCCGGTTGGTTCTCAACGACGCCAGCTGGCAGGATTTCGAGCTCACCCAGCCTCTGGACATGGCGAGGGTGGAGCTTGATACCGGCTCACCCGTCAGTTTGCTCTCTGTCCTGTTCGACCCGGCTGGCATGCCGGAACAATGGACCTTGCGACTCGACGGCCTTGGCCTGACCCTCGACCCGACCATGCTTCGTAACTGGGTTACTGCAGAAGGCGCCAATAGCGAGGGCGATCCGGCCTTGTTTGCGCTTTCCTGCGCGCCAGATCCGCGCCAACAGCTGGGTAGCGGTGACCTGATCCGCATGGGCATCACAGCACTCGCCGGGGATGGCTTTGTGCGACAGACTCCGGGCAATCTCCATGCTGAGTTGAATACCGTCAGCACCGGCAGTCTGGAGCTGGACTGGCGTGATGCCCGAATCCGAATCCAGGATGCCGAGCTGACCGTTTCCGGTGGCGCCGAGCCGATGACGCTGACCTTGCGTGATGGTGGCCTGATGCGTCGCATCGCCGCCTATTGCGCCCGCGAAGCCGGTATCGAAACCGGAGAATGGGCCGGGCGCGCAGTGCAGGCGCTGTCTGCCGGGCTTGAAGCCCGGGGCCTGGCCGCCAGTGTCCAGCTGAAAGCGTTGTACCGGCAGTGGCTGCTGGAGGGCGGTGAGCTCACGGTAGATGTGCAGCCGGCCCAGCCTCTGCTCGGAGTGCCTGTAAGAACGGCTGAAAACGAGGGTGCGGGCATGAGCTGGCCAGTTCGTTACAACGGTGCAGGCGTGCCGGACGTCTATCTGGCCGAGGCTGAGCCGGTTGTTCAGGAAACACCAGAGGTGGCCGTCGAGCCGGTGGTGCCACGGGAGGATCCTGAGACCGAAACCTGGTATCCGGCGAATCTTGAAACCGCCGAACAATGGGTTGACCGGCAGGTCCGGGTAACGCTTTCCAACGAGAACGTGGTGGAAGGGCGTCTGGTGAGCGTCAGCGAACGCGAGCTGGAAGTGGCCTGGGTTATCGCTGGCGGTGAAGTCGCCTACCCGATGTTGATCCGGGCGATTACCAACTTTGAAGTCTGGCGGCGTGGCCGTGCACAATGATTCCAATGGGAATCTGAGAGGAAACTATGTCGCAGTCCGATAGCAAATCCGCAGTGGTGCCGGGCATTCGTGACATGCTTGCCCGCCTGATATCTCTGCCCTCAATCAGCAGCGCGTCGGCAAAATGGGATCATAGTAACGAGCCCGTGGTGCGAACCCTGGCAGAATGGCTCGAAGCCCTCGGGTTTTCCGTGGAAATCCTGGAAGTGCCAGGCATGCCCGGAAAATTCAACCTGATCGGAACCCTTGGCAGCGGCCCGGGCGGTCTTGTGTTGTCCGGCCATACCGATACGGTGCCCTTTGATGACAAACGCTGGCAGAGCGATCCCTTTACCCTGACCGAGCGGGACAATCGCTGGTACGGGCTGGGTACCTGCGACATGAAAGGCTTTTTCCCGCTGGCCATTGAAGCAGCAAGGGCCTTTGTGGACGAAGATCTCAAACAGCCCCTGATCATACTGGCCACCGCCGACGAAGAGAGCTCCATGGACGGCGCCCGGGCCCTGGCCGAAGCTGGCAAGCCCAAGGCCCGCTACGCGGTCATCGGCGAGCCAACCAGCCTGAAACCGGTGCGCATGCACAAGGGCATCATGATGGAGCGCCTGAAATTCGAGGGCCAGTCCGGTCATTCCTCCAACCCGGCCCTCGGCCGCAACGCCATGGAAGGGATGCACGAAGCGCTCACCGAGTTGCTGGCACTCCGGTCAGGCTGGCAGGAAAAGTACCGGAACCCGAACTTCGAGGTACAGTTTCCAACCCTGAACCTTGGCTGCATCCACGGTGGTGACAATCCAAACCGTATCTGTGCCCAGTGTGAGCTGCACTTTGATCTGCGCCCCTTGCCGGGCATGAACATGGAAACCCTGCGCCAGGCCATCCTGAGCAAGGTTCAGCCGATCGCGGACCGCCGGGAACTGTCCCTGGAATTCGAGCCGCTCTTTGACGGCGTGCCACCGTTCGAAACTCCGGCCGATGCCGCTCTGGTCAAAGCCTGTGAGAAACTGACGGGTCATACCGCCCACGCGGTTGCTTTCGCCACGGAAGCGCCCTGGCTCCAGAAGCTTGGCCTGGAGACTCTTGTTATGGGTCCCGGATCCATCGATCAGGCGCACCAGCCCGATGAATTTATAGAGCTGTCCCAGCTTGATCCAACCGTTCAAGTACTGCGAGGGCTGATCCGACAGTTCTGTCTCTGAGTGTGGCGCAGGCACTTCCGACGCCTGCGGAGAGTCCTGGCGGGGAGGGTGTGCCAAAACCGTGGAGCGCCAGGGATGGCGCGACCGAGCCCTACAGGGACGTATTTACGGGCGTGTTTTGGCACACCCTCCTCGACAGGACTCGGCAAACTCCTCAAGATAAAGTACCTGCCTTTAGAAGATAACGAGAGACCAGGAGAAAGGTTTGAAATCAAACGACTGGCTGCATGGATTCCGCCATTCATCCCCTTACATCAACGCCCATCGCGGGCGGACGGTGGTATTGACCATTCCGGGGGATGCGATTGAACACGGGAATTTCATCAACATCATCCATGACATCGCGCTGCTGAGCAGCCTTGGTGTGCGGCTGGTCGTTGCCTTTGGTGCCCGCCCGCAAATCCAGACGCGGCTGGATGCTGCAGGAATCGAATCGTCGTTTTCAAAAGGTCTGCGGATTACGCCGCAAGAGCACCTCAGCATGGTGATGGAGGCCGTCGGTGGCCTGCGTGCCTACCTGGAGAGCCACCTTTCCATGGGTTTGGTGAATTCGCCGATGCATAATGCCCGTATCCGGGTGAGTGGCGGCAACTATGTGGCTGCCAAGCCCGTGGGTGTGCTCGACGGTATTGATTTTGGCCATACCGGCAAGGTGCGCCGGGTGGATGTGGCCGGGATCGAGAAACTGCTGGAGCTTGGTCACATTGTCCTGTTGCCGCCCATGGGCTATTCGCCCACCGGGGATGCCTTCAACCTCTCCTACGAGGATGTTGGCAGCCAGGTGGCAGCGGCACTGCAGGCCGAGAAGCTGATGGTGTTTATTGATGATCCCGGGTTACAGGAAGAGGACGGTACTTTGATCCGGGAGCTGTCGGCGCGCCAGGCGTCCGAGCGTCTGGCGGCCGGTGTGGTGACCGGTCACGATGCCGACTTGCTGCGAGCTGCCTGTGATGCCTGTGTGAAGGGCGTACGTCGCGCCCACATCATCAGCTATGTGGATGACGGCGCCCTGCTGAAGGAGCTCTTCACGCGGGATGGCGCCGGCACGTTGGTCAGTGGCGATCACTACGAGCAGTTCCGCCAGGCCCGGGTCGAGGACATCGGCGGGATTCTGGAGCTGATCCAGCCGCTGGAGGAGCAGGGCATTCTGGTTCGCCGCTCCCGGGAGATGCTGGAAACCGAGATTGACCGCTTTGTTGTGGCGGAGCGCGACGGCACTATCGTGGGCTGTGCCGCTCTGTACAGCTACCCTGAAGAGGGTGCCGGCGAGTTGTCCTGCTTCGCGGTAGACCCGACCTATCGCCGGGCCGGACGGGGTGATGAGATTCTGGCAATGGTGGAGAAGCTGGCCAGGGGGCAGGGTATCCAGAAGCTGTTCGTGCTCACCACCCAGACGGAGCACTGGTTCCGGGAGCGGGGCTTCCAGCCTTCGACAGTGCAGGCCCTGCCCGGGCCGAAGCTGGCTGCCTATAACACCCAGCGGAACTCAAAGGTGTTCTTCAAACCGCTCTGACAGGGCGGCCAGATGTTCAGACCTCTGGGGTTCCGGTTGCTCTGACAGCGTCTCGACGGCCTTGTAAAAGTCCGCAAAGTCGTAGCCTGCATTCCGAAGCATCTGACGGAACGCCGGTACGTGCTGGTTGTACTGACGAAACAGCGCCAGGTTGGCATTGTTCAGGCTGACTGGTACCGGTCCGAACGGGCCCGGTTCGGACCACTCTGCGGAAAGTTCCTGATAGGCAAGAGCCAGCTCTTGGTAAATGGCCGCCTTGCGATTCCGCAGTTGCTGGTCTGGCAAGACGTCCTGCTGAGCATAAAGAACGTCCAGCCGGGCACTGAAGTCCTCCACCAGGGCAAGGGTCTGGTTGCGGCGAGCAAGACGGCCCAACGCCTCCCGGAACTGGCCGGGCTTTCCCTGTTCCGATAACCAGAGTCTGAGCCCCTCCAGCTCCACGGCGGTGGCGAAGCTTTCGTTAAATGCCGTGTCATCGGCAATGTAGACCACCCTGTGGGCCAGTTCATGGAACATCAGGGCGACCATGCGGTCCTCCGCCAGGCGGGTAAAACCAGTGTGCAGCGGGTCATCAAACCAGCCGAGGGTGGAATAGGCGGTCACGCCGCCAATGAAGGTGTCGAAGCCGTTATTGAGAAATTGCGTCTCCTCGGCACGGGCATCTTCCAGGCTGAAGTAACCCCGGTAGGCCTGACAGCCGAGAACCGGGTAGCACCAGCGGTGTGGCTCCAGCGAGAACTCCGGCACAGCCACCAGGTTTACCACCACCCAGGGTCTTTCAAGCTGGACGTAGTCACTGAAGGCGTCTCCCACCGGCAGGGCCAGTCGTTGAGCGGCGAATTCCCGGGCCTGTTGAGCCAAAGCGAGTTTTTCCCGAAGCTCTATCGGCGTTGTGTCGTCTGAGAAGACCTTCTCCACCGGTTTTCCGGACATCATCAGGGACATATGCCCACTGACAGCTTGCGAATAGTAGCCAATGGTCGAACAGCCGTTAAGCATTGTTACCAGTAGCAAAAGTAGATAGATCTGACTAAGCTGTTTCATGGGTCAGGATGTTATAGTGGATTGGTTTGCCTGTGGGGGCCAGGCCGCTATAGTACAATCATGGTCTCTATAGTAGCAGCCGGTGGCATCCGCCATCGTTTCAGGGACGTGAGTCGGTACCGGGCATTGTGTCCGGTGACTGGTCCGGCTTTGCGAGATATCAGGTAGTTCATGGATCCGAGAGAACGTCGTAGCAGCCCCCGCCAACCTATCAAGCTTGCCGCCCAGATTGATCTGGGAACCGGTGAGGCCTGGCCGTGCCAGATCGCCGATTTTTGTGCGGAGGGCCTTTTCGTCCGCTATTCGAGTGAAACCTCGAAGAAGCTGGACCGGGCTTTTGCTTCCGGCACACCGCCGGAACTGGTGGTACGTTTTCGTGGCCTGGATGGCGCCCGTCGCCACGAGCTTCATGTCAGTATTGTCAGGCGCATTGATGGTGCCATGGGGGTCAATTTCAGCCGCCCGAACCCGGAAGCGGTTGATGCCATGCTGCAGCAATGCGGGGGCTCCCGAAGTCAGGATCGCTCTTCGCTCCGCGCGCCCAGTGACCGCGTACAGTTTGTGCTGCATCAGTCCGCCAAGGCGGTGACCCAGTTTATCGAGCCGTTGATGGACGCCTGTTTCGTGCAAATGGTGGAGGGTCTCAAACTGGCGGCCCAGAGAGCGGTAAATGATCAGCAGGCCAATGAATACATGGATGCCTCGGGCCAGATTCAGGCCCGGCAACGGGTCATCTGGCATCAGATGGCTCGCAGCCTGGAATCACCACTGAAGCCCGCCCCCAAGGGGTTTCCGGGGTCCGAGCTGTCCGTGGTCGACAAGGGCGAATTCGAGGACTGGTTGACGATCCGGGTGATGGTGACCAAGGCGGATACCCAGTATCGGGGCGATCTGCTGCAGCTCAAGCTTCGCCTGGACAAACTTGGCATCGCGAACGCCACGGGACACCACAATCCCCTCGGGCCCTCCCTGGTCTGCGAAGCCTTCCATAATGGCCTCAGCCAGCTCAAGGCGACCCGGGAGGTGGAGAAAGTCTGTCTGCGGGTCTTTGAACAGACCGTGTTGCAGCAGCTGGGACCTCTGTACAAAGAACTCAACGATATTCTGATTCGTCACGGTGTTCTGCCGGACCTGGATCTCAGCAAGTATCTGAGCGAGCAGGCCGGGGCAAAGCCGGAGGCACAACAAGAGCCCGCGGAGCCCGAGCCGGTTGCCGCGGAGAGTGCTGCTGCAGAGTCAAAGCCGAAGGCGGGTGCCGAAGACGCCGGACAGTCCCAGTCTCGTCGCAGAGCCGGCATGCTGGGGGGCGAGTTTCGGGGTTATGCCCAGGCGGCCCAGACTGCGTTCGCTACGGTGCGTAACCTGCTGAATACCCTGAGCGCGAGCCGTGTGGCCCGGGGCGATCCGGAGCCTTTGCCGTTCCAGCCCAATGCCAGGCCTCTGTCGTCCGGAGAATTTCAGCGAGAACTCCAGCAGCTGCAATCTCAGCCCGTGGATACTGGCGAGGAGCTGGCTCCCCTGAAGGAGCGGGTGGTAGAGAAAGTAAAGGCAAGCGGTGATAACCGGCTGGATGAAGAACAGCAGGAAACGGTCGATGTGGTCGACCGGTTTTTCAAATCGGTGGTGGAAAGCCCGAAGCTCAGCGAGTATGCCCAGCAGCGCATGCGGCAGCTGGAAGTACCCGTTCTCAAAGTTGTCATGAGGGACCCTGCGTTCTTTGACGATCAGGATAGCCCGGTACGCGGGGTGATGAACCGTCTGGCCCAGCTAGGGGTAAAGGGCGGGCGCATCAATCCGGTGGTTCAGCGTCGCGTGGATGAGCTGGTAGAGCGAATTACAACGGACTTCGAGCAGGACACCGGGGTATTCGAGCAAACGGTCCAGGAACTGGACACCCTGATTGATCGCCAGAATCTTGTCTATCGCCGGAATGTTGAGCGAGTGACAGCGGCCGCAGAGGGTGCCCAGAAGGTAGCCGAGTCAAAAAAGGCTGTGGCCGATGTGCTGGACAACAAACTGGGTGGGCGCAAGGTGCCAAAGGCGGTAATCAGCCTGTTGGATGGTGGCTGGCGGGATCTGCTTTCGCTGACCTGGATCCGGCAGGGGCCTGACAGCCAGCTGTGGCATGATTACCTGGCCGTTATCGATTCGCTCCTATCCTTCGCTGATGATCCGAACAGCTCCATTAATCTGCCCGAGCTGCTGCGGGTAATCCAGGATGGTCTTGCCTCTATTTCCAGCAACCACATGCCTTCTTCGCAAATCCGGGACGAGCTCAAGCAGTTCCTGGTTCGCAGTCCGCAAAAAAGCCCCGAACTGGTTGAAGTGCCAGTGGCAAAGCCGGAGCAACCGGATGCCAGAAAACTGTCTGACCGGGAGCAACGCAGTCTTCAGCGCTGGATCAACCGGGCGCAGAAATTGCGAACCGGCGACTGGCTCCGCGACCAGGAAAAACCGGACGAACCCCAGTACATTCGTCTGGTCTGGGTGGCCCGGGGCTTCAGCCGCTTTGTCTTTGTGAATCACCAGGGCATGCGAGTGGTGGAATTGGAGCTGGAGGCCCTGGCCCGGCAGATGCGAAAAGGCATCATCGTGCCCGATAGCCAGTATGAACGGCCCCTGGTGGACGAGAGTATCGATCGAATGGTCCGCAAGGTCTATGACCAGTTGTCCTGGGCCTCCACCCATGATGAATTGACCGGCCTTCTCGGGCGTCGGGAATTCGAACGCATGCTCGATCAGCAGTTGGCCCGTCGGGAGGATGAGCGCTCCCTGGTGCGCCTGGATCTCCGCAGGTTCCGCCTGCTGAACGACACCGCCGGCTACCAGGCCGGTGATGAGACCCTGAAACGGATTGCCGATATCCTGCGCAGCCACGTCGGTGACGGTATGCCCGTGGCCAGACTTGCGGGCAATGAGTTTGCCATGCTGGTGCCGTCCGAGAGTGCCAGCGACGCGGCAAGAGATCTCATCCGGGCAGTGGAGGCCGCCGAGTTCAGTTTTGGTGGTCGCGACTACCGGCTCTCTGCCAGCGCCGGTGTGGTCCCCACGTTGCCGGCCCTGGTCAGTGCTGAACGCTGGTTACGGGCGTCGGAGCAGGCGCTTGCCGCGTCCCGCCAGCAGGGCCACGGCAAGGTTTCGGAGTATGCCCTGGACGCCGATGACCAGGCCCGTCAGGAGCAGATTGCCGCCAAGGTTGCCAGCCTCAGCGACCTGAACGAGGAGCGCATGCTGCTGCGCTGCCAGAAGATCATCCCTCTGCATGCCAAGTCCTCCATGGCCGCGCAGTATGAGGTGCTGATCAGCATGTACGATGACGAAGGCAACCTCATTACCGGTCGGGACTTCGTGCGCATGGCCGAGCGTTATGACCGTATGCAGGCCGTGGATCGCTGGGTTGTTGGTCACATGCTGGACTGGCTCAGGGAGCAGGCGCCGGACCCGAGGCATTTCGGCGGCGTCTGCATCAACCTGTCCGGCTATTCCATGAATGACCAGTCGCTGCTGGAGTTCATCTACGAAAAGCTGAGTGAGAAAGATGCGCCTATCGAGCGGCTGTGGTTCGAGATTACCGAGGCCTCGGCGATCAACGACGTCCAGTCAGTGGCGGACTTCATCATTGAGATGAAAGAACTTGGCTGCCGGTTCTGTCTCGGCAACTTTGGCAGTGGCCCCAGTTCGTTCGAGTTCATGCGTTCGTTACCGGTAGACCTGATCAAGATCGACAGTGCCTTTACTGGCCAGCTGTCGACCAGCGAGACCGACCGGGCAATGGTGCGCTCAATGGTGGACATGGCCCACTACATGAACCGGGAAGTGATTGCCTCCCAGGTTGAATCCCGGGACGTTCTGGACATGCTCCGACAGCTGGGTGTGGACTACGCTCAGGGCTTCGTGGTTGAAAAACCCCGTCTGCTCGACAGCCTCACCTGATTCCGGCAACCTGCCTCTATGTCAAAACGTCATCCCATCATCGCGGTTACTGGTTCGTCCGGAGCGGGCACCACGACCACCGGCCAGATTTTCAGCCGGATGTTTGCCAGTGAGGGGCTGAACGCCGCAATGGTCAGCGGTGACAGTTTCCATCGCTACAACCGTGAACAGATGGCCCGGCTTGCGGCCAAGGGCCAGTTCGGTGAGCGCAACCACTTTGCGCTGGCCGCCAATCACATCGACAAGCTGGAAGCACTGTTCTACGACTACGGCCACACCGGCAACGGTCGGTATCGTCAATACGTTCACGATGAGGATCGCAGGCTGGTTGAAGCCGGGCACAAGCCCGGCACCTTCACGCCCTGGGGGCCTTTGCCCGCCGATACCGATCTGCTGTTCTACGAGGGGCTTCATGGGGGTGTGGTCAGCGAAACCTGCAATATCGCCCAGTATGTGGACCTGCTGATCGGTGTGGTTCCGATTGTGAATCTTGAATGGATCCAGAAGATCCACCGGGACACGCACAAGCGGGGCTACAGCCAGGAGGCGGTGGTGGAAACTATCATCAACCGCATGGATGACTATGTGCACGACATCGTGCCCCAATTCTCGCACACCCACATCAATTTCCAGCGCATTCCCCTGGTCGATACTTCCAACCCCTTTATCGTCCGGGAAGTTCCCACTGAGGACGAAAGCATGCTGGTGATCCGGTTCCGGGATCAGTCAGAGGTGGACTTTCCCTATCTGCTGCAGGTGATTGCAGGCAGCAGCCTGTCGAGACACGACACCCTGGTGGTTCCGGGCACAAAAATGCCGCTGGCCATGGACCTGATCGTACGGCCGATGGTGCAGCGGCTGATGGCAAGAAAGCCGTTTGCCTGAGGCCGTCAGGCCGTCAGGCGTCCATCCCGGTAATCCCGGAGCGTCTGTTCGATCTCTTCTCGGGTATTCATCACAAACGGACCATACTGGACCACCGGCTCGCCGATCGGTTTGCCGGCAATCAGCAGGAGTCGCGCTCCGGCTTGCCCCGCATGGAGTTCGATCTGGTCGCCGTCGTCGGAAAGAACGTTGGCGGCGCTTCGCTGCAGCGAGCTTTCCCCCAGGCTCGCGCTACCCTCGTAAAGATAGAGCATGGCGTTGTGGCCTTCCGGAAGGAGCAGTCTCAGGCTCCCATCGGATGCCAGGTGAATATCCGCGTAGATCGGCTGGGTGGTGCGATCGGGCATCGCCCCTGCATGGGCCTGGCCATCGATCTGTAATGAGCCGGCAATGAGCTTCAGTTTGCCACCGTCGAAGGCAAGCTCCGGAATCTCTTCCGGCTGGATGTCCCGGTAGCCGGCCTTCGTCATTTTTTCCGCCGCTGGCAGGTTCAGCCAGAGCTGAAAACCGCGCATCACGCCTTCTTCCTGCTGGGGCATCTCCGAATGGATGATGCCGCGACCGGCGGTCATCCATTGCACACCACCATTGCGCAGGTCGCCCCGGTTTCCGAGATGATCTTCATGCAGCATGTGCCCCTCGATCATATAGGTCACGGTTTCGAACCCCCGATGGGGGTGCGAGGGGAAGCCTGCGATATAGTCGGCGGCCTCGGCGGAACCAAACTCGTCCAGCATCAGGAACGGGTCAAGGCGAATGTTCTGTTGCTGGCCAATGGAACGCTTGATGCGCACGCCGGCACCGTCGGACGTTTCCAGGGCGGGTATGATCTGTTTCAGGGAGCGCAGGGTCATGATGTCCTCCTCTCGTTAGCTCTTGGCTCTATTTAAACGGGATGGGAGGAGAGAATAAAACGCAGAAATCTGGGGGGTGACATCAAAAAAACTGAAGGACCCGTGACGCCCCGGGCGGGGCGCCACAGGAGGCGATCATTCGACGTTGCGGGAATAGAAGATTTCCAGCATTTCCCGACGCAGACGGTCCTCGATGGACTGCGCTTCGGCGGGATCAAGATCACCGGCGTTCACCCCGAACACATAGTTATCGAGGTTGAAGTTCTTCAGCATCATCTTGGTGTGGAACAGGTTCTCCTGGTACACGTTCACATCGATCATCTGATACGCGTTCTGGGTATCTTCGGTCAGGTAGTTCTGGATCGAATTGATGTCGTGATCAATGTAGTGCTTGGTGCCGTCCACATCACGGGTAAAGCCGCGAACCCGGTAGTCCACGGTAACGACATCAGAATCAAAGCTGTGGATCAGGTAGTTCAGCACTTTCAGCGGTGAGATCAGGCCACAGGTGGATACGTCGATGTCAGCCCGGAAGGTGCTCACGCCATCGTGGGGATGGCTTTCGGGGTAGGTGTGCACCGTGACGTGACTCTTGTCCAAGTGAGCCACGATGGTATCCGGCAGCGGTCCGGGAGACTCTTCGTTGTCGGGCTCTTCACCATTGGTGAGCTCGTGCTCGGCGATCAGCATGGTGACAGATGCGCCATGGGGCTCGTAGTCCTGACGCGCGATGTTAAGAACGTTGGCGCCGATAATCTTGACGACGTCGGTCAGAATCTGGGTCAGGCGCTCGGCGTTGTACATCTCGTCGATGTAGTCGATATAGGCCTTGCGTTGTTCTTCGGTCTGCGCATAACAGATGTCGTAGATGTTAAAGCTCAGGGATTTGGTCAGGTTGTTGAAACCATGCAGCTGGAGTTTTGATTCCATGCTCAGCCCCTCCGGATCGTGGAGATGAATGACTGCAGAGCTGCATTGCTGAGCTCTGCCGAGGCCGCCACCGACTACTGACCGGGTTGTTCACCTTTTGCGCAGACCGGCGGAGAGGGTGCGTATTATGCACACCGCAAGTGACGTTGAATAGTATTCGCAATGACATTTTAGCATTCGTGATTTCCCCTGCATCCGGCCCGGGAAATCGGTCCATGAGCGACCCTGGCGAGATTTCTCACACGTGTTATGACGCCTGGTGAACCTCGTAGCTGTGACTGATCTCGACGCCGGCCTTCTCAAGCATGATAGATGCGGAGCAGTACTTTTCTGCCGACAGGCCCACGGCCCGCTTGACCAGATTGTCTTTCAGGCTGTTTCCGGTTACTACGAAGTGCAGGTGAATGCGTGTAAACACCGCCGGAACCGCGTCGGCCCGCTCTGCTTCGAGCTCGGCGTGGCAAGCGGTCACGTCCTGGCGGCTTTTCTTCAGGATGCTCATGACATCGAACGCCGAACAGCCTCCGAGCCCCATCAGCAGCATTTCCATGGGGCGCGGGCCCAGGTTCTCACCGCCGTGGTCTGGCGGGCCATCAAGCTGCACGCTGTGGCCACTGCCGCTGGTGGCTTTGAAACTGGCGTTGCCGGTCCAGTCTACGGTTGCTTTCATGGGACGACTCTCCGTTGTGATGACGCGGGACCAACTGGTGTGTTGGCCCCGATAAAGATGACCTGTGGCCGGATGCTAGCACAACCGGCTTCGCCAGGCAGGCCGATCTCGGATACATGTTGTATACTCTTTCCGGTTGCCCGCAACAGACCTTCTTGTTATAAGTTGCGCAGTTTTGCAGTAAAAAAGAACGAACCCGCAAGGAAAGCCGGGTGCATAACAAACATTGGGACCCGCCAGTATCTGAGGAGGCACGACTCGCATTATGGCCACTATCGTCAAGCCGGTTGAGCAGAAAACAAAGCATCTCGACTATTTCCTTTCGCAGTGCCATCGCCGCCGTTACCCAGCCAAGAGCACGATTATCTATGCCGGGGACAAGAGCGATTCCCTGTTCTACATCGTCAAAGGCTCGGTGACGGTTATCATTGAAGACGACGATGGTCGCGAGATGATCATGGCCTACCTGAACGCCGGTGACTTTTTCGGTGAAATGGGGCTGTTCGACAACATGGATTCCCGCAGCGCCTGGGTAAAGGCCAAGACCGAGTGCGAAGTGGCGGAGATCAGCTACACCAAATTCCGTGAGATTGCCCAGCAGGATCCCAGGGTTCTGTATTTCATTGGCGAACAGATGGCTTCCCGCCTCCGCCAGACCACGCGCAAGGTGGGTGATCTCGCGTTCCTGGATGTGACCGGTCGAGTCGCCCGCACCCTGCTGGATCTCTGCAAGGAACCGGATGCCATGACCCATCCGGACGGCATGCAGATCAAGATTACCCGCCAGGAAATCGGCCGTATCGTGGGTTGTTCCCGGGAGATGGTTGGACGGGTTCTGAAGACCCTGGAAGATCAGGGCCTGGTTCGGGTCAAGGGCAAAACGATGGTGGTGTACGGCACCCGCTGAGTCTCCGGACAGCAGAGCATCGATGTAACCAGAAAGGCCGCTGATATCAGCGGCCTTTCTGGTTGGGGCAGGGGCGCCGGTGTCAGTCGGCCAGGGCCACGGACTTGATCTGCATCCACACCTGCCGGCCGGGTTCCAGAGCCAGCTGGTCAACAGCCCGGGTGGTCAGTCGGGACATGACCGGTGTGGGTCCGGCGAGCAGGCGGACGATACTGACGCCGGGGGTAACGTCCGGCTCAATCCGGTCAATGGTTGCCGGAACCAGGTTCTGGATGCTCTGGTCAGGGTTCTCTTCCAGAGCCAGGCTGATGTCCCGGGACAGCAACTGGATCCGGACCCGATCCCCGATTTTCATGCCGTTGTCCCGGCGCAGCCACAGGGAGCCACCGTCGAACTCAAAGCGCGCCAGGTGCCAGCGCTGATCCAGTTCTCTTATTGTCCCCTCCACAAGCACGCCCGCGTCGTCCTCGAGACGGAACGGGTTATCCATGCGTGCAAGTGTCTCCCGGGTCGGCCCGCTGGCTAACACCTTGCCGTCCTCCATGACCACCAGATGGTCGGCGAGCCGGGCCACCTCTGCGGTAGAGTGGGAGACATATACGATCGGGATGGCCAGGGCGTCCCTAAGACGCTCCAGATAGGGCAGGATGTCGTGTTTGCTGGCTTTGTCCAGGGCTGACATCGGTTCGTCCATAAGTAACAGCCGGGGACTGGTCAGCAGCGCGCGGGCTATCGCTACCCGCTGGCGCTCGCCCCCGGACAGGCCTGCGGGCATGCGGTCCAGGTGGCCGCCGAGTCCCAGCCAGTTCACTGCCTCGTCAAACCCGATCTGCCGGTCCGTGGCCGGAATACGCCGGTATCCGAATTCAAGATTCTTGCGCACGGTCAGATGGGGAAACAGGTGGGTTTCCTGGAATACATAGGCGAGGGGACGTTTATGAACCGGCAGGAAAGTATCAGCGCTTTGCCAGTGTTCGTCGAGAACGGTCATGGCTCCCTCTGCGCGGTGCAGGCCCGCCATACAGCGCAAAACAGTGGTCTTGCCGCAGCCGGAATGCCCGAACAGGGCGGTGATGCCCGTGCCGGGCAGGGTCAGGTCAACGTCCAGACCAAACCCGGGGAACGCGCAACGGAAGCGGGCAGAGATGCTTTTCTTTTCGCTCATCTCAGTGCTCCCGACCGGGCCTTACCGTTCAGCGCGTAGAGGGTGACCAGAACCACGAAGGAGAACACTACCATGCCGGCAGAAAGCCAGTGTGCCTCGGTGTATTCGAGGGATTCCACGTGGTCATAGATAGCAACGGAGAGAACTTTGGTTTCCCCGGGAATGTTACCCCCGATCATCAGAATCACGCCGAACTCGCCAATGGTATGGGCGAAGGTCAGTACGGCGGCAGTGAGGAAACCGTTGCGGGCAAGGGGCACGGCAACAAACAGGAAGCGATCCCAGGGCGCGGCGCGAAGCGTGGCAGCGACCTCGAGGAAACGGTCGCCAACCGACTCGAAGGCATTCTGCAGCGGTTGCACCGTAAACGGCAGGGAATAGATCACGGAAGCCACCACCAGACCCTCGAAGGTAAACGGCAACAGCCCGATGCCGAGCGACCGGGTGACCTGGCCAACCCAGCCTTCCGGCCCCATCACCAGCAGCAGGTAAAAGCCAAGGACCGTGGGCGGCAGAACCAGAGGCAGCGCGACCACGGCCGCCACCGGCTGGCGCAGCCAGTGCCGGGTTCGGGCGAGCCACCAGGCGATGGGCGTGCCTATCAGCAACAGCAGCAGAGTGGTTGTCGTGGCCAGTTTCAGGGTCAGCCAGACTGGATCCCAGTAGGTTTCAAACATCAGTTGATCGCGTCATGTCCTTGGTCGTAACCATAGCTCCGGATGATGCCGATGGCAGTATCGGATTTCAGGAAATCCATCCAGGCGCGGGCTGCTTCATTGCTGGCGCCCCGGTTCAGCAGGATGGCCTGCTGGTCAATGGGCTGGTAATAGGCCTGAGGCACCTGCCATAGGGTGCCGGCATCCTCGTCCCAGACTTTCACCTGGGAAGCGGCCACGAAACCGGCCTGGGCATTGCGACTGACAACAAACTGGAACGTCTGGGCTATGGAATCACCGCGGACCAGTTTCGGTTGCAACGTTTGCCATTGGCCGATGTGCTCAAGAACCTGCTGGGCAGCCAGGCCATAGGGTGCGGTTTTCGGGTTGGCGATGGCCAGTCTGGCGAAGGGTTGCTGCTCCAGATAGCGCGGGGCATCCTCAAATGCATCGGGCGCCGGACTCCAGAGCACCAGCTTGCCCCGGGCATAGGTAAAGCGGGTTCCGTTGACCCCGGCCTGGGCCTCTTCGATCAGCTCTGGCCTGAGCACGTCGGCCGCCATGAAGACGTCGAAGGGCGCGCCGTTCCTGATCTGGGCGTAAAGTTTGCCGGTAGAGCCAAAGCTGGCGGATACCCGGTGACCGGTTTCCGCTTCAAAGTGCCTGGTCAGTTCCCGGGTGGTATCGGTGAAGTTTGCGGCCACACCAATACTGACTTCGCCGGCCATGGTTCCGGAAGCAAAACTGAACAACACGCACAGGCATGCCAAAGCCCGGGTTATTGGGCGGCAGATTCTGGTGCGGCGTTCATGGGGCTCTGGCATGGAGCAGGGCTTTCTGTTCGGCGGTTGATTGGGCAGACGCATTGTCCCTATGCAGGCACAGGGAATGCAAGTATTGCCACACCTCGTCCCGGTTGGTTTCGTTGAGCATCTCATGGCGCCCGCCCTCAAACAACCTCAGGGTCACATGGCCAACGCCCGCCTCTCGAATGGCCTGAAAGTGCTGGCGCACGCCGCGGCCCATTTCACCAACCGCGTCCGCCGTTCCAGAGAACAGGTGCACAGGCAGGTCTTTGCGCCAGGTCGGCGGTTTGATGGCCAGCATGCCGCCGATAAAATCCAGCCAGAGCCCGGTTGAGCATTGGAACCCGCAAAGCGGATCGGAAACGTAGGCGTCAACCTGGTGCGGATCTCGGCTGAGCCAATCGGCATGGGTCCGGTTGGGGCGGAACCGGCGATTGAACTGCTCAAAGGTCATGCGGGTAATCAACGGGCTACGGTGCCGCTTGCCCCGGAGCAGTCGGATCAGGCCGATCAGGGCCCGGGATGCCAATAGCTGGCCCCGATCAATCCGGTTGGTAGCGCTCAGGATCAGTGTATCCAGGGAATCACCGTATCTCTGGGCGTAACCCTGGGCAATGAACGAGCCCATGCTGTGGCCCAGCAGGTTGACCGGCAGCCCGGGAAACTGTGAACGGGCGTGTTGGACCACCTGGTGCAGGTCGGCCAACACGCTGGCCCAGCCGTTCTGGTCCGCATAGTGCCCCAGGTTCTCGACTCCTGAACTCGGGCCATGGCCCCGGTGGTGAAAGGTGATAACGGCCATGCCGCGTTCACAGAGCCAGCGAGCGAGGGACTGGTAACGGTCGCCATGCTCGGCCATGCCGTGGCTGATGATCAGAAGGCCGGTGGGAGCCGTCGGGGTAAAGACTGTTCCGGCTATGCTGTGGTCATCACCAGCGCTCAGCGTCAGAGGGTGTTCGTTCGTTGTCACGACCCGGTTCCTTGTTGTTTTTCTCCGCAGCCGGGCGTTGCCACTCCGGCGGTTTCCATAGATGGGTAAGGCGAGACAATAATCCGCCGGGCTGTGCCATGTCGCGGAACAGGTCCACGTATTCGTGGGTCCAGAGCACAATCAGGTTATTGGAGCGAACAGGCCGGGTGATGCCGTACTCGGGCGGATCCTGGGCATTTTCATCGACAAACGTGCCGAACAGGCGATCCCACACTATCAGCGTGCCGCCGTAATTACGGTCGATGTAGCCGGGATTTCGGCCATGATGGACGCGGTGATGGCTGGGCGTGTTGAACACCAGTTCGATCCAGCCGGGCAGCTTCCCGACCAAAGTGGTGTGAATAAAGAACTGGTAGACCAGCGACAGGGCATAGGCTACGCCGATCCAGACAGGATTGAGTCCCAGCAGCGCCAGGGGCAGGTAGAACACCCACATGCCGTTGAAAATGTTGGTGGCATTCTGGCGCATGGCAGTGGAGAAGTTCATCCGCTCGGAGGAATGGTGAACCACATGGGCCGCCCAGAACCAGCGCACCCTGTGACTGGCCCTGTGCATCCAGTAGAAACAGAAGTCCACGCCCAGAAAAGCCAGCAGCACGGTGAATCCGTTCAATTCCAGATCAAACAGCCGGTAGTGGTAGCACAGGGCATAGACAGGGAAGGCAATGAGGCCGGCGAAGAGCAGTTCGGTCACCTGATAGCCGGCGCCTAGGGCAAAGTTTCTGACCGCCTCCCGGGTATCCATTAGCTGCGGATCGTGGCGAATCTTCAGGTATTCCCACAGGGTAACGCCCACAAAAACCGGTGTTGCAATCACAAAGATCAGTTGGCGTTCATCCAGCGCCAGCCACGGCGCAGCCATCGCCCAGAGAGAAAGCAGGCCGCTGTCTTCCAGAACGGCCAGTATCATGTCGGTCAAAGCCATCGGGTTTCTGCCGGTTTCCTCATCAAGTCCGTTTATTCTGGCACGTAACCCGGAAACCGGAATGTCGGTTCACGCCAGATTGGCTAACGGATTCCGACAATCCGGTACTCAACCTGGTCGACGGTTGTCTTCGTACACTTTTTCCAGAGCCCGGATCTGTGGCTGCCACTGGTCCAGCCAATGTTTGATGTCTTTGGGAATTCGCGCAGTTTTCGGCCATGGCACCGGATACTGTGCTGGCTGGAACATGGGTGCAAACAGGGCGGCTGCGGTCAGGTCTGCGCGCGAAAACTGGTCGCCAGCCAGGAAAGGCCTCTCGGCGTAGATGGCAGCCAGCTCGGTGAGCAACTCTTCCATGACCTGGCGGGACTTTTCAGAGGTTTTTTCGTTGATCTTCATCCACTGACGCATGACTTCATCAACCCGGCTGAAAGCAAGGCTGAGCAGTATCCGGTTATAGAAAGGCGTTCCCGCGGCCAGCATGGGCACCACAATTTTGGGGCGCTGCAGGAAGTGGTGGTAGGAATAGCAGCGGATAGCCGGCCCCGCTTCCTCGTCAAGCCGGCGCTCCCAGGCCAGCGCCTGCTCACGAACGTCCGGGTCTGCCGGTGTCAGCGGGTGCTCGGGAAACGTCTGGTCCAGGTAATCCAGAATGGCCGCTGAGCCCTGAACCACGTGGCCGTCATGGTCCAGTACCGGCACAGAGGAGGCTTCACCGGTCAGTTTCCGGATGGTTTTCACATGTTGTCCCGGCAGCAGGTTCACCGTTTCGTAGTTGAGCCCCTTGTAGTCCAGGGCCCAGCGTATTTTTTCGCAGTAGTGGGAAATGGCAAATTGGTAAAGTTTCAGTGCCATGGGGTGTCTCCTTGGTTCAGCGTTCTAGCATACTGCCGGTGGGGCGGTATAAGAAGTCCCATCAGATGCCCATGGTGGCCTCATCGGTCGTTGGGTTCTAAACTGTAGGCCGAAAAGACGCTCAAACAAGGGAACTGACCATGCACTCACGACGAGTTTTGATGTTGTCCGTCGTCACTGCGGCGAGCCTTGCCATCTCCGCCTGCTCCTCTCTATCCAAAACCAGTCAGCCGGTTTCCGCGAGCTATGCTTGCGGGCAACTCGATATTGCCGTCTCCGGCACGGACGACAGCGATCTGATCAGCATCGACTATCTGGATCGACGTATTCTGCTCAAGCCGGAGATAAGTGCCTCGGGCGCATTGTACGTAGCCCCCGGCGACGACCAGACGCGGTTCTGGAGCAAGGCTGAAAAAGCGACCCTGACAGTGAAGGGGCAAACCTATCCGGAGTGTTTGCAGCCAGGCGATCTGGAAATGCCGTTTGAGGCGCGGGGGAATGAGCCTTTCTGGCACGCGACGCTCGAAGGCGGTGAGCTCTTGATAACACGGCCTTTCGAGGAACAGGGAACCCGTCGGGTACCGGTTGAAGTCAAAACAGCCAACCGGCATGGGCGGACATTTGTGGCGACGCTGGCAGATCTACCCATTACCCTGACAGTCGCCCGTCAGCTCTGTGACGACAGCATGTCCGGGGCTCAATATCCCGCGCAGGTGCGCCTGCAGGTTGGTGATGATGAGTTCAGGGGGTGTGGTGGTGATCGCCAACGTCTGTTACGGGGCGCAATCTGGGTTGTTGAGGATCTTGCGGGCGCAGGCATCATCGATCGGTCCCGGATCACGATCGAGTTTCTTGAGGGCAATCGGATCGCGGGCAGGGCATCTTGCAACCGATACACTGGCACCTATGAACTCAGGGGTGAGGGCATGGCTATAGGTCCACTGGCATCAACACGGATGGCCTGTGCGCCCGCGCTGATGAATCAGGAAGAGCGGTTTCTGAACCTGCTGGACCAGGTGAGTTCAGTGCGGATCGGGCAGCAGGGCCAACTGCTGTTGTCGACACCGGGCGGTGAGTCGATCCGGGCGTTTCAGTCTGACCACGACAGTCCATAGCGCGTCAGGATCTCTTCCACCCGCCCACTGCTTTGCAGGGCTCTCGCTCCCTCTGACAGGAGCGCTGCGAGCTGGGCGGAATCACGGCCGACCGGTGAAAATGCAACGTAGATCGGCGACTCGTGGATCACCGCGGCCATTCGCAGGCTTTCCGTGTTGTTCTCCTGCTCCAGTTGCCACTGCATCACATAGCGGTCTTCCGGGAATACGTCAGAGCGCTGCTGGTGCAGGAGTTCGATTGCCCGGCTCAGTGGTGCCGGCCCGGACAGCACCCAGACCCGCTCCGGATCGTCCTGGTACTTCTCGATATAGCTGTCCAGTTCCGGTGAGTAAGCGTAGCCGTTGATCGCCAGCAGCTTGGATTGGCTGAGTGAGTCGATGCCAGCGTACTGCCAGTTGTTGTCAGGGTGGGTGTAGAGCGCGATCGTCGAGTAACCAGTAGCGGCGTCCGGAAACACGAAGTCCGGCGCATCCCCCGGAAGGGCTCCTACAACCGCATCAATATACCCGTCCCGGGCCTGTTGCAGGGCCCGTGCCCAGCTCATGTTCACGTACTCGACATCGATACCGGCGAGTCCGAACGCCTCCCTGGCAATATCTATCATATAGCCTTCGTGCTCGGAGCCGGCTTCACAATTGTGAGGACACCAGGGATCAGCGGCAATGACGACGCTATGGCGCGGCTCTGTGGGAGCCGGCGCAGCGGGAGCGGTCTTCGTTGCCTTTGCCGCTGTTTCAGGAACCAGCGGTGGCGGGTCTTCTGGCTGCGAGCAGGCGGCAAGAAAGAGCGCGATGGAAAGAACCAGGGTTTTTGCCATGGTGATAAAACCGGGATGCCGATGACGTCGGCTCTCCCTGAAGCATAGACCCTGGTCGCGGTTTTGTAATGGCTAAAAGCCCCTAGGCGGCGGTTTTGTTCCTGTCAGCCGACGCGGCGGTCGGCACCAGCGCCCGGGCGAGGTCTTTCATGTGCAGTGTGCCCACGTGCTGATCGTCCCGGACTACCCGGAAATTCAGAGACATATCCCCGTCGGATTTCAGCAGTACCGTTTCAAGGTTGTCCTTTTCCGAGATGTCACCGGCGAACGTGGCCTCACCGTCATCCGGGGGGCTCATGACCGATCGTACCCTCAGCACCCGTGCCCGATTGATATCGCTGATGAAGTCGACGATGTAGGGATCGCCGGGATTGAGCAGGATTTCCTGGGGATCTCCCTGCTGCACTACTTCGCCATCTTTCAGGATGACCAGGTGGTCGGCCAGTTTCAGGGCCTCATCAAGATCATGGGTGATGAACACGATGGTTTTCTGCAGTTCTTCCTGGAGCTCCAGCAACAGGTCCTGCATATCGGACCGAATCAGCGGATCCAGTGCCGAGAAAGCTTCGTCCATCAACATGATCGGGGCGTCGGACACCAGGGCTCGGGCGATGCCCACCCGCTGCTGCATGCCACCGGACAGCTGGTGTGGATACTGGTATTCGTTACCCTCCAGACCAACCCGCGCAAGCCATTTTCGGGCGTCGGCCTCAAAGTCCGATGTCGTATAGCCGCGAATGTCCTTGGCCATGCCGGCGTTTTCGAGCACGGTTTTGTGGGGCAGCAGGGCAAACTTCTGGAACACCATCGACATCCGCTCGCGGCGAAGCTTTCGCAGCTGCTCTTCGCTGTAGCTCATGATGTCTTCGCCATCGACACGGATTTCGCCGGCCGTGGGGTCGATCAGTCGGTTCAGGTGCCGGATGAGTGTGGACTTTCCGGAGCCGGAAAGGCCCATGATGACCGTGATCTCGCCATCGTGGATGTCCACGTTGATATCACGCAGACCGAGTACGTGTCGCTGCTGCTCCAGCAGATCGGCTTTGCCCATGCCCTTGCGAACATACTCCAGGGCAACATCCGGGGTCGGGCCGAAGATCTTGTAAAGGTTCCGGATCGAAATCTTGATGTCTTTCGCCATGGGGGCTTTCCTCACTGCTTCTGGGAGACGTTAATTCGTGCCAGGGACGCCTTGGTTACCCTGTCGAGAATAACCGCCAGGATCACGATGCCAAGGCCGGATACCAGGCCAACACCCAGTTCCAGATTACGGATGCCCCGCAGGACCAGAACGCCAAGCCCGGGCGCGGAAACCAGGGATGCGATAACAACCATGGCAAGACTCATCATGATGGTCTGGTTAACCCCTGCCATGATGTTGGGTAGCGCCAACGGGATCTGCACCTTGTAGAGTTTCTGTCGGGGCGTCATGCCAAAGGCGTCTGCGGCCTCAATCACGTCCTTGTCTACCAGCCGGATGCCCAGGTTCGTCAGCCGGATCACAGGAACAATCGCGTAGAGGATGATGGCGATGCCGTACAGCTTTGATTCGGTAACACTGAACAGGAAGATAAGCGGAATCAGATACACAAAAGGTGGCAGCGTCTGCAGCATGTCCAGCACCGGTATGATCATCCGTTGCAGGGAATTGCTGCGTGCCATGGCGATGCCTATGGGTACCCCCAGCAAGACACAGAGGAAGGCACATACAAAAATGATCGCCAGTGTTTGCATGGCGTAATCATAATGGTCGATGAAGGCCAGCAGCACGATACTGCCGCCTACAAAGAGCATCAGTTTCCAGGATTTGGTGACCACGTAAACAACCGCCAGTAACAGTGGAATCACGATCCACCAGGGCGTGTTCAGCATGGCGTAAAGTGCCCCATCCAGGAACCAGCTAAGAGGCTGGGTTAATGGATCGAGAACCAGACTCAGGCTGTCCTTTATTGCCAGAAATCCCTGTTCCAGGCCCTTGGTAAGTTCCCGGGACTGGGGGAAAGCGGAGCAGGATTCGTTCAGGGCGTCCATGGACGGAAACGGGAGTTCCCATATAGAGGCCGGTTCGGCGCTCTCTCCCTTGGTTTTATTCAGCAGGTCGGCCATCGACATGGGGCCGCTGCTTTTGCCTTCCGAGCACCATTGCTCAAGGCCGAGCGATGAAAAAAGGGAATCGTAGGTTGCCATGGGCGGTCAGTCTCTCCTGCGCACGTCTGGAATCAGAACGGTTTTCGGGAAACGACCCGGGGCATCCCGAAGGATGCCCCGGGAGGGGCAGGTCAATCAGTTAAGAACGTTGGCCAACCGCTCTCGTGCGGAGTCGTTCAGCCAGGTTGACCACTCGTCGCTGTTGTTGCTGAGGTAGTAAACCGCAGCTTCTTCGCCCGAGGCATTGTTGGAGTCCATCCAGGCCAGGATGCTGCTCATGGTCTCGGTCTTGAACGTCAGCTTGCTGAGCATCTCGGCCACTTCCGGCTCGCGTTCTTTGAAGCTGGTAGTGATCGACGTCAGGACCGTTGCCGCCGGGAAGTCGGATACGCCCGGATTGTCGACATCCGGCGTCTGGTTTTTCTGGTGCACGTCCGGCTTGATGTCGCCGAGATCAACCCGGGTCATGTCGTACTTGCCGAGCGGAACAGTCGGACCCCAGTAGTAGCCGAACCAGGGCTCTTTGTTCTGGACAGCGGACGCCATGGAGGACGCCAGGGTCTCACCGGAACCATGGTTGAATACGTCAATGCCGGACTCTTCCAGATCCAGGGCGCGAACCAGGTTGTCACTCACAACTCGGCAGCCCCAGCCGTCCGGGCAATTGTTGAAGGTGCCGCCAACGAGCTCAGGATTGGCCATGATGCCTTCGATGGTCTTCAGCTCCGGATGCTCTTCCGCGAGGTAGGTGGGAATCCACCAGCCTTCAACACCGCCCGGATCGAGAACCTTGCCAAGGCGCTCCACTTTGCCCTGTTCTTCCAGACGCAGGTAGGCCTCGCCCGCGGAGTTCAGCCACAGCTCGGTGACGATGTCAGGCTCACCGTTTTCGGCAACGGAAGTTACCGCCGGAACGGTATCGGAAGGAACGATGGTGACGTCACAGCCGTAACCCTGCTCCATGATGAAGGTGGCCACGTTGGTGACGACCGTGTTGGACGCCCAGTTCATTTCGGTAATGGATACCTCGCCGCAATTGGCCTGGGCCGCGACAGGTACGGATAGCGCGCAAAGCAGTGCAGCAGACTTAAGCTTTCGCATAGTCACTTCTCCTTTTCAGGGTTTGTGATTTTTGGAGGGTGTTGTCGGTGTTAGTGCCGATACGAGGGGACCGCGATCCATAGGGATCGGGAAAACAGCTCTTTCATGGTCGCTGTTAAGGTCGAACAAATCACGAGGTCTCGGTTAATACTTAACTGTAAGGATAACGAACCTCAGCTCAGTTACAAGGACGTATTCCAAATGCGTCTTTAAAAGAGACACATTATGCCCCGGGAGAACTGTCAAGAAGGTGTAGTAATCGATGGATACACTCCGGGTACCTGAACCCGGAGAACAGCATGACAGAGCTGCGCGACCTGACACCTCACACATCAATCAGCCACGAGCAGGCCTCCCGGGATGGGCGTCAGCGAAGGCTACTGAGAACCTTCCTGCCGGAGCTCGTTGGCCTGGAGCGCATCCTGGCGGAAGCGCCGGATTTCATCACAACCGAAGTGGTGGAGCGGGTCGCCCTCAAGGACCTCTCCTTGCCCATCTACCGTGTCGATATCGGCTCTTCCCGGCCCGATGTGCCAGCGGTATTGCTTGTTGGCGGCGTGCACGGGCTTGAACGCATTGGAAGCCAGGTAGTGATGGCCTGGCTGAAGTCGCTGCTTGCCAGAGTGACCTGGGACGAACATTTGCTGGGGTTGTTGCAGAAGGTTCGAATTACCCTTTTGCCGATCCTTAACCCGGGCGGTATGTACCTGAATCAGCGCAGTAATCCCAACGGCGTGGACCTGATGCGCAATGCACCGATCCAGGCTCAGGAACGTAGCGCATTCCTGCTCGGCGGCCAGAGAATTTCACCCCGATTGCCGTGGTACACCGGCGACCCTGAACAGGGCATGGAGCCCGAAAACCTGGCTCTTGAGGCGGTCATAAAACAGCTGCTGCCGGGGCGGCCGTTCAGTGTGGCACTGGACTGCCATTCCGGATTCGGGATGCAGGACCAGATCTGGTTTCCCTACGCCTACCGGCGTCGACCCATGCGTCGAGTCGCATCGGTTATGGCGCTGAAGCTTATCTGGGAGCAGTCATACCCAAATCACGACTACCGTTTCGAGCCCCAGTCCCGCCACTATCTCACCCATGGCGACTTGTGGGATTACTTCTACAAACAGGTCAATCGCGAAAATGCCGGTGTTTTCCTGCCCCTGACCCTGGAAATGGGCTCCTGGCGCTGGATTCGCAAGCGGCCCCGTCAGTTGCTGAGACTCGACGGCTTTTTCAATCCCCTGGTTCCGCACCGGCACAAGCGGGTCCTGCGCAGTCACCTGACCTGGATGGACTTCCTGATTAACGCCGCCGCCAGCCACGAAAACTGGTTGCCGGCTCGGGATGAGGAGTCCATGCTGAAAGAAGCCGCGATCATGCACTGGTATCGCGATACTCACTAGCGATCCAGCCGGCCCTGGCATCCATCAATCGGAACTATCGTATGCACTGGATTCTCTTGCGGGGTCTGACTCGGGAACACGCCCACTGGGGCAGCTTCCCGGCTCGCCTTGGGGAGGCATTTCCCGAGCACCAGTTCCATCTGGTCGACCTGCCCGGGACGGGCGTGCGATATCGAGAAGACAGTCCGGCAACGGTAGCGTCGATTCGGGAGGCCGTCTCCAGGCACACCAGCCATATCCCCGGTCCTTTCAGCATCCTGGCACTTTCCATGGGCGGTATGGTGGCCCTGGACTGGGCCCAGCAGGCTGCGGATGGTCAGATCCAGAACCTGGTCCTGATCAATACCAGTTCCGGCTTCAGCCCGCCCTGGCAACGCATGCGGCCCGGGGTCTGGCCGCGAATTTTGCGGCTGCTGGCCCGTCAGGAGTTGTTTGACCGTGAGCGGGATATTCTCCGGCTCACATCTAACCGTGAGGTGCCTCTGTCACTGGCAAAACAGTGGTACAGCATACAACGACAACGCCCCGTCAGTACCCGCAATGCGATCAACCAGTTGGCGGCTGCCGCCCGCTACAAACCCGGTGAAAAGCGTCCTGTGCCAGATGCCCTGATTCTCGCCAGCCGCGGCGATCGCATCGTTCACTGGCGCTGCAGTTCCACGCTGGAGGAACGCTGGCAATGGACCATGAAACTGCACCCGGATGCTGGCCATGACCTTCCACTGGACGACCCGGAGTGGATTATCCAGCAGATCCGCAACTGGCTGCCCCGGTAACGCCGGTTGCTTGACGCAACTCTTCTTTCCGGTCAGTCTTCTCGTTTTGAACCGTCAAAGCCGCCATTGATCAGGAACGGAGCCGATAATAATGAAAATCTTCGAAACCAAAACCGCCCCTAACCCCCGCCGCGTGCGCATGTTCATGGCCGAGAAAGGCCTGTTGGAAAAGGCCGAATTCATCGAGATTGACCTGCAGAAGGGTGAAAACCTGACACCTGAATTTGTCGCCCGAAATCCGATGAAGAAAGTGCCTGTGATGGAACTGGATGACGGCACCTGTATTGCCGAGACCATGGCAATCTGCCGCTATTTCGAAGAGAGCTACCCGGACACGCCGACCCTGATGGGCGACACCCCGCTTGAAAAAGCCCAGCTTGAGCAGTGGCTCCGGTGGATAGAGTTGTTCTTCTTCATGCCTACTGGCATGTGTTTCCAGCACACCACCGGCTACTTCAAGGACCGGATGAACCCGATCAAGGAGTGGGGCGAGGAGTGCGGCAAGAGCGTTGAGAAGTTCATGCACTTCCTCGACAAGCAGCTCGAAGGCAAGGAATACATCTGCTGCGACCGCGTTACGGCCGCCGATATCAATGCCTTCACAACAGTGGCATTCGCCCGGGTGGTGGGCATCCGGATCAAACCTGAGCAGGCCAATCTGCAGGCCTGGTACGACCGCATCAAGGAACGCCCTTCTGCCCAGGTCTGAGCCACAGGCCAGTCAGAAACCAGAAGAGAGATCTTAATGACCACAACGGATTCAAGACTCCAGTGCGCGCTGGCGTTTATTGACGCAGCCAATAAGGCCGATCCCAATCAGGAGTCTTTCGACAACGAACGCCTCCCGAAGGAATACGCCTACAGCCTGCACATGACCCGCTGGCTGTTCGAGCTTGAATCCGATCCTTCCGAACGCATGCAGATCGCCTGCCGCGCCCAGCACATCGAGCGCTGGACCATGCCGCGGAAGGACTATCCGGAAGGTCGTAAAGCCTATTACCAGTGGCGCCAGGCCTGTGGTCGTATGCATGGTCAGCGTGCTGGGGAAATCATGGCGGATTGTGGCTACCCGAAGGAGGAGTGCGATCGGGTGGAGACCATCCTGACCAAGCGGGAACTGAGGCAGGATGCCGACACTCAACTGCTGGAGGACGTGGCCTGCATGGTCTTCCTGGAACGCTACTTCGCAGATTTCTATGAGGAAAAAGCGGACTACGATCGGGAGAAGTGGCTACGCATAGTGCGCCGGACCTGGGGCAAGATGTCGCCCCGTGGGTACGAGGCGGCACTCAAGCTGGCAGAGGGGATGCCGGCGCACCTTCTGGAACTTTTGCAGGAGGCTTTGGCCGACGCCTAGCATCAAATGCCTGTTGCGAACTTTTGTGCACAGTCCAGCGGGTACGACCTGCCAAAATACGCTGTGAATACCTCCCTGTACGCTCGGCTCCGCCATCCATGGCTCCGCACGATTTTGGCAGGTCGTACCCGCCGAACTGTTTAAACTTGTGAGTTAGCCTTTTGGAAAGAACAGTTCTTGAAGTTTCTGACCAGGCTCTTCCGCCCGCATAAACGATTCCCCCACAAGGAAACCGTAAATCCCGCGAGCAGTCATCGCTTCTGCGTCGCTGCGGGTCATGATGCCGCTCTCGGTAATCGTCAGCCTGTCCTGTGAGATGCGTTCATGCAGATCAAACGTGGTGTCCAGCGAAACATCGAAGGTATGCAGGTTCCGGTTGTTGATGCCGACCAGAGGCGTCGTCAGCGTCAACGCATCCTCCAGTTCCTCGCCATCGTGAACTTCCACCAACACATCCAGCCCGATCTCATGGGCGATACCTTCCAGCTCCTGCATCTGGTCTTTGGTCAGGCACGCGGCGATCAGGAGGATGCAGTCGGCGCCGATGGCGCGGCTTTCGTAGACCTGGTAAGGCGCGACCATAAAGTCCTTGCGGATCACCGGAAGGCTGCAGGCATTGCGGGCGGCGACCAGGTAGTCCTCGTGGCCCTGGAAGAAATCGCGGTCGGTAAGCACGGACAGGCAGGCGGCACCGCCGTTCTCGTAACTCTCGGCAATAACGGCCGGCTCGAACGGATCGCGCAGGATGCCTTTGCTTGGTGAGGCTTTCTTGATTTCAGCGATAACAGCCGGTTTCTGTTGCTCAATTCGCTGCCGAAGTGCGTTGGCAAAACCACGTGCGGGTTCTTGATCTCCCGCCCTTGCCTTCAGGTCAGCAACCGAAACCCTCGGTTTCCGCTCGTCAATTTCTTCCCACTTACGGTCAACGATCTTGCGAAGAATGGTGGGAGTTTTGTCCAAATGTCGTTCAGTCATTAGCGGCCTGCAAATAGTTAGCGAGAGCCGGTGGGGCAGGGCTTTCCAAAACTGTCTGCAGCCATGGATGGCTGCAGCCAAGCCCTACAGGGATGTATTCACGGGCGTGTTTTGGAAAGCCCTGCCCCACCGGATCGTCCTGCCGAAATCCGGCAGGCTTATACGATTAAAAGCACTGAGAAAAATCAGCCAGCTCCGACATCTTGCCGGCAGCGAGGCCAGAGCCCATGGCATCCAGGGCCATATCCACGCCTTCTTTGGCGTTGCTTGCCAGCCCAGCTACATAAATCGCCGCGCCAGCATTCAGGGCAATCAAGTCCCGGGCTTTCTCGGCCATTTCATCGTGGCCACGCCCAAACGCGGCCTTAATCAATTTCAGGGAGTCTTCAGCCGTATCCACGGTCAGACCGACCAGCGACTGGCTCTTGATACCCAGATCGTCCGGGGTGATGTCGTATTCGGTGACTTCGCCGTTCTTCAGCTCCGCCACATGGGTCGCGCTGGCCAGACTGATCTCGTCCAGGCCATCCTTCGAGCAAACCACCATGATGTGCTCCGCACCCAGGCGATGCAGCACTTCCGCCATCGGGCGACACAGCTCCCGGTTGAACACACCCACCAGTTGGCGCTTAACGCCAGCGGGGTTGGTCATCGGGCCCAGGATGTTGAAAATGGTCCGGCAGCCCAGCTCCTTACGGGGGCCGATGGCATGTTTCATGGCACCGTGGTGGGCCGGGGCGAACATGAAGCCGACGCCGATTTCCTCGACACAGCGGGCCACTTCCTCCGGTTTCATGCTCAGGTTGATGCCCAGCTTTTCCAGCAGGTCGGCACTGCCGCTCTTGGAGGAAACTGCCCGGTTGCCGTGCTTGGCCACAAAGCCGCCGGCTGCTGCCACCACGAAGGAGGCGGCGGAAGATACGTTGAACAGGTTGGCGCCATCGCCGCCGGTGCCGACGATGTCCACCAGGGGCTCGGCCTTGACCGTAACCTTGGTGGCCAGTTCGCGCATAACCTCGGTGGCGCCGGTGATTTCATCGATGGTTTCGCTCTTGAGGCGCAACCCCATGAGAAACGCGCCGATCTGGGCGTCTGTGGCCTCGCCGTTCATGACGATACGCATCACGTCCTTCATTTCCTCCCGGGACAGGTCCAGGTTGGAGGCAATGCGGTTGAGAGCTTCTTTCATGTCCATGTGTCGGCCTCTTATTGTGTTCTCAGAAAGTTGCGCAGCAGCTCGTGGCCCTGTTCCGTCATAATAGACTCCGGATGGAACTGCACGCCTTCGATGGGCAGGGTCTTGTGGCGAACCCCCATGATTTCCTCGATGGAACCGTCGTCGTTGCGGGTCCAGGCGGTCACTTCCAGGCAGTCGGGCAGGGTGGCCTTGTCGATCACCAGGCTGTGGTAGCGGGTCGCCTGCAGCGGGTTGCTCAGGCCCCGGAACACGCCAGTGTCCTTGTGGAATACCGGGGACACCTTGCCATGCATGACCCGGCCGGCGCGGATGACGTCACCACCGTAGACCTGGCCAATCGCTTGATGGCCCAGGCAGATGCCCAGGATCGGAAGCTTGCCGGCAAAATGCTGGATGGCCGCCATGGAGATGCCAGCCTCGTTCGGGGTGCAGGGCCCGGGGGAAATCACCAGACGTTCCGGGTTCAGGGCTTCAATCTGTTCGATGGTAATTTCATCGTTGCGGTGCACCTGCACGTCGGCACCCAGTTCAGCCAGATACTGCACCACGTTGTAGGTGAAGGAATCGTAGTTATCGATCATCAGCAACATAATCTGTTCCTCCGCCTCAGTGGTCGAAATCGTTGTAGGTCATGGCCACCGCCCGGAAAATGGCGCGGCCCTTGTTCATGGTTTCCTTCCACTCGAGGCGGGGCACCGAATCGGCCACCACGCCGGCGCCTGCCTGGATATGCAGGGTGTTGTCCTTGATCACGGCGGTACGGATAGCAATGGCGGTGTCCATGTTGCCGTTGAACGACAGATAGCCCACGGCGCCTCCGTAGACCCCACGCTTGACCGGCTCCAGTTCGTCGATAATCTCCATGGCCCGGATCTTGGGCGCACCGCTGAGGGTGCCAGCAGGCAGGGTGGCGCGCAGCACGTCCAGGCAGCTGGTGTTGTCTTTCAGCCGGCCGGTGACGTTGGAGACGATATGCATCACGTGGGAGTAGCGCTCCACGATCATCTTGTCGGTCAGCCGGACTGTGCCGGTTTCCGACACCCGGCCGGCATCGTTGCGGCCCAGGTCGATCAGCATCAGGTGCTCGGCAATTTCTTTCGGATCAGCCAGCAGTTCTGCTTCCAGCGCCTTGTCCTCGGCATCGGTGGCGCCGCGCTTGCGGGTGCCGGCGATTGGCCGAACCGTTACTTCCTCGTCCTCCACCCGGGCCAGTATTTCCGGGGAGGAGCCCACGATGTGGAAGTCACCCAGATCCAGGAAATACATGTAAGGGGAAGGATTCAGCACCCTGAGCGAGCGATACAGGTTCAGCGGTGGCGCCTCGAAGGGAATCGACATGCGCTGTGAGATCACCGTCTGCATCACATCGCCGTCGAGCACGTAGCCCTTGATCTTGTCTACCGCGGCTTCGAATTTGTCCTGGGTAAAGCCGGAAATGAAGTCGCTCTCGTCCACGGCTTTTCCGCGCAGGTGTTCTGGGGTGCGGGGCGCGTCAGCGGTTTGCCGGTGCAGATGGTTCTCCAGCTGATCAATGCGGCTCTGCGCTGTTTCGAAGGCGCCCTCAATGGCCGGATCGGCATGGACAATCAGATGCAGCTTGCCCCGCAGGTTGTCGAATACCACGATCTCGTTGGACACCATCAGCAGGATGTCCGGCGTGCCGATCTTATCCGGCGGGCAACTCTGGCGCAGCCGTTTTTCGATGTAGCGCACGGTGTCGTAGCCGAAGTAGCCCACCAGGCCACCGTTGAACCGGGGCAGTTCGTCCAGGTCGGGAGCGTGGAAGCGCTTCTGGTAGGCCTCGACAAACGCCAGCGGATCGTCCACTTCCTCGGTTTCGACAATCTCGCCGCCGCGGCTGATCTCCACCCGGTGGTCAAAGACCTTCAGCACCTCGTGGCTGGGCAGGCCGATGATCGAATAGCGGCCCCATTTCTCGCCGCCCTGAACGGATTCGAACAGGTAGGAATAGGGTCCGCTGGCGAGTTTGAGGTAGGTGCTCAGGGGCGTGTCGAGGTCGGCCAGTACCTCACGATACACAGGGATGCGGTTAAAGCCGGCGTCGGCGAGCTCGATGAATTGCTCGGGTGTCATGGTACGGTTTCCTGAAATCTGATCTGCATTGTGGATGAAAGCCTGTGCTTCCATCAGGTGCTGCGGGCTCGACCAGCAGGCGCCAGTCAGCCTCCGGGCTTGCTCAGCCGGTGCGCCATCGCCACCATCGTGTTGCGCGGGTTGTCAGGATGCCTCGCGCTGCAGTCAGATTCAGTCCCTGCACGGCAGGAATCTCCCGTAAAGAAGTGCTCAATGTAAGTTCCTTGTGAGATTACAAAAGCTCGGCCAGCGAATCAACAACCGCGTCGGCGCCCAGAGTATCCACCGCAGGCCCGTAGTTATACCCGTACCGCACCGCCACACAGGGAATGCCCGCGGCCAGCGCCGCGTTAATATCCGCTGCGGAGTCGCCCACCATGACCGTGGTTCCGCGGGTGCCACCCAGGGTTTCCATGGCATGAAGCAGGGGGGCGGGGTCCGGTTTCTTGACCGGCAGGGTGTCACCACCTACGGTCAGGTCGAACCAGTGATCCAGTCCCATTTGCTCAAGCAGCGGTGCCACAAACTGTTCCGGCTTGTTGGTGACGATGCCCAGCCGGCAGCCCTGGTTCTTCAGGTGCGTGAGACAGGCCTCGACGCCGGCGTAGACTACCGAATGCTGTCCGTTGAGCGTGCCGTAGGCGTGATAGAAAATCGCCAGGGCATCCTTGAACAGGGCCTCGTCCTTTGGTCGCGCCGGTTCCCAGTCCACCTGGCCGGCCAGGGCCCGGCGCACCAGAACGCTGGCGCCATTGCCTACCCAGTTCCGTACCCGGTCAATGCCCGCCGGTGAGCGCCCAAGATGCGCCAGCATCTGGTCCACGGCGGCCGCCAGATCCGGTGCACTGTCCACCAGGGTGCCGTCGAGATCAAACAGGGCAACCCCCGGCCAGCGTGGATTGAACAGCCCTGCCAGGCTCATTGGCTGATCACCCTGCGGGCCTGCTCCAGTTCTTCGCGCATGGCATCAATGGTGGTCTTATAGTCGTCGGTGTTAAAGATGGCAGATCCCGCCACGAAGGTGTCGGCACCGGCCTCGGCGATTTCCCGAATGTTCTCGGTCTTCACGCCACCGTCGATTTCCAGGCGGATATTGTAGTTACTGGCATCGATGCGCTTGCGGGCCTCCCGGAGTTTGTCGAGCGTGCCGGGAATGAACTTCTGGCCACCGAAGCCGGGGTTTACCGACATCATCAGCACCATGTCCAGTTTGTCCATCACATGATCCATGTAATGCAGCGGCGTGGCCGGGTTGAACACCAGGCCCGCCTGGCAGCCACCGTCGCGGATCAGCTGCAGTGAGCGATCAATGTGGTTGGTCGCTTCCGGGTGGAAGGTAATGTAACTGGCCCCGGCGTCGATAAACATACGGATGAGGTCGTCCACCGGCGACACCATCAGGTGAACATCGATGGGGGCGGTCACGCCGTGCTTGCGCAGCGCCTCGCAGACCATGGGGCCAATGGTGAGGTTGGGTACGTAGTGATTGTCCATCACATCGAAGTGCACCACGTCGGCGCCGGCGGCCAGCACGTTATCGACTTCCTCGCCAAGACGGGCAAAATCGGCGGACAGGATGGATGGGGCAATCAGGTAAGGGTTCATGACGGCTCTCTCACAACAATGGATAATGGCTTGGTCAGCGGTCCCTGCCGCACATTCAGGATGGCTGCTAGTCTAACAGCTCAGTGGCGTTTTTTCGCAGTCAAAGGATCAGTATCTGTGCAGAGATTCGAGATTTACCGGCCCGGCGTGTTCTGGCTTTTTATCCTGGCGCTGATGTGTGTCGCACCGTCCATCACCCTCGGGCAGGAAGAGAGCGGGACGGCCGGTGAGACCGAAGGCGTCGAGGCGTCAGAGTCTGCGAGTCGGGCCCTGATCTGGACAGGCACCGGCGAACGCTCCCTGATCCAGCGTTTTCCCGAATCAGCGGTATGGCTGGAGCTTGAGGAGGGTGATAGGGCGCTGGGCCTGTTCTACCCGGAAGCCAGGTTGCCGGCTCGCGGTGCGGTGCTGGTTCTGTCGGACGAAGGTGAAACTGCCGCTTCCGGGGTAACCGGCTCACTGGCAGCGGGGCTGGCTTCCCGGGGCTGGGCCGTGCTGACGCTTGGTCTGGAGTCGCCCTCTCCGGTTCTGAATGAGTTCCTGATGCGACCCGTGATGGAGCCGCCGGCGGCTGAAGCAGGCGCGGGCGAGGAGGGGGCATCAGATTCAGTCATGATCGATGTCATGGCCTCATCCGAGAGCGCCGATGATCTTGAGGCGCGCTACAGAAGCCGCATCAACCAGATGCTGCAGGCAGGGCTGGCCCTGCTGGTTGAGCGGGGCTATGAAGCTCCGGCAGTTCTTGGTGTCGGGCGAGCCAGTATCCATGTGACCAACCGGGTACTGGATGGCGCCGATGCCTCTGCCCTGATCTGGGTGGTGCCACAGTTTTATCCCGTTGACCGGTCAGGTCTGCCGGACCGTCTGGAGTCGCTCGGCACTGATTTGTTGGAGCTGTATCCACAAGGGACGGCTGATGATCAATCGGGCTGGAGTATTGGCATGCAGTTGCGGCGCGCCGGAATGAGCGGCTTTGAGCGACAACCGATTGCCTGGATCAGCCCTGCGCCTGAGACTCTGGGCGATGGGGTGGCCAGTCGTGTTGCCGCCTGGCTGGAATCCCGCGAGCGTTAGGGGCGGAGGGTGTTGTGCCGCTTTATCAGTTCCCAGGCCTGTTGGTAGTGGAGCAGGCGTTCCTTGGCCAGGCTTCGGTCGCGGTCACTGACCTGCTGTTGGGCAAGCTTGTCCGGGTGGCACTCGGATATCTTCTTGCGGTAGGCCCGTTTGATCACTTCCAGGGAGTCCCGACGGGTAACGCCTAGAAGTTCACAGGCCTGCTGATAGCTGGTGGGTCTGGAAAGGTTCTCGCTGTGCCGGGTCCAGACCTTGCTGGCATAACTGTCGAAAATGTCCTCGCTGATGCTTACCGGCAGACCAATCTGGTCAATGGCGTCTTCGCAGCGATAACGTCTGGGTTTGCCCGGGCGGCCGTTAAGCTGGCTGGCGTGGCAGAGACAGATGGCGGTTTTCAACGCGGGAGCGGGCCAGAGACGGCGGGATAGTCGCATGGCCAGCCCGCGGATGAACGGCAGCTGCCCGGCCGACTTGCCTTGCTGGAACCAGCCAATGGCTCGCCTGCGCTGGCGTTTGGACAACCTCATGGCCTTGATCAGCGATTCGGCATAACCGATGTCGGCTTCGGTGACGCGCCCGTCTGCCTTGGCGATATAGCCGAGGAAGAAAAACAGGGAATGTCGGCACCAACGGGGCAGGCGGGCGCGCTCAATCAGAGCGGGTGCCTGGTGACCACAGGCCGAGAGTTCCCGCATCAAGCTGGAAAATTCGGCTTCCATTCGGGGCGGCAGTGCCGGTTGTCTGTTATCGCCTGCCATGGCTTTCAGGTTCCTTGGAGCCCAGTTGCCGGTCGAGCGCCTGCAGGCGTTCCGGGGTGCCGACGTCCACCCACTGTCCGGGATGGAAAAGACCCTTTACCCGGCCTCTGCTCATGGCATCGCGAAGCACCGGCCCCAGTTTCCCCGCCTGATCGGTAAGCCCCTCGAACAGGCGCTGGTGTAACAGGCTAATGCCGGTGAAGGTCAGCTTGTCCGGGCCATCACTATGGAGTACTCCCTGGTCAGTGAGGTGAAAGTCACCTTCGGGATGGTGTGGCGGATTGCTGGTGACCACCAGCAGGGCGTCTGCGTCAGGCGGCGGTGTCAGTCGAGAAAGGTCGAAATCGCTCCAGATATCGCCGTTGATCGCCAGAAACCAGTCAGATTTGTCACCGGCAAGCAGAGGCAGAGCGCGCACGATGCCACCGGCGGTTTCCAGCGGCTCGCCTTCCCGGGAATATTGAATGGATAGCCCGAACCCTTCGCCGTTTCCCAGGGTTTCCTCAATCTGGTCGCCCAGCCAGGCATGATTGATCACCACCTCACGGATTCCCGCTCGCCGCAGGTGCTCCAGATGATAGGTGATCAGAGGCTTGCCAGCGGCCCTTAACAGGGGCTTTGGTGTGGCCAGCGTCAGTGGCCGCATGCGTTCACCTTTGCCGGCAGCAAGAATCATGGCCTTCACTGGGACAGGTGCTCCTGACCCGGGGCCGGGCCGATGCTCGTCTCGATCCGGGGCATAACCGTATCGCTCAGCCATTCGTGGAAGTGACGCAGGGCTGGCTGTCGACCGCTGGCAACGATCAGGTACTGAACGGTTCGGGGAATGTCCTTGAGATAGCCGTGCTTGCCATCGCGGATCGATAGCCGGGCAAAAATGCCGGCAGCTTTCAGGTGCCGCTGCATGCCCATCAGTTCAAACCACTGGCGGAAGGTCTCCGGGTCCGCACGGTGCAGGCCAGCCTCGAGGCTGCTCTGGCGGTAGTCTTCCAGCCATTCGCAGATGCGCTTCTCTGGCCATTGGATGTAGCAGTCTTTCAGCAGCGAGACCACATCGTAAGTGACCGGCCCGGTAACCGCGTCCTGGAAATCGATGACACCCGGGCGAGGTTGGTCTTGGCGAACCAGCAGGTTTCGGGAATGGTAGTCCCGGTGGACCGTCACTTCCGGTTGCGCCAGGGCGCTTTCCCGCAGCATGGAAAAGGTCGTGTCCAGCAGGGCCCGCTCGCTGTTTTCCAGGTTTATGCCCAGATGCCTCTCCAGAAGCCAGTCCGGGAACAGCGCCATTTCCCGCTCAAGCAGGGTGGCATCGTAAGGCGGTAGCGGGTAATCACTGGGGGAGGTCTGGCTCGCGATCAGGGTCAGCTCTTGCAGAGCGTTCCTGTAGAGCTGGTCTGCGGACTCCGTGTTCAGTCGGCCAAGCATCAGCTGGTCGCCAAAATCCTCCAGTAACAGGAAGCCCTGCTTCAGATCAGCCTGCACAATGTCCGGCACCGCAATACCCTGCCGGTGCCAGTGCCGGGCGATGGCCACGAAGGGCTCGCAGTCCTCATGTTCCAGGGGCGCATCCATCACGATAAACGGTGCACCGTCCCCGGGAGCGGTCGTCGGATTTGCGTGCTGCCAGACCCGGAAATAACGGCGAAAACTGGCATCGCCGGAAACCGGTTCGGCTTCGCACTGTTCGAAGCCGGGAAATTGTCTGACCCAGTTGGTCAGCAACTGCAGGCGGGTATCCATAGTTCGGGTTGCGATCCTGAAAAAAGTTGTCGCTGACAGCGAAAGTTAGCAGACGAGTATAAAGAGGGTAAATCGGTTTTGCAGCGGAGTTTCCGTTAACAACCCTTCAGGGCACGTGTAAACTAGGCGGCGTTTATTATTGCCCGTCCTCCAATTCACCCGGAACAGGATCCAGCCACCGTGCCATGTCCCGAACGCCCACTGCAATCGCCGGAAACCCGGTGGCAGAGCCGGTATGGCCGTGTGTTGCTGGCCGCGGTTTTTGGGTTGGGCGTTACGGATGGGCATGCCCAGACACCGCCGTCTGCGGCGGAAATAGATTGGCGGCCCAGAGCAGAGTTGCCAGCCGAGGCCCGGGCCTCGTTGCCCCTTTTCTGCGAAGGGGGGTATCTGCCTTCCGGTCGCGCCAATGGCGTTGGCAGTGCGTTTGCCGTTGGCAGCGATTCCGAGCAACCGCTGGAAGCCAGCGGCTTGAACGCTCGCTATGAGATAGACCGGACGCTGTTCCTTGAGGGAGATGTCCGCATTCGCCAGGGCGGCTTTCAGGTAACCGGTTCAGAGGCCCGCTACAGCCAGCAGGAGGGTGCAGTATCGGTGCAGGGGCCGCTGGTCAGTCGCGGCGAGGGTTTCCTTCTCACCGGTGAGAACGCGAACTACGACGTCGATAGTGGACGCCTGGACATCAACACTGCAACATTCCTGCTGCATGGTCCGGAAATGCGCGGTCGTGCAGGCAGCCTGTCGCGCATCAGCGAGGAGCAGGTCGTCATTGCAGATGGCTTTCTGACCACCTGTGGCCCCAGCCAGAATGACTGGGCCATCGTTGCCTCGGATATCAGACTGGATCGGGCGCAAGGATTCGGTACCGCCAAACACGTTCGATTGGAAGTCCTTGATGTGCCGGTGTTCTATTGGCCGTGGGCAAGCTTTCCTATTGATGATCGCCGCAAGTCCGGTTTCCTTTACCCGCAGTTCGGCTCTTCCAGTGCCGGCAGCGGTGGCTTTCTTGCCGTGCCCTACTACTTCAATCTGGCACCCCATTACGACGCGACGCTGACGCCCCAGTACATTCATGGCCGGGGCCTGTTCAACGAAGTCGAGGGCCGGTATCTCAGCTCTCTCGGGGAAACTACCCTGCAGCTCGGGTACATCGGCAACGATTCGGCGTTTCAGGAGGAAAACCCCGGTGAATCCGGTGAGCGCTGGGCCCTGGATGCCACAACCCGGGCTGCCTTTGGCCGTGGCTGGCGGGGCTACGGAGATTTTTCCGTGGTGAGCGATGAGGACTATCTCAGCGATCTGAACCGCAGCCTGGAGATTAACCAGGCCACTCACTTGCAAAGAAAGGGCGGGGTTACCTACCGAAGCGACAAGCAGTATTTCGATGCCTACCTCAACGATTACCAGACCATCAGTGACCGCATTGCCGATGTGGACAAGCCCTATGCCCAGTTGCCGGAAGTGATCTACGCAGGCCAGACCGGCGCAGGGATTGTGGAGGCGAACCTGGAAAGCCAGTACACAGTGTTTTACCGGGACAACGAAGCACTGACCGGTCTGGATCGGGCCAACGGGCAGCGTTTCCGGGCGCGGCCGGAACTGGCGTTGCCCATGCGGGCGTTGTGGGGGTTCAGTCGGCCGTCGGTAAGCGTGGATTACACCCGCTACAACCTGGACGACTACGTGCTGGGGGATGGCAGTTTCGATCGCACCGTGCCGGTTGCCGAGTGGGATAACGGGTTGTATTTCGACCGACAGAGCCGCCTGTTTGATGTGCCCTACAACCAGACTCTGGAGCCCCGGCTCTATTACGCCTGGGCCGATGCCGATCCGGATCAGAACGACATCCCGGATTTTGACACCGACCTCCAGACCTTCCGTTTTGAACAGCTGTTTCGACCGGACCGGTTCACCGGCGGTGACCGGGTAGGCGATGCCAACCAGTTGACCGTTGCCCTGACCAGCCGTTTCAATGACCTCCTCACCGGTGCGGAGCGTGCCCGATTCAGTATTGGACAGGTACAGTATTTCGAGGATCGCGAAGTGACGTTGTTCGGCGAGGGTGCCGGTACCCGGAGCCGATCACCGCTGGCGGGCGAAGTCGTGCTGAACCCACTCGATACCCTGGAAATCCGCTCCTCCGGATTGTGGGATCCTGATACCGGGGATACCGAGGAAGGCCGCAGCCAGTTAACCTTTCACTCCACTGACTACCGGTACCTGGCCAGTGTGGGGCACACTTACAGCCGGGGCGAACTGGAACAGTCGGATATCGCGGCGGTTTTCCCGGTCTCGGACCGTGTTAGTCTGATCGGCCGCTGGGTCTACGACTCCGACCTTGATCGAACCGTCGGATCCCTGGCCGGGCTGGAATACAATAACTGCTGCTGGAGTGTTCAGGTGGTTCACCAGAACTATCTGACTGATGACCGGGAGCTCGATAGCCGCATACTGTTCCAGATCCAGCTAAAGGGCCTGGGTGGCAGCGATGGTGCCTCATCGAGTATTTCCGAGGCCATTTACGGTTTTGATGAAAGGGAGCGTCGTCGTTTTGGAACTCCCTGACTGGATCCCGGACTAAGGCCCCCAAAACGCCAGAAAAGCTCAAATTCTATTTGTAGAGGTGATTATGAAGGCGACCCTTCGCCATGGTGTACAAGCGTTACTGGTTCTTCTAGCCGTCCTGGCCCCGTTCTCTGTTCAGGCCGAGCGTAAGTTGCTGGACCAGGTAGTGGCCATTGTCGATGAGGATGTCATCCTTCAGACCGAGTTGGAGGCCCGAATCAACACTATCACCAGTCGCCTTAGTGCACAGGGCACGGCGCTGCCGCCAAGGCAGGTCCTCGAAGAGCGTGTGCTTGACCAGCTGATCACCGAATCGATCCAGATGCAGATGGCAGATCGGGCCGGTATGCGCATCAGCGATAACGAGTTGAACGAAACCATGGCCAACATTGCCGAACGCAATGGCATGAGCCTGCCGCAGTTTGAAAACCAGCTCGAAGCCGAAGGCGTGACTTACAACCAGGCCCGCGAACAGATCCGCAAGGAAATGCTGACCAGCCGGGTTCAGCAGCGCCAGGTCGGCAACCGGGTTCGGGTGACTGATCGGGAAGTTGAAAACTATCTGGAAAGTCTGGAGGCCCGTGGAGGGAATAACGCTCAGTACCGGCTGGCGTACATCTTTGTGAGCGTAGACGACCCCTCTGATGAGGCGGAGGTGGATGCCGCAAGGGAGAAAGCCGAGCGGCTGCGCAGTGAGATCGCCAATGGCCGTGATTTCCGCGAAGTGGCTGTTGCCGAGTCTGATGCCAGTAATGCCCTGGAAGGTGGCGATATGGGCTGGCGTGCCGAGGGTCAGCTGCCGTCTCTGGTTGCTCCGGTCGTGCCGGAGCTGCCGGTGGGTGAGCCCTCAGACGTCCTGGAAAACAACAGCGGCTTCCACCTGGTAATGGTGATGGACAAGCGAGGCGGCGAGCAGCAGCAGATGATCCAGCAGCACCGTGTCCGTCACATTCTGGTTCGGCCTTCCGAAGCCACGACGGACAGCCAGGCTGAAACCGTGATTCGGGATCTGTACCAGCAGCTTCAGAATGGAGCCAGCTTCAGTGCGCTGGCCAGAGAGTACTCCGATGATCCGGTGTCTGGCTCCGATGGCGGTAATCTGGGCTGGGTAAGCCCGGGCCAGATGGTGCCGGCGTTTGAGCAGGCCATGCTCGATGCTGATATTGGGGAGTTGCGCGGGCCGTTCCGTTCCCAGTTTGGCTGGCACATTCTGCAGGTTCAGGAGCGCCGCCAGAAAGACATCAGCGGTGATGTGCGCGACGCCGAGGCCCGCCAGGCCATCTATCGCCGCAAGTTTGAGACCGAACTGCAGAACTGGCTTCAGGAGATCCGCGATGAGGCCTTTGTCGAGTTCAAGGGCGAGTACGCCAAGGACGAACCGGCGGAAGAAGAGCCAGTCTCCTGATGAGTAATCCCGTGGTGCTGGCACTGACGGCCGGCGAACCTGCCGGCATTGGTCCGGAGTTGTGCCTGCAACTGGCTCTTGAGGCCCGGAGTGCAGGTGTGGTGGTGGTTGCCAGCCGGCCATTGCTGGAGGCCCGGGCGAAGCAAATGAACCTGGCGGTTGAACTGCGTGCCTGGCAGCCCGGAGATTCGCCGGAAATGGAGGCAGGCCTGCTGTCGGTTCTGCATGTGGACGGTTGTGCCAATCATGAACCGGGCACACTGGATACCGGCAGCGGTGCTTATGTGCTCAGAACGCTGGAAGTCGCCGCTAACGGCTGCCTCAGCGGCGATTTTGACGGCATGGTGACGGCGCCTGTCCATAAGGGCGTTATCAACGATGCCGGCATCGCGTTCAGCGGCCATACCGAGTTCCTGCAGGAGCTCTGCGGTGTGGATCGTGTGGTCATGATGCTGGCGACCGAAGAGTTGCGGGTTGCGCTTGTTACTACCCACTTACCGCTCAAGGACGTATCCGCCGCCATTACCCCGGAGCGCCTGACTCAGGTAACGCGAATTCTCGATGCTGATCTGAAAAAGTTCTTCGGTGTTGCCCGGCCCAGGATACTGGTGGCCGGCCTGAATCCTCATGCCGGCGAAGGTGGTCACCTTGGTCGGGAGGAAATCGACACCATCGAGCCAACCCTGGAGGCTCTGCGTGCCGAAGGCATTTCTCTGACCGGACCTTTACCTGCGGATACCCTGTTTACTCCGCACTGGCTCGACCAGGCCGATGCGGTTCTGGCCATGTATCATGACCAGGGGCTGCCGGTGCTGAAGTTTCAGGGCTTTGGGCGTGCGGTGAACATTACCCTGGGGCTGCCGATTGTGCGCACGTCCGTGGATCATGGTACGGCTCTGGATCTGGCGGGAACCGGTCGAGCCGATGCCGGCAGTCTGCATACGGCCCTGAAGGTAGGCGAGCAAATGGCTCGTTGTCGAAAATCTGCAATTGAAGAGACCCGTTCGTGAGCAACAAAGCCGGCCATCAGGCCAGAAAACGGTTTGGCCAGAATTTCCTCCATGATCCGGGGGTCATAGAGCAGATCATCCGCGCCATTAACCCGAAACCTGATGACGCCATCGTGGAGATTGGCCCTGGCCTGGGCGCACTGACCGAGGAAATACTGGCGGTGAACCCGAAGCTCCAGGTGGTAGAACTGGATCGGGACCTGATTCCCGTGCTGCGCACCAAGTTCTTCAACTATCCCGAATTCCGGATTCACGAGGCGGACGCACTCAAGTTTGATTTCAGCCAGCTCATGGTGGATCGCCCCCTGCGGATCATCGGTAATTTGCCGTACAACATTTCCACACCGCTGATTTTCCACCTGCTGTCCCAGGCCGGTGTTGTGCAGGATATGCACTTCATGCTGCAGAAAGAGGTGGTTCAACGAATGGCAGCGGTGCCGGGTGACAACAATTACGGGCGTCTTGGCATCATGACCCAGTATTTCTGCCGGGTTCAGCCGCTGTTTGAAGTTGGGCCCGGCGCTTTCCGACCGGCGCCCAAGGTGGATTCGGCGATTGTCCGATTGGTGCCTCACAAGACCCTGCCACACCCGGCGAAGGATTTGACGACACTTCAGGCTGTGGTCCGCACAGCCTTTAACGCCCGGCGGAAAACTCTCCGCAAGGCACTGGGCGGCATGGTGTCGGCCGAACAGCTCCGGAGCCTTGGCATCAATGACGGTCTGCGACCGGAGAACCTCGCGCTGGCCGATTTCGTGGCGATTGCCGACCTGCTTTTTACCGAGAAGGGTGCAGCCAATCCGGCAAACGAGGTAAGTGATGACTGACTACGCGATCGGCGATATTCAGGGCTGTTACGAGCGTCTCAGGGATGTCCTGGAGAAAGTGGATTTCTCTCCCTCCCGTGACCGTCTATGGGTGGCCGGTGATTTGATCAACCGCGGCCCGTCTTCGCTGGAAACCTTGAGATATATCGAGAGCCTTGGGGATTCGGCGGTCGTCGTGCTTGGCAATCACGACCTGCATCTGCTGGCGGTGTCCCTGGGCGGTCATCAGACGCGTCGCAAAGACACCCTGTCCGATATCCTTGACGCTCCGGATCACGAGCGGCTGGTTAACTGGCTCCGGCAGCAGAATCTCTGTGTTCACGACCCGGCCCGGAATCTGGTGATGACCCACGCCGGTTTGCCCCATATCTGGACGGTCAGCCAGGCAATGGAGTGTGCCAGGGAAGTTGAAGCCGTGATCCGGGGCGAAACCGCCGAGGAATACTTTACCCACATGTACGGCAATCAGCCCGAGCGCTGGGACGAGTCCCTGCAGGGAATGGACCGCTGGCGGGTCATTACCAACTATTTCACCCGCATGCGCTTTATTGCCGAGGATGGCTCTCTGGAACTGGCGGCCAAGGAAAGCGTCGACAGCGCGCCGGAAGGTTACCAGCCGTGGTTTCATTTTCCCCGCAATGACGATGTACGGGTGGTGTTTGGCCACTGGGCAGCCCTGGAAGGAAAAACCGGTAGTGACCGTTTTATCGGCCTGGACACCGGGTGTGTCTGGGGTGGCGCACTGACCATGATGAACCTGGATTCGGGAGAAAAGATCCACTGTGACTGCTGAATCCGTACAACCGGCCAGGAGAGGGATTCTTCGGTTACCGCTGTTGGCAGGTGCTTTTCTGGCCCTGGTGGCAGTGATGGCCGGCGCTTTCGGTGCACACGGGCTGCGCAATCTGGTCAGTGAGCGGGGCCTTGAAGTTTTCCAGACCGCCGTCACATATCAAATGTATCATTCCATTGCGCTGGTTCTGCTGGCATTGCTGGCCGGACAGGGCCTGCCCAGGAAATTGCTGGGTTGGTCGGCGGGATTCTTTCTGGCCGGCATCCTGTTATTCAGTGGCAGTCTTTACCTGCTGGTGCTGACAGACATCCGCTGGATCGGCCCGATCACGCCCATCGGCGGGGTGTGTTTCATGGTGGGCTGGGCGCTGTTAATAACCTCCGGTCTCCGCCGGAACAAGTAGATGAATACAGAGGGTCAGGAGTCACGATGCAGGTTCAGGTAAATGGCGATGCAATGGAGCTGCCAAATGGTGCAACCATTGCCACGCTGATTGAGAAGATGGCTCTCGCGGGCAAGCGGCTGGCGGTTGAGGTGAACGAGGATATCGTGCCACGCAGCCGGCACCCGGAATTTACCCTGAGCGATGGCGACCGTGTAGAAGTCGTTCACGCTATTGGCGGCGGCTGAACAGCCCGCTCCGCCTAACCCACCGATCACGTCGGTTTCCATCCTCCCGTATTCAAACGATTCAGGAACACTATGACAGAGACATCCGAACTCCAGCTTCCAGAAGACAGACCCCTCGAAATTGCCGGACGGGTTTACCAGTCCCGTTTGCTCGTCGGTACTGGCAAATATCGTGACATGATGGAAACCGGACATGCCATTGAGTCCAGCGGTGCGGAGATCGTCACCGTTGCGGTTCGTCGTACCAATCTCGGCCAGAATCCGGATGAGCCGAACCTGCTGGATGTGGTTTCCCCGAGCAGTTATACCATTCTGCCCAACACGGCCGGCTGCTATACCGCCAAAGACGCCGTACGCACCTGCAAGCTGGCCCGGGAGCTCCTGGATGGCCATGATCTGGTGAAGCTGGAAGTCCTCGGTGAGGAGAAAACCCTTTATCCGAACATGACCGAGACGCTGGTGGCGGCCGAGGAGCTGATCAAGGATGGCTTCAAGGTCATGGTCTACTGCTCCGACGATCCATTGCTGGCCAAGCGTCTGGAAGAGATGGGCTGTGTGGCCATCATGCCCCTCGGTGCGCCAATAGGTTCCGGCCTGGGGATCCAGAACCGGTACAACATCCGCCTGATTGTCGAGAACGCCAGGGTGCCGGTGCTTGTGGATGCGGGCGTCGGCACAGCGTCGGATGCCACCATCGCCATGGAACTGGGCTGTGATGGCGTATTGATGAACACCGCCATTGCCCAGGCCAGAGATCCCATCAAGATGGCCAATGCCATGCGCCTTGCCATCGAAGCGGGCCGTGAAGCCTACCTGGCAGGCCGGATGCCCAAGAAACTCTATGCCAGTGCATCCTCGCCCATTGATGGCACCTTCTTCTGATCTCGGGCACAATCCTGACTAACGATAACCGAGGGCTGGCATTGAACGACCGGCCCCGACAACGATAAATCAGAGCGCTGCTGTCCTGCCATGACTGATCAGAAACCCAGTCGCCGCGAGGCGATTCTTCATGCTCTTGTGGAACTCCTGGAGACCGATCCGGGTGCCCGAATCACCACCGCCGGCCTCGCCAAATCCGTGGGCGTTACCGAGGCGGCTTTGTATCGCCATTTTCCCAGCAAGCGGAAAATGTTCGAGGCGCTTATCGAGTTCGCTGAAGAGGCCGTGTTCTCTCGCTGTCAGGTGATCCTGCAGGAGCAGGAGGACGTGCGGGTTCGTCTCCAGCAATTGGTGCACCTGGTGCTGGTCTTTGCTGAACGCAATCCGGGGCTGTGTTGTGTGCTGACCGGTGATGCTTTGATGGGCGAGAACGACACCCTGCGCAAGCGTGCCTCCCAGTTCTTCGAGCGCCTGGAAACCCAGGTACGGCAAACCCTCAAAGAAGGCGAAATCCGCCAGGGCCTGCGGCCCCGGACGACGTCTGCTCGCGGCGCGGACTTTGTACTGGTTTTTGTTGAAGGGCGGATCCAGCGGTTTATCCGCTCCTCGTTCTCGCGGTTGCCTTCTACTGACTTCGACGAGAGTTGGGGGTTGGTTGCAGAAGGTGTTTGGGGCTGAGCTTGGAGTTGGCCTCCTTTTGGTAGCCTGATAGATCCGGTGGTGAGGCGAAGGCAGGAAGGGCTTTCCCGAAACCGCTACGAGCACATCCATGTGCGCTTGGCGTCGGCCATCCATGGCCGCCGACATTTCGGGAAAGCCCTTCCTGCCCCCGCCTTTCCGGTCTTTCCGATATCTCTCCAATAATAGAATCACGAAGCCTGTAGGTTGGATTAGGCGAAGCGGTAATCCAACAAAACACTTTGGGAATACCTTCACTGTGTCGGATTACGACTTCGTCTAATCCGACCTACCAAATTTCCCAAGATGAATTCGCGATATCACCGTAGCGACGTCGGCACGGGATGGGAACCTGCTCCCCGGAATGTCGACGGCCAAGGATGGCCGGCGCCAAGCGCACATGGATGTGCTAGTAGCGGTTCCGGGGAGCAGGTTCCCATCCTGTGCCCGCCCCGAAGTTAACAGGCTAGTGACAACCCCCGAAGGCAATCACAAGCACAATCAGTCGTACCCAGAGGCAGACCGCAGGATAGACCGAACAGGCTCCCAAAGAGCCGGTGCCGAAATCAGGATATCGCGGCCCCAGAGGTCGGCAGGATAACCGTCGGGCACTTCACTGAAATGGCCAGCGGTGGCGCCTGCTTCCAGGGCGATCAGGCGGGCGGCGGCGAAGTCCCATGGGCTGACGTTTTCATAGTAGATATCCAGTCGGCCACAGGCCACCCAGCAGATATCCAGTGCCGCGGAACCGATGCGCCGCAGGTCGCGGCATTGGTGAATCATTGCATCCAGGCGTTTGACCAGCGGTTCCAGGGCGTCCTTGGTGTAGGGGAAGCCGGTTGCAAACAGGGCATCCCGGGGCACGGTGGCGCCGCTGTGGCGGATCGGATGGTTGTTCAGCGTGGCGCCCTCTGAGCGGGTCGCCCGGAAGGTTTCGCCGGGGAAGGGCGCATGCACCACACCGGCCTGAACCCGACCTTTTTCGGCATAGGCAATGGAGACGGCTACCTGGGGATGGCCATAGGCATAGTTCACGGTGCCATCGATGGGGTCGACGATCCAGAGGGGTGTATCCAGCTCTTCGGCCTGGCTAAGGTCGGGCATGGTCTCTTCCGAGAGAATCCGGTGGCCGGGGAAGCGTTTGCGGATGGCGCCTGTGATGAATTCGTCCGCCATCACGTCGGCGTGGGTTACCAGCTCGGTCTGATGTTTGTAATCGGTGCGCAGGGCGTTGTTGTCCCGCTCGCGGCGAATCAGTTCGCCGGCCTCGCGGGCCAGGTTTTCGGCAAAGTCGGTAATCTCGAGCAGAGAAACTGAATCAGACATGGCGCCCCCGTTGATATCCCGTTAGAGAATGAGGGCGCCAGTCTAACACGGCGGGATCAGAGGCTGTTCAGCCACTGCTCCATCTTGTCCATGGCGGTGACCAGCCGCGGGCAAGCCTGTTTCACGAAGTCGTCGCCCAATTCCTGTTCGGCATAGTCGCCGCCGGCGAGCTCTAACGATTCGGCGCCGTCGAAGTCGACGAAGGCCAGGCGCGCCGCCAGATGATCCGGCACGAAGCCAAAATCGCTGGCCGGCAGGATGGCCACGCCGGTGTTTTCCAGCAGGGCCTGGCAGAGGGCCTGGCTGGTCTTGATGTCTTTACTGGCCAGTTGTTCGCGGAAGCCGGAGAAGTCCGGGAACAGGTAGAACGCGCCTTCCGGTTTCTGGACTACCGCGCCCATGTCGCTCAGTCGACGGTGCATGTACTCGCCAACAACCTTCAGCACCCGACGGGACTGTTTAAGGTATTCGTCGATGTCGTCACCGCCATTGAACGCTGCAATGGCCGCGTGTTGGATCGGCGCGCTCGTCGCGGTGTAGGTTTCACTGGCGATGATGGCCATGGCGTCCTGCAGGGGCCTCAGTTCCCGGGGGAAAATGAATGTGCCAAGGCGCCAGCCGCCGGCACCGGCCCATTTACTGAGGCCGGTACTGATGATGGTGCCTTCCGGGTAATACCGGGCAATGGATTTGTGCCTGCCCTCGAAATGCACCTCACCGTAGATCTCATCGGAGAGCAGGATCAGCCGGTATTTTCGGGCCACATTGGCAATGGCCAGTAGCTGGTCGTCGGTGTAGGTGCAGCCGGTGGGGTTGGACGGGTAGTTCAGGATCAAAATCCGGGGCCGCGAGGGATCATCCCGACAGATGATATCCAGCTCTTCGGCGGTAAGCTGCCAGTTGTTCTCGGCATGGGTTGGCAGCCAGTGAACCGAGCGGCCGATGATCCGGGCTTGCGGGGCATAGGAGACCCAGCTCGGACGCGGGATCAGCAGATCACCATAGTAGGCCAGCTGCAGCATGAACAGCAGTTCCTTGGAGCCCGGGCCAATCAGCACGTCTTCCCAGGTGCAGTGCATGCGCTCACTCCGGCGAATATAGCCGGCGATTGCCTCGCGTAAGCCTTTGAGCCCTTTTACCGGCAAATAGTCCTTTTCGTGGGCGTGCTCCTTGAGCGCCTCCACCACGCGATCGGGAACCGGGAAAGGGGACTGCCCCAGCCCGAGTTTGATAATGTCCTTGCCCTCGGATTTGAGGTGATTGCTCAGCTCATTGATTCGAAGGGTGGCCGAGGGCTGAATACCCCGGACGTTCAGGTTGATCGCGTAACGGTGGTCGTTTTGGATGTCCATTGTCCCTGTCTGTTGGTTGGAAATGACCCCGTCAGTATAGGAAACCCAAACATATCTGTGATGTCGTGGCGGATAGGTGATTGCCGCAGTTTTTCCTCAGACTTTGGTCTCGGCTATCGGGATTTGATCCAGACTTCCACCCGACCATTGCGCGGGCTGCCGCTGCCGCCCACCGGCATGTACTGGCCATAACCCGTGTAGGCAACATCCGGCACGTTCACTTCCTGCAGGGCCTTGCGGACCGACAGGGCCCGGAGCTCGGAAATCATCTGGGCACGTAATTCATGGCTCTGGGTGTCGGCGAACCCGATGAGTAACAGGTCGTCAGCGGATCGGCCGTTCTGGTTCAGATACTGCTGAACTCGCTGCAGGTCCCGGCGGGCCTTGTTGTCGAGCTTGGTCCGGCCTTCGGAGAAACGGAAATTGACCGTCAGGCGATGGTAGTTGCCGGTCAGGCGGCGAAAACTCTCGGGCGTCGATTCGTCGAATTCCGGCTTGACCGCGATGGGGTTCTGGGAGATGAATCCGGATTCTGCAACCAGTGCCTGGCCTTGCTGGCCGAGGGCAAAGCCAATCAGACCTGCGGAAAGTGGCGGGACGTCACTCCCGGGCGTGTACATGAACAGGCGTCGTGATAGCGGATAATCCTCGCTGGCAACGGTGAGCTGGTTGGGGTGAAGCGCCGGGGCATTGCCTTCCGAGATCGCCAGGAGTTTGCTGTTACGCACTGAGGCGAGGCCCGAGAAACCAATACCCGAGGGATCCTTGCTTACGTCATCCGACAGCTGGTCGTTGGATTCGTAGCGCCTGGCGTTGCTGTCCAGTTCGAACTGTTTTCCAAGAACCAGGGATTTGAAGGTGTCCCAGGTTCCGGAACGGTCATCTCTGGCGTAGAGATGAATCGGGCGGTCCGGGCCGCCCAGCTCAGACCAGTTCCGGATCTGCCCGGAGAATACGCGGCCCAGGGTTTCGATGCTCATTTTGCTTACGGGGTTGGACGGGTGCACCAGAATGGCCAGGCCATCAATGGCAATAACGTGCTCGCTCTCGGGCGCAGTGAGGTCCGCCCGGGCGCGAAATTGCTCTGCTTCCTGCGGTTTTACCGGGCGGGAAGAGGCCCAGATGTCGGCCTTGCCTGCGGCCATCGCCTTGAAGCCGGTGCTTGATCCGTGCGCTGCAACCAGCACCTCGGCCGCCCGATTGTTCACAGGCGCTCGCAGGATTTTTTCGTTTTCCACGCCGGTACCCCTGGCTGCAACCTGTCCGCCGCCATGCTCTTCCAGATAGCCGGTAACCAGAATTGGCGCCAGGGTAGCGCCGACGGTATTGGAACCGTGAATTTCCAGGTCATAGGCCTGGGCCTGAAAGGCCATAAGAGCGGGCAGTAGCAGTCCCGGGAGTGTTGCAGTCATCCGTGTGAATCGCGGCATCTTTCGAAAAACCCTTACCAGACAGTTGGTTGAGAAGCTGGAAGGATGCTTCAGAAATATGACATTTGTGTTTCACTGCCTACACATTGGGACGCAAGGCCGCAGGTCCCTGTAAAAAAATGTTAAGCAGTGCGCGGAGCGCAGCGTTCGGCTGGCCTATAGTGACGCATCCGCCGTAACAAAAATAAACACAGCGGGCAGAGGCACATCCATGGATGCCATAACATCGAAAGCCGGGCAGGCCCCTGCTGCGGGCGCACGACCAGTTCCCATGAAGAAGGTGTTGCTGGTCGATGACCATGCCCTTTTTTCCCAGGGGTTGGCGGGCCTGATCCGTCAGGAGGGCTTGGCCGAATCCGTTGTGATCGCCAGCACCGTTGAGGGCGCCTCGGGTTTGTTGGTCCGTCAGGACGATTTTCAGCTGATCCTGCTCGATATCGCTTTGCAGGGCGAAACAGGGTTGGCTTTGTTACCCAGGCTGGCAAGCCATAGGGAGCCACCTCCGGTGGTGATCATTTCCAGCAGTGAAGACGAAGCCACGGTAAGAGCTGCGCAGGCAGCCGGTGCCAGTGGCTTTCTGGCGAAATCTGCCGGGCGGTCGGCGCTGGTGAGCATGGTCCGCTCTGTAAGCCGCGGTGAGGGGTATTTCCCTGGCGGTAACGATCCTGTGGCACCGGGGCTGTCGTTGACCCCGAGGCAAATGGACGTGCTCCTGTTGTTGGCCCAGGGCTTTCCCAATAAACGGATTTGCCAGAGCCTGAATTTGACGGAGCACACGGTGAAAACCCATCTCAAGGCGATTTTTACCCAGCTTGGTGTTCACAACCGGACAGAATGCGTGAATCTGGCGCGGGCTCGTGGGTGGTTGTGACGGCCGCGGGAAGCCGGACCCAGAACACAGACCCCCCGCCAGACTTCGACTCGGCGCCGCACTCTCCCCGCATCAGCGCAACAAATTCCTGAACAATGGTCAGGCCAAGTCCGAGACCCGGATACTCACTGGGGCCTGCGCCTCTCACGTAGGGTGAGAACAGGTTATCCACCAGCCCGGATGGCAGGCCGATGCCGTTATCCGCGACTTCCAGCAACACATGTGAGCCCATGGCTTTTGCTGACAGGGTAACTTCAGTACCGCCGCTGTGTTGCACCGCATTGAATATCAGGTTCTGGAGGATCCGCGACAACAGTGATGGATCCGCCATAACCTGAAGATCACTACCCGGGTGGTCAATCCGAACCTCTATCTTGTTATTGCCAAGCGAGTCCGCCAGCAAATCGTTGAGATCCCGGAATACCGGTGCCAGTGTGGTTGGTCGGATAACGGCTTGCACCATGCCCTCGTTGAGCCTTGCGCTGTCGAATACGGTGCCCAGCAGGCGCCGGAGATGACGAATCATGTCCCTCAACTGTTGGGTGGCCGGGTGCGCTGCGGGGCCGTGTTTGCTTGGTGACAGGCTTTCCAGCGTTATGTCGATCACGTTCAGAGGCTGGCGCAGGTCATGGCTGGCTGCGGTGATCAGTTCCGTTTTTCGCCGGCTCTCGTCGCGGGCCGCCTGATGCATGTGATCCAGCAGCTTACGGTCCAGAAAGTGCGCTCGGTGGCGGTATTCACTGGTCCACGCGCCAACCATGCCGATAAGGTTGGCCGTGGTCAGGAAAAACAGGTTAGTCGCGATGTCGGAGCCGGACATACCGCTCCAGAGTTCGGTCAGAAGATAGCCTACGATCAGAACAAGCGAGACCATGGACGCGCTGAAGAACGGCAGCCCCATGGCAAAGTATCCGAACATGAGCATCAGGATCATGCCCTCGTAGGGCAGCGGAAAGGCAACCTGTCGCGCGGCGGCTATGATTGCGACCACGCTCAGGCCACCTACCAGGTAGGCCAGGGTATAGATGCGCTCGAAGAGCCTGTCCGAGGGAGACGCGCGGTAGGCGAGCCAGACAACTGAGGCAATCACCGGGCAGGTGACGGCGAGCCGGATGGAGACCGTGACCTGAGCCAGTTCTGGCGGCAGGGTCAGTGCATCCATAACCGCGTAGATCAAAAAAAGGAGCAGGCCGGCCACTGAAACGGGCCGGGCTCGCTGTCGGATCAGTCCGGACCGGGTTCGCCGGTAAGCCTCCTCCAGATCGGGCGCAAAGCGCAGGTTCCGAAATCCGGCGGCCTGTTGTTGTCTGATCTGCTCGGTTGTCATGGCCGTTTCCAGTGTCGGGCAGGTTTCTGGATTGTATCCGCCCCGGCCGACTGGCTTCGCGAACCCGAGCACATTCCGGTCAGCCGTTACCGAGCATCTTCAGCCGTGCCCAGGTTCTGTCCTGCTCATCAGGGAAATGCTGTTCCAGCAGAGCTTCTTGCTGTTCCTGGATGTCGGCCTCGGCCAGACCCGAGGATTCCTCCCGTTCCATCGCTTCCCGGAACGCATCGAAGCGCTGGTCGAAGCGCTTACGCTGCTTGAGATACTTTACGACGCTCTCGACACCGTCCGGACCCACGCCAAGCTCTTCCAGTTGCCTGCCGGCGGCTTCCGCAGACGAGGCAGATTCAATGGCGGCTGTCCGGGCCTGTTGTTGTCGGCTGCTCGCGTGAAGGTGTTTTTCGGTTGTCCTCAATTCCTCGGGCAACTGATTGCGGTGCCACTGTACGAGTGCCTGTTTGCCCTGTTCGCTCAGGTCTGTGCGCTGCTGAATGGCGAGTGTCGCCAGTGTGTATTCGCTGTAAGCCTCCTCAAGCCCGAAGAAAGCCCGGTGGGCATCAGGGCTGAAGGTGCTGGCGCGCAGTTGTTTCAGCTGTGCCAGGGCATCGCCCAGCGCCGTCAGCTGATAGCCCGGATCCTCTGTTCGGGCTGGGTCGAGTCGGGTTTGCAGGACCTGCAGTGACGCCTGTTTATAGGCGAGATACTCATCGAGGAGCGCCAGCGCCTGGGTGGAAGCGGGCTCAGGCAAGTGGTTCCTGGCCATGGTTTCGATCTGTTGAATAGCTGTTTCCGGAGTCACCTCGCCGACCGTGCTGAGGAAGTAATCGAAAAAGTCACGCACCCGGAGATTGATAACCAGCTCGCCGTTGTTATCGGCTGTCAGGGCGCCGTCAATTTGTGTCCCTGATAGCGACGCCGCAAACGGGGTCGGCCCGAGGGAATCAGGAGTTCGGGATTGCTCCTGTCCCGAAGAAGGCTCTTCCGGGACCGCTTTGGCGCTGTGCTCGGATGCTGGCGTTGGCGACTTCGCCGGGGCCGCGGATGATGGTGGCATTGAAGCCGAAATTTCGGCGTTTGTCTGGGCTGTTCCGGCAAGGCCATACCAGAGAGCACCGGCGACCAGGACGGCCGCCAGTGCACCCGGGAACAGCCACCGACGCGCTTCGATGGATGTCCGCTTCATGGTCACCTCACAGACCGCGGTTTTTAAGCCGGTTGGCCTGGGTGCGGTAAAGGGTGACAGGGTTGGTCCACAGAGAACGGGCTCCGAGAAGGTGGTTGATGGCGTCCACGTGGTTCATGTCGTAGTGGGTGCCGATCACCCGGCCCATCATGGTTGAGCAGACGCCTACCAGCCCGTCGTTGGGCTCGCTGCCAAAGGCCAGTGAAGTGATACCCAGGAACGGGTCGGTAATGTCGAACGCATTGGTCCACACGCCCCGGCCGGTCCAGGAAAAGAACTTGATGCGATTGCCGTCTATCCAGACATCCTCGCTGGTTCCGGCGCAGCTATTCCGGTTCACGCCTTTCCAGCCAAGGGCATCGTTCAGGCTGGTTGTACCAGGTGTGGTGAGGGTCTCCAGCGCCGCCAGCCCGTTCTGAGGGTTGTCTGCTCCGGACAAGGCATTGATCAGATCGCCCAGGGCGTTGGCGATGGCGTTGGCGCCGCCTTCGACATAGCTACCCGGCGGAAGGATTCCCCGGACCACATCGGCCACTTTGGAGCCCTTGTTAACGCCGTCGATGGAGGTGATTGAGGCAATACGGTGAGGAATCAGGGCTGCAGTCACCCGGGAGGTAGGCGCGCCCTGGCTGTGGGCCATCAGGTTGACTTTGGAATGGCCGAGGCTGTTGACGTAGTTCGCCAGTTGCTGGCCCCGCTGCTCACTGCTGTTGACGAAGGACACGCTGGCGGAATAGACCTGTGCGCCACTGCGCTCAAGATTCCAGGGAATGGTATGGAAGTAGTTCACCAGGCCGCCGATGGTGTTGAACCCGGTGACGCCGTGAACCAGGACAATCGGGTGGCGGGTCTGGGTGTAGCCGGCGTGGCTTGAAAATGAGGCGGACAGCAAGGCCAGCCCCAGCACAACTGCTGTGGTAAATCGAATACGCATGTGTGACTCCTGTTGTTTTTGTTGACGGCTGCATCAGGCAGCCGACGGTCGTCGATGCGTTGTCGATTATTGGTATGTCAGGAGCGATCAGGAATCGCCCAAATGGGTGAGGACAGGAAGGCTGCGTATTCAGGAAAACCGGTGGGGTTCCAGCTCCATATGCTGGATGCGCTGGCCCAGCATGATGATACGGCCGGTGTAGCGCTCCTCACCGGTGGATGTGAAATCGAACAGGAAGCGGCGCCAGACTCGGATCCGCCCCTGATCGTCGCGTTTGAACCATAGACCACGGAGGAATACCGCATCATCCAGCAGCATCACGTCCATGCTTTTGCAATAGCGACGCGCTGCCTGGAGCACGAAATCCTTGATGGCTTTGGCGCGCCACCAGTACCAGACAGCGAATCCGGCCACGAATAGCCAGAACAGGGTTCCAAGAGTCACGGTCTCAGCGATCTTCCACGGTTGCTCAAAGGGATGATCGCCAGCCTACCCTATTGCGTCGGCTCGGGGAATCGCTGACGCTTCCCGGATTCCGGCGCCGGCAACAGTCGGTCACACAGCATCTGCAGGAAATGGCTGGTCAGCAACTGGGCCTGATCCACGTTATTGCCGAGGTGTTCCGACTCTTCCCGGGCGTTTTCGCTGCTCTCGACAGAGCGGTTACCGAGTTCCAGGAGTCGTGCTGCCTGACGTTCCACCTGAACGCTCAAGGCCGCCTGTTGTTCGGTAGCGCCGGCTACCTCATGGGTGCAGGAAGTAATGAGATCCACATCTCTGAGGGTCGCTTCCAGCGTCTCGCTGGCCTCATTGGCGATGCCTGCCGTTTGCTGACAGCAGTGGGTGCCGTTGTTGATCACCTCGACCACCTCACGGGTTTCGCTTTGCAGGGCAGCAATCATCTCATCGATCTTGCGGGTGGATTCGTGGGTTCGCTGGGCCAGCCCCCGAACCTCATCGGCAACCACGGCGAAGCCGCGACCTGATTCGCCGGCTCGCGCCGCTTCGATGGCGGCATTGAGAGCCAGCAGATTGGTCTGCTCGGCGATGTCGGAGATCACATCCAGAACCATGCCAATGGCATCGCTTTTTTCGGACAGCGCCTGCATGCGGTCATTGGCCACAGAGAGCTGCCCGCCGAGCTCGGACAGCGACTGATTCATGGATGTCATCTGTCCGCGACACTGGTTGGCTGACTGGCGCGCGTCGTCCGTTGCGTCGTGGGTCCGTGCGGTCAGTTCGCTGACCCGTCGCACGCTTTCCGCCAGCTCCTCAAAAGCACGGGTTATGTCCTGGATATCGCCCTGCTGGCTCCGGATGCTGGCCACAGAGTTGGCGACCCACTCGACGGTCCGCTGTTTCCGGCCGTGGAGCTTGCCCGCATTGGCGTGCATGCGGGCGGAAACGGCCCGAAGAACGGCATCCCTTTTCTGGCGATCAAATTCGATCCAGGCACCTTCATCCCTGCGTCCGGTATAGATCCAGGGCATGGCCGGGTGGGTTTCGGTACAAGCCGATCTGGCGCTGCGCATCACAGGAAGGGTAAGCCAGACCAGTACCGCGAATACTGCCAGCAGCAGCCCTTGCAATGTCACTAGATGGGACAGGGCGAGCTCTGAAAGTCCGAACCAGAGCAGGGCAACCGCCAGCAGTCCATACAGGCAGCCCAGTTTCAATGCCAGGGGCGGACTGACTGCAAGGTATCTGCGGGGGACTTTGCCTTGTTTCCAGGCCGAATAGAGTTTCTCCGCCCGGGCAACCTGATCTGGTCGGGGGCGTGTGCGAACAGACTGGAACTCAACAATCTCGCCGTCTTTGCGAATTGGCGTAACAAAAGCGTCCACCCAGTAATGATCGCCGTTCTTGCAGCGGTTCTTCACCATTCCCCGCCAGGATTCGCCGGATTTAATGGTTTGCCAGAGATTTTCGAATGCCCCCGGCGGCATGTCCGGATGCCGTATCAGGTTGTGGGGCTGGCCGACCAGTTCGTCAATCGTATAGCCAGCGACTTCGGCAAACTCTTCGTTTGCTGCGGTGATCTTGCCGCGAAGGTCGGTGGTGGTGATCAGGTGGTAGTGGTCCGGGTAAACCTGTTCTTTCTGAGTGACCGGTTCGTTGACTCGCATGGCGTTTCCTTGCACGGGTCAGTGTTTTTCTCGTTGTTGGCCTACTATCAACCCGTTCTTTTGTCCTGAATATCCGGTTATTGCAATAAATGAAAATATGTTCATCTATTTGCGGTTTCCCCTGGTAGTTTCTCGTCTTTTGCAATATGTGGCTAGGTTGGCGACAGATACTGCTTATGCTTTTGGGTGGAACTGATCGGACATGATTCAGGGCTGCTAAAAAGGAGTGAGCAGTGCATGCAGGCATTACAACAACAAGATTTCAGGGCTCTCGTCGACAACCACCCAAAAGCCATCATGCTGGCAACCAGGGAGCCAAGGATTCTTTACGTGAACGAGAAATTCCGTTCAGTCACCGGCTACCGGACGGACGAGGTGCTTGGCCAACCCCCTTCGGTGCTCAGCTCGGGATTTCACTCCCGCGAGTTCTATCAATCCATGTGGAGGGCCATTGGTCATAAGGGGCGCTGGGAGGGACTGGTCTGGAATCGTCGCAAGAACGGCGAGACCTATCCACAGTGGTTGACGATCTATCCGGTGGAGCACGAAAACCATCGGTTTTACGCCGGTGTTTTCATGGATGTCGGTGATATGACGGCTGACGATGAGCGCCTCGCCTCGCTAGCCTATTACGACCCGTTGACCGAGCTGCCCAATCGCGCGCTGTTTCAGGAGTTTCTGAAGGCACGTGTCTCACAGAGGGCACAGGACGGTCAGGCGTTTGCGGTGCTCTATATCGACCTGGATTTCTTCAAGTCCGTAAACGATTTGCATGGACATGATTGTGGTGACCGGGTTTTGCAGCAGGCAGCTCTATGTATCCAGAGTGTGCTTCGCCGCGGGGACGTCGTGGCCCGCCTGTCGGGTGACGAATTTGCCGCTATTATCGAGCTGCGAAATGATGATGACCTCGAGAGCGTGTGTCAGCGGATGGTTCAGAGCTTCAGGGCGCCAGTAATTGTCGATCATCGCGAGTACTTTTTGTCGTCATCTGTTGGCGCCGCCGTTTATCCGGACCATGGCAGTCAGGCATCCGAGCTTCTGCAGAACGCGGATCGGGCCATGTACGCAGCAAAGCTTGCGGGGCGGGCCTGTTTCCGGATTTACGATGCGATCGACACCGAACAGGGTCGGCAGGCCGAGCTGCTATCCGAGGCGTTAATTGTTTCACTGAAAACGGCACCGGAGGAGTTCACGGTTGTTTACCAGCCACAGTACCACCTCGATACCGGCAAGATGGCCGGGCTGGAGGCACTTTTGCGCTGGACTCACCCTGAATTTGGCGTTGTGTCACCCGCTGATTTTGTGCCGATCGCCGAACAACGAGGCCATATCCATGAGCTCACAGAGCATTTGGTCCGTTGCATTGAGTCGGATCTCTCCGAATTCCCTGCCTCATTTCTCCGTGGTCTGAGGCTCGCTCTCAATATTTCGGCCCGGCAGATCACGGACTCCCGTCTTGAAGCCCTCTTGAATCCACTGTTCGAGAGAATTCGAGCAGTGGGATGGCGTCCCGAAATCGAGATTACCGAAACCCATTTGATGAATCTTTCCCATCAATGCCTCGATAAGCTGCGTGAATTCGGTGCCCATGGGGTAGTTGTCGCCATTGATGACTTTGGGACCGGTTATTCCTCTCTGGCCTATCTGCATACGCTGCCGGTTCAGGTGCTGAAAATTGATCGTCAGTTTACTCAAAGACTGGGTGGGGAATCGCGAGATTCGCGTATCGTCTCTGCCATTTTGGCGATTGCAGATGCTTTGGATCTGGAGGTGGTTGCGGAAGGCATAGAGAGCAGTGAGCAGCAAAACAAACTGCGCGAGTTGAGATGTCACCGGGGCCAGGGGTACCTGCTGGCCCGACCGGCCCCCTGGGGCACATGGAACAATGATTTGATTGATCAATATCAAGATAACAGTAAATAACCTTGTAATAATTAAGGTCTTGCAAAATGTGGCTAGTGAAACGGCGCGGCCTCCGATAGAAGTACCCCAGGCTTTCCACGCGGGAATTTATGGGACCTATAGCTCGAAAGTCGGCTCTGGACGCATACCTGAGACTGAACAATGCCTCATTGGATGAATGGCTCGCCGCTTTGCGCGAGCTGTCTGGCTGCGATGACATACTTTGTCGGCTCCACTCGGGCAGCGGACGGCTAGGTGCCATATCGGTGCTTGAGAGTGAGCTTGGGCATGTGATCTCGCTGAGAGCCGGGAAGGGCATGGACGTTTCGGGCTGCAGAACCTCGGATCCGGTACTCCTATTTCCGGGGTGTGGCATGCCCGAAATCGCCACTCAAGGTGGAGATTGGGGCAGCCTATATCAGCTGTTCCTTGCCCGTCCCGAGGATAGGTTTGAACTCCGCTTGGCGCCCAAGACTGAAGTCATCATTTTGAAACCAAACAATGGTGCTCTTGATGATTCGCTTCTTCTACCGTCCAAGGCTTGGCTATCCGTTTTGGAGGTCATGATCAACTGTTACCTGGACCGTTTGCACTTTGTCCGCGATGATGTTCAGGCCAAACGACTGACCAATCGTCTTTTCGAGACTATGAAAACGCCCTGGACACCCGGGAAGGCAGCTGTGTGTTCCGAACGCACCCTTGACCGCCGTTTGCAACGCGTCGTCGAAAAAATCATGCAGGATCCTGCCTGGGAGTTCGACCTCAAGGAACTGGCAAGTTACGCCGGGGTCAGCGAGCGGAATCTCTACTACCTGATGAAGCGGGAAACGGGTATTACGCCTTATCGGTTCTATCAGAGGGCTCGATTGACCCGGGTTCGGGAACGGTTGGTTGACTGTCAGTGTGAGGTGCCACACATCTCCTGGTACGCTGCGGATGAAGGATTTTCCCACCTTGGCCGATTTGCCGCCATGTACCGGGAGCATTTTGGGGAGCTGCCCAGCGAAACCGTCCAATGGCGACGTAACCTGCTGCGACACAGCGTTGCGTCCGCGGAGGAACTTGTAGAGACGTGATTGTCTCATGCAAAAAAAGGCCCGGCGCACGTTGTCGTGGCCGGGCCTGATACCTTGCTTCCTATCAGTGGGCCGGAGCTGACTTTTCCTCAGGTCCGGAGCCGTTACCGTATTCCTCGGAGGCTGAGCCATGATGATCACGGCCCAACAGGATATAGAACGCCGGTAAGACAAAGATAGTGAACAGGGTGCCGATACCAAGACCCGCGCTGATGGTCAGGCCGATGGCAAAGCGGCTTTCTGCACCTGGACCGATGGCAATCAGCAGAGGCACCATGGCAAAGATCAGCGCCAGTGATGTCATGATGATTGGCCGCAGACGAATGGCGGCAGCCTCGATGACCGCGTCCACTTTGTTAAGCCCACGCTCCTTCTGCAACTGGTTGGCGAACTCGACAATCAGGATACCGTTCTTGGACACCACCCCGATCAGCGTGATCAGACCCACCTGGGTATAGATGTTCATGGTGGCAAACCCGAGCACGATGAACGCCATTGCCCCGGCTACCGACATGGGCACCGAAACCAGGATGATGAACGGGTCCCGCCAGCTTTCGAACTGGGCTGCCAGAACCAGGTAGATGACCAGCAGCGACAGGAAGAAGGTCACCATCAATGCGCTGCCCTGGGTGGCCAACTGTCGTGTCTGGCCGGTGTAGTCGTAGGTGTAACCCTGCGGGAACACTTCGGCGGCGGTCTGCTCCATGAAATCCATGGCAGTGCCAGCGGCCACCCCGGGCATAACCACACCCTGAAGGGTCAGCGAGTTCTGCTGGTTGAACTGGGTCCGGTTGGACGGTTCAACGTCCTGGGTGAAGCTGACGACGCTGCCCAGCGGCACCAGTTCGCCGTTGTCTGCCCGAATGTAGTACTCATTGAGTGCCTGGGCGTCCAGCCGGAACTGCTGATCCACCTGCGGAATAACCTGATAGGAACGGCCCTCCATGCTGAAACGGTTGATGTAGCCGCCTCCGAGCATGCTCGACAGGCTCTGGCCGACGTCCTGCATGGACAGGCCAAGGTCCGCCACCCGGTCCCGATCAACGTTGATACGCGTGATCGGACGATCAAAGTTGATGGACTTCTGCAGGAACATGAAGTTACCGCTGCCCATGGCTTTGCCAAGCAGTTCGTCAGCCACCTGGTCCAGCTGTTCATAGTTGTTACCGGTGGTGATTACGAACTGGAACGGCAAACCGCCGCCGGAGCCCGGCAGTGAGGGGCGCGGGAAGACTGCGGTTTGCAGCCCGGTGACGTTTTTGAGCTCGGCATCAAGTTTGGGCTGGGCCTCAAACTGGCTGATTTCCCGCTCGCTCCAGGGCGCCATCTTGAAACCACCGAATACGGCATTCGGGCCGGTGATCCCGATGATCATGAAGTCTTCGTTGTAGCCCGGAACCGTCGACATACGCTCCTGGATTTCATCGCCGTGCTCCAGCAGGTAATCCAGTGTCGACGTCTGTGGGCCAAGGCCCTGATAGAACAGAATGCCCTGGTCCTCGGTGGGAGCCAGCTCGTTCTGGCTCATGGAGACCATGAAATAGATTGAGCCCAGCACCACGACGGCGAAGAAAACCACGACCGACTTGGTTTGCATCAGTGAGCTCAGGGCCGACTTGTAGGTGGCGGCGAGGCCGTTGAACGTTTTCTCTACCAGGTTTTCGAATTTACCCGGGTTGCCGTGGGGTTTGAGAACCTTGCCCGACAGCATCGGAGAAAGCGTCAGGGCAACAATGCCGGAAATAACCACGGTACCGGCCAGCGTGAAGGCGAACTCCGTAAACAGGGAGCCAACAAGCCCGCCCATGAAGCCGATCGGGGCGTACACCGCCACCAGGGTGGTGGTCATGGCAATGATGGGAACCGCCATTTCCCGCGCACCATTGATTGCGGCGTCAAAACGGGATTCTCCCTGCTCAATGTGCCGGTGAACGTTCTCTACCATGATAATGGCGTCATCCACAACGAGACCGATGGCGAGAACCATCGACAGCAGGGTAAGCAGGTTCAGCGAGAAACCGAACATCAACATGATGAAGGCGCCGCCAATCAGTGACAGCGGCACCGCAACCGACGGAACAATCGAAGCCCGAACCGAGCCGAGGCAGAGGAACACCACCACCAGAACGATGATCATGGCTTCCAGCAGTGTCTGGATAACCTCGTTGATGGAATCTTCGATAAAGTCTGAGGCGTCGTAAGCCAGGCGAACATCCAGGCCCGAAGGTAGTTGGCTTTCGATGTCCGGCAGCTCGCCCTTCACCAGGCCGGCGACGGTCAGCGGGTTGGCTCCGGGGGCCAGTTCAATCGCCACGTAAGTGGCAGGCTGTCCCTTGTAAAGAGCCAGTTGATCGTAGGTCTCCGAGCCCAGTTCGACTCGGGCGATGTCCTGCAGTCGGATCTGGGTGCCTTCGGACTGTTTGACGACCAGGTTGCGGAACGCATCCGGATCAGCGACGTCGGTGTCGCTGGTCATGCTGATTTCGGTGTAGGTGCCCTTGGTGTTACCTACGGCAGCCTGGTAGTTGTTGGCGCGGAGCTTTGCGACTACCTCCTGCGGTGTCATGTCGACGGCCGCCAGGCGCTCCGGATCCAGCCAAACCCGAAGGGCAAATTTACGCCCCAGCAGTTCGGCCTTGCCGACACCGGAAAGCGCCTGCAGTCGGGGCTGGACAACGCGGGTCAGGTAGTCGGTGATCTCGGGCACCGCCAGCTCGTTACTGTAGAAGGCGATATACATCAGGGCGGTTGAGTCACCGGTGGTGGAGGTGATGACCGGGTCCTGGGCCTCCGCCGGCAGAACGTTGCGCTGGCTCGCCACCTTCGCCTGGATTTCAGCAAGGGCTGCGTTGGCGTCATAGTTCAGCACCATTTTGGCTTCAATGGTGGAAGTGCCCTGCGAGCTTGTGGATGTGAGATAGTCAATGCCACTCGCCTCGGCAATGGCCTGCTGCAGCGGCGTGGTAATAAAGCCTTTGATCAGGTCGGAGCTGGCACCGGGGTAGGCCGTTGTCACGGTCACCGTGGTGCTTTCAAGCTCAGGGTACTGCCGGATTTCCATTTCCATGGCCGCGCGGGCGCCCAGAAGCAGAATCAGCAGGCTGACCACCGTCGCCAGTACGGGACGGTGGATAAAAATGTCGGTGAAGCGCATTACTCAGACGCCCCCTGCTTCTGCTCTTCGTCCTGAATGGCAACTTTCTGACCTGCGCGCAGGCGCAGCAACCCCTTCTCTACAACGGTTTCACCAGCTTCCAGCCCGGACAGAACGGCTACGCGGGTGTTGCGGGTTTCGCCGGTGGTTACCGTGCGACGATTAACCACCAGATTCCCGTCGTCATTCTCTTCAACGACAAACACAAAGTCGCCGTAAGTGTTGTAGGAGATGGCGGTGCGCGGCACCGTGACTACCTCGTTGTCTTCCGGTTGCTGCGTCAATACGGTGGCAAACATGCCAGGGCGTAAGAGGTTGTCCGGGTTAGACAGCGTGGCGCGAACCCGGACAGTCCGGGTCTCCGGGTTAACCGAGGTGTTGATTGCGCTGACGGAACCCTCGAAATCCTGCTCCGGAACAGCTGCGACGGTGGCGACCACCGGATAGCCTGTTGCTACGTTCGGCAGGTTTTTCTCGGACAGGGTATAGTCGACATAAATCGGATCCAGCATGTTGATCTCGACAATTGGGGTGCCGGTGGCAATGTATTCGCCCTGGTCGACCATCCGGATACCGAGCGTGCCATCGAAGGGCGCGCGGATAATTTTCTTGCTCAACTGGGCCTCGGCTTCATTGACCCGCGCGCGGGCGGCGTCGAAATTGGCCTTGGCTTCATCGTATTGGGACTGCGACACTGCGCGCTTGGGTAACAGGTCGGATACCCGTTTGAATTCCTGCTCGGCCAGTTGCGCCTCGGCACGGCGAGTGCGAAGGGCAGCCTCATCAATGGCGGCGTCAATGCGGATCAATACATCGCCCTGTTTGACCACGTCGCCGGATTCGAAATTGATGGCCTCAATCACACCGGGTACCTCATTGGCCACCCGGATGCCGTTAATGGCTTCAACACTGCCCACGGCCTTGATGGCCGGTGTCCAGGCTTCGTTCTGAGCCTCAACGGCGGAAATCTGCGCGGGCGGTTGGGGCTGGGACATCTGCTCTTGCATCTGGCCAAACTGGTAGAATTTGTAGCCGAAGATGCCTCCGAGCACTACGCCGAGAAATATAATGACGATCAGAAAGCGGGAAGCAGTGCGCATGATTCGGGTCCTGAGGATCTGTGTCAGATTTTGGGAAGCATAGCATCCTACAAAACAGGGTCGCTAATGTCACCGGGTTGTAAGTATTTCTATCTAGACTTCGGATTGGTCAGATTTGACAGATATCATGGTCGTTTTCTTGGCGGGGGGTTTTCCGCGCAGGGCACTGGTAATGTAACAGGCGACAGTGACAGAATTACGACGGTATTCAGGGTGAGGATCAACAATGCAGTGGATTCTGGGAATCGCGTTGGCAGCCGCCGTGTTTGTGATTCTGAAACAATGGGGTGCGTTGTCCGCCGAAAAGAAGAAGGCGGCCACCTGGAAAGTTATCCTGGTCGTGGGCGGCGCACTGCTGGTGTTTATGGTGCTAACGGGCCGGATCCATGTGCTTACAGCGGCGGTGGCGGCCGTTATTCCGCTGTTGCGCAAACTCCCCGCCTTGTTGAAGTTTGCCCCTGAAATCAACCGGTTCATGGGGTCGAAACAGCGGGAAGACGGGCATGCGCAGGGGAACGATCACGCTGGTCCGGGCGCTGATCTGGTCGGCCAGATGTCAGAGCGCGAAGCCTGCGATATCCTCGGCGTGAAAGCCGGTTGTGCCGAGGAGGACATCGTGATGGCCCACCGCCGGCTCATGCAGAAACTGCACCCGGATCGCGGCGGGAACGACTACCTGGCGGCCAAACTGAACGAAGCCAAGCAGGTCCTGCTGGGCAAGCGCCACGCCTGATATCAGGGCAAAACGTCGACCCGCACTTCAAAACTCCGGTTCTCGGACCGACTGCTGTTCACCTGATAGGTAATGCCACTGCGCTCCTGGGTTGATCGGGTTGCGGTGCTTCCCAGTGTTACCCACTGTCCCGGCTCCACACGCCGGATGGTGACCACCGCCTCCGTTTCGTAGCCGTCCAGGTTTGCCGGTTCTTCCTCGAAGGAAACAATGCTCAGTTCGACCGCCTGATCAGAAATAACCTGGGGGCTGACCAGAAAGCCACTGCGCGTTTCGACCTGCTGTAGAAAGGCAGCAGGATTTCGGCCACCACGAACAGCGACGGGGATTGTCCGGACCTGGCCCGAGGTGATGTGCGCCGACTGGCCATCCTGCATGATCACTGATCGTTCCTGAGCGCTGCCGGTACTGGTAACGCGACGCTCTGCGGATATTCCTGCCTGACCGTTGGACGCGGAGATGCCTGCACCTGAGCGCTTGCCGCCGCTGTCGGTTCTGGAGCGAACGGTGATCCGAACCTGGACTGGCGCTACATCCAGCGTTTCGACAAGCCGTCCGATTTCCTCCAGCAAGGGCGGTTCGCCGCGCACCACCAGTTGTTGCCCCCTTGCAGTCACGGTTACCGGCGAGCCCTGATAGAGCTCGCGGATCTGCACCGCCACATCGTCACCCGGCCTGTTGTTGAGCTGGTAGGTGCGGGACTCGGCCTGGGCCAGAACCTGACTGGAGATCAGCCCGAGCAAGAACGCCAGGGCCAGCTGCAGAGGATATCGTCGGACAAAATAGACCATTGATTGCTCCCAACCCTGATGTCGGTGGTGAAAAAACTCCGGCATGCGGGTTGCCAAGGTGAAAACCGTGGGTATATATTGAAAAGCATGAAGACGACACACGCGACCTGTCAATTGAATGTTTTGCAAGCTTTCGGCGCCAAGCCGGCGGCTGCAGTCGCTGCTGTGTTTTTCTGGTGGTTTGGTTATGGCTTTTATTTTAGCCAGAGCCGGGGCCGCCCATAGGATCTTCATCGAACGAATAACGAGGAAGGCAGCCCGGCAGAAAACCCAGGCTGCCACCGGACTCGAAAAGCCCCGACTGGTAGCCCACCAGCCGGGGCTTTTTTGATTCTGACGCAGGGAAACGGAAGCACTGACATGAATATGTCCTTGAACACTGAACTGACACACCAGGTAGTCGGATCACCGGCCACCCACCGGGAAGAAGTGGTTCTGCCAACGCCGGCGGAGCTCAAACTTCAGATGCCGGCCAGCGACGACATTGTCCGGCAGGTCGATGAACACCGGCAGGCAATCCGGCGGATTCTGCAGGGCAGCGACACGAGAACGCTGATCGTCATGGGGCCCTGCTCCATCCACGATGAGGTGGCCGCACTCGAATACGGGGAAAAGCTGAAAGCCCTGGCGGATGAAGTCAGTGATCGCTTCCTTATCGTTATGCGGGCCTACCTGGAAAAGCCGCGGACCACGGTGGGTTGGAAAGGGCTGTTGTACGACCCCGAGCGCACGGGTGCAGGCGATCTGCATGAGGGTCTGCGTCGCTCCCGCCGCCTGCTCCTGAATCTGGCTGCCATGGGGCTGCCACTGGCCACCGAAGCCCTGAGCCCGTTCGCCATGGATTACCTCGGGGATCTGGTGAGCTGGACGGCTATTGGTGCCCGAACCACCGAGTCGCAGGTGCATCGGGAGATAGTCAGTGGGCTACCCATGCCGACCGGCTTCAAGAATGGCACCGATGGTGGTATCGCTGTCGCTACCAATGCCATGAAGTCGGCGTCCCATCCCCATCATCATCTTGGGGTTTCGGCAACAGGCGCGCCGGTGATGATTACCACCCGGGGCAACCCCGACACCCATCTGGTGTTGCGCGGTGGCCGCGGTATCACCAATTACGATGCGGCCAGCATTGAGCAGGCCGTGGGCGCCCTGGCAGAGGCGGGATTGTCCACAGCCGTCATGGTGGACTGCAGTCACGACAACGCCTGCAAGCAGTCAGAACGACAGCTGGATATTGCCCAGGACGTGATGGCGCAGCGCCGCGCCGGTAACCACCATATCCGGGGTCTGATGCTGGAAAGCTTCCTGGAGCCGGGGCGTCAGGACGACGGCGAAGATCTGCGCTACGGCTGTTCGATCACCGATCCGTGTCTTGGATGGGCGCAGACGGAGGCTCTGATCCGCTCACTGTAGACAGCAGTAGCTGTCCGGCCAGCAACAGGAGAACGCCGCCCATCAGCCGGTCGAGCCAGTGCCCGAACCGGTTAAACCCGCGGCGGACGCGGGGCAGGGTAAAGAAAATGGCAACCATGGCGAACCAGAGTGCCGTGGCCAGGGCCATGTAAATGCCATAGCCGGCCTGGAGCACAATGGGTGTGCCTGGGCTGATCACAACAGAGAAAAGGGACACAAAGAACAGCGTTGCCTTGGGGTTCAACGCGTTGGTCAGAAAGCCCAATCGCAGGGCTGCGATACCGGACTGTCCACCCGTCGGATCCTGTTCCACATGAATGCCGCCGGCCCTTGCCCGCAGGCACTGGACGGCAATCCAGGCAAGGTAAAGTGCCCCCAGCACCTTGAGAACATTGAAGAGCACGATCGATTGCTGGATCAGCAGGCCAATGCCCAGCAGTGAATAACACACATGCACCAGAATGCCCCCGCCGATACCAATGGCGCTTAGCAGCGCGTTTCGCCGGGTCTGGCACAGAGCCTGTCTGAGCATCACGGCAAAGTCCGGCCCGGGACTGGCCACTGCCAGCAGGTGGACAAAGGCTACCGTCAGAAATTCCGGCCAGTAACTCTGCATCTTCCCAATTCCTCCGTTGAGACGTCCGTTGCCTGAAAAGTCTGACAGCATAGGCGGAATCGGTGCGTTTTTCATCGTGTGGGTGAAACTTGTCACGGCTTCTATACTGGGGGCACAGCCGTCCCAATCTTCCCTGTTCCCGATTCCGGGAATGCCTGTCAGGAGACCCTTGTATGGAAAAGCGAACCGTAGACGTTGCCATTATCGGAGCTGGAACCGCCGGTATGGTGGCTTACCAGCGCGTGCGCAAACTAACCGACAAGGTTGTGCTGATCGAAGGCGGCCATTATGGAACCACCTGCGCCAGAGTCGGGTGTATGCCGAGCAAGTTGTTGATCGCGGCCGCTGATAACGCTCATCAGATGCAGCTTGGTGAGCTTTTCGGCGTGTCTGCCGGGGATATCAGGATCGACGGAAAGCGGGTGATGGAAAGGGTGCGAAGCGAACGGGACCGCTTTGTTGCTTCGGTGATTGATTCGGTCGAGAAGTTTCCGGATGCGCATCGAATGGAAGGCCACGCCCGGTTTGCCAGCCCGAATCGTCTGGTCGTCGACGGCAATGTCGAGGTTGAGGCGGGGCGTATCATCATCGCCACTGGCTCCCGACCCAATGTTCCCGGGTTCCTGAAAGATGCCAAGGATCGGCTGGTTGTAAACGACGATATCTTCGAATGGCAGGATCTTCCCGATTCGGTGGCAGTCTTTGGCCCGGGGGTGATTGGTCTGGAGTTGGGCCAGGCCCTGAGCAGGCTGGGTGTGCGTGTCCGTATGTTCGGGGTTGGCGGTTCGGTTGGTCCTATCCAGGATGAAACCATCCGGAATTACGCGCTGAAAACGTTTAATGAAGAATTTCCTCTGGATCCGGATTCGGATGTAAAGAAGGTTGAACGTGTTGAAGAGGGCGTTGCCATTACCTTTGAGAGTGGCAACGCCGGTGCAACGACGGAAACCTTCGATTACCTGCTGGCGGCTACCGGGCGTCGTCCTAACGTCGACGGGCTGGATATCCAGAACGCCGGTATTGAGCTGGATAAAAAGGGAGGGCCCCTGTTTGATCCCCATACCCTGCGCTGTGGCCAGAGCCACATATTTATCGCAGGCGATGCCAATAACAGTCTGCCGCTGTTGCATGAGGCAGCCGACGAGGGCCGGATCGCGGGCGATAACGCCGGGTCATACCCGGATGTGCGAACCGGGCTTCGCCGCACGCCGTTGGCCGTGGTCTTCACCGATCCGCAGATTGCGACGGTGGGGCTGACGATTCACCAGGTTGATGAGCGCTGCCGCGGCTGTTTCGCCGTTGGAGAGGTGTCCTTCGAGGATCAGGGCCGCAGTCGGGTTATCGGCAAGAACCGGGGCCTACTCAGAGTTTATGGAGAGCATGGAAGCGGCCTGTTCATGGGCGCAGAGATGTTTGGTCCGGCCGCGGAGCATATTGCCCACCTGCTCGCATGGTCTGCCCAGCGAAGGCTGACCGTCACCGAGATGCTGGAAATGCCGTTTTATCATCCGGTTATCGAAGAAGGCCTGAGGACCGCGCTCAAGGACCTGAACCGCAACCTCAGCATCGGACCGGCGCCAGAGGAGGGTTGCACCGATTGCGGGCCGGGTGTCTGAGCCGGCCCTTAAAAGGAATCAACAGATATGAGGCCTCGCCTCGCTCAGTGTTCCCTCTGGAACCCTTGCATTTCGCTGGCGCCGCGCCCAGATCTTTTCGTGGAAGAAATAGGCAACCGTGTTGATGGCCGGTTCCACCATGGCTATGAGGCTTCCGATGAGCAGGTCACCAGTGAGCAGGTAAGCCACGGTAAAAGCGACGGTAAAATGGGTGAGGGCGAACGTTACCGTCTTTATCAGCGACTGGTCGCCATTCGTGCCATGGTTGTGTACGAATAGTTTTAACGCGCTCATGATTGTCTCCGGTGTCGTTCTTTAATGCGATCATTAGACGCCGGGTGAGAATGATTGTTAAATGAAATGTACTTAGATGATTGATAGGTTAGGGCTATCTTTATTTCTTCTTCTATAGTGTCATTCATCAATCCTATCATCGAGATTAGCAAACTAAACTTCCTGACGTCCGCCGATCAGGCGTATATTCATATATAAACCTGTTATATAACCGCGAAGGAGAAGCGTTATGGGTAAGAATTTCATTGGTCTTGATACCGAGAAAACGGCAAAGCTTGCTGATTCCCTGAATGATCTGCTGTCCAACTATCAGATCTTTTATATGAATGTTCGCGGCTACCACTGGAACATCAAAGGCGACAACTTCTTTGAGCTGCATGTAAAGTTCGAGGAGCTCTACGACGATCTGCTACTCAAGATCGACGAGATTGCAGAGCGGGTTCTGACGCTGGGCCATCGCCCGGCTCATGCCTACAGTACCTACATAGAGCGTTCGGAAGTGCCGGAGCGAAAAGATGTTTCCGACGGCAAGGAAGCGATGGACAACATTGTCGAAAGTTTTGCCAAGCTGATCGGCAAACAGCGGACACTGCTCAGTCTGGCCGGTGAAGCGGACGACGAGGGTACCGTTGCCCTGATGAGCGACTATATCTCCCAGCAAGAGAAGACGGTGTGGATGTATCGCAGCTACCTCGGTCACTGAGCCGAGTGCGCTGAATGAATGGCGACCCTGCGGGGTCGCCATTTTTTTGTCGCTGCAATGCGTTTGTCATCAGATTGTCTTCTGTCTGACGCAGTTATGTCACCTTGCCTCAATAACGTGTGTCGTGAACCAACACACTTTAAAAGACGAGGCGAATATGGAACTGCGTAAATCCCTCCTTGGTACCGCCATACTGGCAACAGTTCTCGGCCTTGCCGGCTGTGACGGCGACGACGGCACAGACGGTGCACCTGGCACCAGTCAGACGCTCATTGAGCTGAATGTGGTGGGCTCCTATCAGGCGGAAGGAGAGGTTTTTGACGAGAGTGCTGCCGAGATTGTCGCCCACGACCCCTCGAATCAGCGACTATTCGTAGTGAATGCCCTCGCCAGTACGATCGATGTGCTCGATATCAATGATCCAGCGATGCCTGTGAAACTGAGCACGATTGACGCCACAGCTGAGGGTGCTGCTGCAAATAGCGTCGCGGTTTATGGTGATCTTGTGGCAGTGGCCATTGAAGCCGAGAACAAGCAGGCAAATGGCAAGGTTGTGTTCTACAACAGCACGGACCTCAACAAAGTTGGTGAAGTTGTGGTTGGCGCGCTGCCCGACATGGTGACCTTCACGCGTGATGGCATGAAAGTGCTGGTTGCCAACGAAGGCGAGCCGAGTGACGACTATAGCGTCGATCCTGAAGGCTCAGTCAGCATTATTGATCTGTCCAACGGCGTAGCGTCTGCCACCGTGACCACCGCCGATTTCACCGGTTTCAATGCTGACCAGGCCGACCTGGTAACCGCGGGCCTGCGGGTCTTCGGCCCAGGCGCCACACTGGCCCAGGACATGGAGCCGGAATACATAGCCGTATCCATCGACAACACCAAAGCCTGGGTGGCCCTGCAGGAAAATAACGCCGTTGCCGAACTGGACATCGCTGCCGGTGAAATCACGGCCATCGTGCCGCTTGGCTTCAAGGACCACAGCATCATCGGCAACGAACTGGACGCCAGCAACCGTGACAGCGGTATCAACATTCGCAACTGGCCAGTGAAAGGCATGTACATGCCCGACGCCATCGCAAGCTACGGCTACAACGGTAAAACCTACTACATCACCGCCAACGAGGGTGATTCGCGGGATTACGATGGCTGGACCGAAGAATTCCGCATGGGCGACCTGACCTTGAACCCAGCCGGTGAGCTGGCGGCCATAACCAATCTGTTGGATGACGAAAACCTGGGTCGTCTCAACACCACCTCCACCATGGGCATCAGCAACGGCTGCGACCCATCACAGCTGCCCGCTGAACTCGGCGACCTGAACGGTGACACCAATGTGGACGTGGACGACGTCAAGTTCTACGTGGAAAACAGCTGCGAATACGACACCCTGTACAGCTATGGGGCACGCTCATTCAGTATCTGGAGCGCTGACGGCCAGCGTGTTTTCGACAGCGGCAGCGAATTCGAACGAGTCACCGCTAGCCTGATCCCCGACAACTTCAACGGCAACAATGACGAAAATTCCTTCGACAATCGATCGGACGACAAGGGCCCTGAGCCGGAGGCGGTGGCCGTAGGCATAATCAATGGCCAGACTTTCGCGTTTATTGGATTGGAGCGAGTTGGCGGCATCATGGTCTACAACGTTACTAATCCCCAGAATCCGGAGTTTGTCCAATATCTGAATAATCGAGATTTTTCGGTATCCCAGGCGGATCTGGAGGCGGGTATGGCCGGTGATCTTGGACCGGAAGGCCTGGCGTTCATTTCTGCGGATGACAGCCCCAGCGGTAAGCCAATGCTGGCGGTTGGCAACGAAGTGAGCGGCACCACGACGCTGTACAGCATCGACGTAATTGAACTGACTGCAAACTGAGTTCTGACCCTGAAAGAAACCCGGAAGCATCATGATAGGTGCTCCCGGGTTTTGCTTTTCGCCTCAGACAGCAACTTTCAACGGTGGCACCTCCTGGTGCAGGAACCACTTCTCTGTAACCACCTTGCGGGTAAACCAGTGGGAGCGCATCAGGCTGCTGGCCAGAGGCATCTTGACCCAGTCAGGAACCTGCCAGCCCTGGTCTGGCTCGGAGGCGCGAGTGCCGAAGCGTTCGGCAATGGCATCACCGTAAATCTGCAGGGAGGAGGCTGAGTAGTCGGTGGCCTCGCCAATCACATCGGCTGCCAGAAGGGCGGATTCGATCGCCGGCCGTATACCCTCGCCACTCTGGGTGTAGGCAAGGCCAGCGGCGTCGCCAATCAGCATCACACCGTCGTCCACCAGGGGTCTGTCGGCATGGGCGTAGAGCAGATAGGCGTGGCCCTTGAAGCGTCCGGGCAGGTCTTGTGGAATCCGGCCGGTGGATTTCATTTCCTCGACAAACGCTTCCAGATGCCCTGTCAGCTTGTGGTTGTCTTCCCGGCCCAGGCCAATATTCAGGAAATTGCCCTTACGGAACACCCAGGCATAGCCCTTCAGGTCCCGACAGAACCAGAGTTCGGGCGTATCGCCCCGGGCCAGGCAGGCTGAAGCCTGGTCCGGTGTCATTTCAAATTCAACCTCTTTGGCCGCCACAACGGTTTCATGGCCACCGGGGCCATCCCCCAACAATCGCGCAACCGGGCAGAAGTGACCGCCGGCACCGACAATAAGAGGCGCTTCCCAGGTGTCATTGACGACCCAGTTGCCGTCTTTACGAACGATGGATTTGACCGGCGTGGCCAGCTGTTTCGGAGCGTTGACGCGGCTGAGCAGGTAGTCGTCAAATTCACACCGGCGAATACCATAGCTGACTACGTCGCCGTGATCGTTCTCCACGGCCGGCTGGCCCATCATCCCGATGCGAAACCGCCGGATGGGTTGCAGGGTTCGCCCGCGGGAGTATTCCTCCGGGTCAATGCTCAGGGTCTCCATCACGGCAGGCGTAACCCAGCCTGCGCAGGTTTTGTCCCTGGGGAAATTCTGTTTATCAATGATCAGCACTTTTTTGCCGCTGTTTTCGAGGGCGCTGGCCAGGGTGGATCCGGCCGGGCCGGCTCCAACGATGATCAGGTCGTAGTAGTCCATCAGGCCTCCTCGGGTGCCGCAGGAAAGTCGTAAAGATCCCGTCTGTTCCGGGGAAGTTGGTTATTGTCGCCATGGCTGAAGACCACCTGGAACAGCTGCAGAGAACCTGCCCGGAAGGCGGCGATGGAACCGGCCAGATACATGCGCCAGGCCCGGGTGAAGTGGCCGTCGTACATGGCAGTGACCTTGTCCTCGTTCTGGTTGAAGCGCTCCATCCAGTGACTCAGGGTCTGGGCGTAATGCAGGCGCAGGTTCTCGACGTCCAGGACTGAAAAATCGCCGTGCTCACAGATTTGCATGAATTCGCCGATGCTCGGCGGATAGGCACCCGGGAAGATGCGTTTCTCGATCCATGCGTTCATCAGCATCGGGCGGTTGCGGCCAATGCTATGCAGCAGGGCAATGCCGTCAGGCTTGAGGCTGCGTTTGATCAACTCGGACAGGGCCTCGTAATTCTCCTTGCCCACATGTTCGAGCATGCCGATGGATACGAAGGCGTCGTATTGCCCCCTGATGTTCCGGTAATCGTCCTCGATATACTCCACCAGATGATCGAGTTCCTGCTTGCGAGCTTCTTCTCGGGCAAATGCGAGTTGTTCCCTGGAGATGTTGTAGGAGTGGACCTTCACGCCGTAATTGCGGGCCATGTAGCGGGCCAGGCCACCCCAGCCGCAGCCGGCCTCGACCACCGTCATGCCGGGCTTTAACCGGAGTTTGCGGCAAACGTGCTCGAGTTTGGCTAGCTGGGCCTGTTCAAGGCTCAGATCCGGCGTCTCGTAGTAGGCGCAGGTGTACTGCATTTCGGCGCTGTCCAGCCAGAGCTGATAGAACTCGTTGCCCAGATCATAGTGATGGTGAATGTTTTCCTTGGCTTCCGGGATGCCGGTGGATCGGGGGTTGTGGTTGCGCCACAGGGCCTCCAGCCATTTCGGCCACTTCTGACGCGCCTGGTGAACGGACCGGTAGAGGGTTTCCATCAGGTCCGGCAGGTCACCTTCCACCTCCAGGCGACCGGCGCTGTAGAGGTCTCCGAACGCCAGGTTGGGATTGGTTACCAGCGCGTAAAGGGCTTTGGGGTCGGTCAGATGCAGGGTGAACTGCGCGTGTTGACCCTCCGGTTCGATCACATCGCCGTTCCAGAGCCGGAAGCGCAGCGGCGGTGATCCCGCCATCCGCATGAGCTTGGCGATCAGCCAGCGCTCGTAAGTGTGCGGTGACCGGTCCACGTGGGTATTTTCCAGTGGCAGGGTCAGAACATGGCTTTTGGATTCTTGCCCGTTGTCACGGGTTTTCTGGGCAGTGCTCTGGTTCATGGACTCCGCTCTCCCTTGATAACCTCAACATCAATGTTTTTGTCGATGCGCGCGCGCCAGGGTTCCCGAATACCAGTCTGAGAATCGCCGGTTGTCCGTTCAGTATAGAAAACAGTGAGATTTTGTCAGGTTGGCTGAAAATAGAGGAAAACTATTGGAAGGATAGCGAAGAGCGAAAATAGGCGGATAAAAAAATGCCGGGCCCAGGGGCCCGGCATTATTCGGGTCAGTATGAGGAGCTCATACCAAACCATTCAGGGAAAATCACAATCAGCGCCAGCACGAACATCTGTATCAGGATGAAGGGCAGTACGCCTTTATAAATATCGGTCGTTCGCACTCCCGGCGGTGCGACGCCTTTGAGGTAGAACAACGAGAACCCGAACGGTGGCGTAAGGAAGCTCGTTTGCAGGTTCATGGCGATCAGGATGGCGAACCAGAGCATGTTGATGCCCATAGCTTCCGCCACCGGGGCAAGGATCGGCACGATGATGAAAGAGATTTCAACGAAGTCGATGAAGAAACCCAATACCAGAATGACCACCATGGCCAGAATGATGAAGCCCCACTTCTCGCCGGGCAGCTGGAGCAACCATTCTTCCAGCAGATAGTCGCCGCCGGTGTAGCTGAACACCATGGAGAAGGCTGTTGCACCGATCAGGATCGCGAAGACCATGGCGGTCACCTTCACAGTATCCTTGGATGCATCCCATACCATCTTGAAGGAAAACTGGCGGTAGATGATGGCCAGAACCACGGCGCCAACCCCGCCAAGAGCGGATGACTCGGTTGGCGTGGCAATGCCGGTGAAGATCGAGCCCAGAACCACCACAATCAGTGCCAGCGGCGGGATGATCGCCAACAGCGCATTGAAGACTTCCTTTTTACGGGACACGCCTGGCTCATCCGGCATGGCCGGCGCGGTTTCAGGTTTCAGTCTGGTCAGCACCAGGATGTAGATGATGTAAAGCCCCACCAACACAACGCCGGGCCAGACCGCGGCCTTGAACAGATCCCCAACCGGAAGGCCAAGGACATCGCCCAGAATAATAAGGATGATGGATGGCGGCACGATCTGACCGAGGGTGCCGGACGCACAGATGGTACCGGTGGCCAGTCTCTTGTCGTATTTATGCGCCAGCATGACCGGCAGCGAGATCAGACCCATGGCAACCACGCTGGCGCCTACAACACCGGTAGAGGCGGCCAGCAGTGCACCGACCAGAATCGTCGAGATAGCCAGGCCACCGGGCAGGCCACCGAACAGACGGCCCATGGAGGTCAGAAGTTGTTCCGCCAGCCTGGTGCGTTGGAGCACCACGCCCATGAAGATAAACAGCGGTACTGCCATCAGAACGGTGTTCTGCATCACGCTCATGATGCGATAGGGCATGAAGGCAAAGAGATCCATGCCCTCGGCGAAAATTCCGAAAAACAGCGCAACGCCACCGAAGGTGAATGCAACCGGGAAGCCCAGCATCAGCATCAGCAGGGCCACACCGAACATAATCATACCGATCATGCGAGGCCTCCTCCGCTGTGTTCACCTTCATACTCCTTGTCCCCCGCCATCACTCGTACGGCGTAAGTCGCCATATTGAGGCCGGCAATACCGATGAAGACGGCACTGACAGGGATAACGGATTTGATAATCCATCGGTGCGGCAGCCCGCCCGGATCACCGCTACCTTCACCCATGCTGTAAGAGTCGAGGGCGAAATCGTAGCCGTAAATGCCGATCAGATAAGCGAAGGGAATGACGAAAATGAAGGCGCCAACAAGGTTGACCCAGGCCTTGGCCTTGTTGCTCCATTTGGTGTAGAAAACGTCGACCCGAACATGACCATCCGTGCGCAATGCGTAGGGAATACCCAGCAGGAACACCACAGAATAGAGGTGCCACTCCATTTCCTGCATGCCGATTGAAACGTTGTTAAAAGCGTATCGGGCCACTACGTCGTAAAAGACGTTGGCTGCCATCAGTATCATCGCGACACAGGCAACCCAGCCACAGAAGATGGACAGCCGGGCAAGCCCGTCGTCCAGTTTGATAATCCACCGCATTGATGATCCCCCGCCAGACGGACTGGCGCTTTTATCCGTTGCTATAAACGACAAAACCGGGATCACTCAGAGAGCGATCCCGGCTCCGTTAAAGCCTATATCTTACTCGACTTCAGCCATAGTGTTGAGGTAGGCGCGCTCAGAAATGTTGGTGTAAGCGCGGCTCTGCTCAAGATAGTTCTGCTGGGAGTCGATAATCTTGGCAGCCATATCGCTTTCAGCAGCTGCTTCTTTCAGCAGCTTGTTGTTGGCTTCGTACATGGCGTCAAAGATTTCGTCTGGGAAACGCTTGATCTGGACATTCGGGTACTCTTCGCGAATATTAGCCCAAGCTTCTGCGTTGGCGTGCTGGGAGTGAACCAGCATGTCGTAGGACGCAGTGCGCATGGCAACACGCATGATCTCCTGCAGGTCCGCTGGCAGCTTGTCCCAAACCCGCTTGTTCACAAGGAACTGGAGTTCGGTCGCAGGCTCGTGCCAGCCGGTATAGTAGTAGTCGGCGATCTGCTGGAAGCCGAGACGCAAGTCCAGGGCAGGACCTACCCACTCAACAGCATCGATGGTGTTGCGTTCCAGAGCAGTGTAAAGCTCGCCCGGGGCGATGTTGGTCGGGTTAACGCCAACTTCTGCGAACACTTCACCAGCGAAGCCAGGGATGCGCATTTTCAGACCCTGAAGGTCTTCCAGCGAGTTAATTTCCTTGCGAAACCAGCCGCCCATCTGAACGCCGGTGTTACCGCCCGGGAACGACAGCATGTTGTGCGGCTCGTAGACTTCCTGCATCAGCTCCATGCCACCGCCGTGGTAGAACCAGGCGTACTGTTCCATGGCGTTCATGCCAAACGGCATACTGGTGAAGAACAGGGTCTCTGGAACCTTGCCTTTCCAGTAGTAGGATGCGGAATGGCCCATGTCGTACTGACCAGCCTTGACCATATCAAACACGCCCAGCGGGGCTTTGTGCTTGTTGGCGGAATCGATGCGGACTTTCAGGCGTCCGTCAGACATTTTCTCGACGGTTTCGGCAAAACGCTTGGTGGTGTCACCGAAAATCGGGAAGTTTGGCCCCCAGGTTTCTGCAAGGCGGAGTGTGAAGGTATCTTGGGCGAGCGCCTGCGAGGAGGCAAAGGTTGTTGCCACAGCCAGCACAGCCGCGGAAAGAACAGAACGGATCTTCATTGCTCTTCTATCCTCTTATCTTTTTTGTGGGTCGAGCGTCTCCCCTTTTGGGGAAAATCACTCTTAATGCTAGTTCACGTTAGCAATTATCGTTAACAAACGAAATCAAAAACCGCTTGGTGTACGACCTTGGTCGTACGGCGGATCAGATGTCGTCCATGCGGCTGATCTGGCTCGACAGTCGCATGGCCTCGTGCTCTTCGAGGGAAAGCAGATCCTCAAGCAATGCCTTGGCCTCGGGAATCTCTGCCTTGCCAATCAGGGAATCGTAGAGATCCATCACCTGGTCGTGGAACTGGAAGATTTCCCTGGCAATATCCTGAAAGCTCATTGACGCGTAGTGCGTGTAGGAGTCAGCACTGGCCCTAATTGGTTTGTGGTTCAGGTAGTCGTACATGCGGGTATTGAGAGCCTTCGGATCAGCCTGTTTCTCGAATTCCCGTACGGCTTTCTCGAGAATGGTTTCGTGGCTGGACAGGTAGTCGAGGAGGGCGCTGGCTCGCTCGTCGTTGTTGAGCTTGGCGGACTCTTTCAGGCACCTTGCAAGATGCGCGTGCAGTTGCCTCGTCCATTCGATGAGATCCTCGAACGTTTTTATTTCCATTGAGTTGCTCCTTGTCGGGCAGTTCGGTTGTAGTTGGCTTTACCGGTAAGTCTAGTCAAACTTGGAGATTACAGGGTACCTGAACCGGGCCCGGGAACCAGCGGAGCGGAAATCGGCCATGGCAACGACACTCGGCATCATTGAAGGATTTTACGGCCCCATGTGGACCTGGCAGGAGCGGCGGCAACTGGTTCGCACCCTGGCGCCCCATGGTTACGGATTTTATCTCTATGCCCCGAAGGCGGATGTTTTTCTGCGTCGGAAGTGGCAGCAGCCGCACCCGCCGGCGATGGCCGCGGAGCTGGCCGATTTCTCTCGCTTTTGCCGTAACGAAGGCGTTCGTTTTGGTGTCGGCCTGAGTCCGTTCGAGGTGTTCAACCGGTTTGACGACGAAGCCAGGGCGTCGCTGGCAGAAAAACTCGCCCTGCTGGAGCGCATCGGGATAGATGAGCTGGCGATTCTGTTCGATGACATGCGGTCAGACACTCCGGACCTTGCCGGTACCCAGACGGACATTGTGCACTGGGTCCGTGACCGTACTTCAATCAAACAGCTGAGTGTCTGTCCCAGCTATTATTCCGATGATCCGGTTCTCGACCGCGTGTTCGGGGAGCGTCCGGCGGATTATCTGGAGACGCTCGGGCGCAAGCTGGACCACTCGGTGAACGTGTTCTGGACCGGAGAGGAAGTGTGTTCCCGGGAAGTGTCACCCGGCCATCTGAAACGTGTCGGAGACCTGCTTGGCCGCAAGCCGGTGCTCTGGGACAACTACCCGGTCAACGACGGCGACCGGATGTCGCAACATCTGCACCTGCGAGCCTTCACCGGGCGACCGGCGGCCAACGCGGCGCACCTTGCCGGCCATGGTATCAATCCGGCCCTGCAGCCAACGCTGACGGCCATCCCGGCTATCACGCTGGCGGAGTCCTACCGCCTGGGACCCTCCTATCAATACGGCCAGGCATTCCGCCATGTCGCCCGCGAGGTGCTGGGCAGGGAGTTGGCAGCGCAGCTGCATGCGGATTTACTGGTGCTGCAAGACGCTGGCTTGGGCCGGATCAGTGATGAAAAGCGCCAGAGCCTTCAGCATACCTACGATGCCTTTGACCACCCTGCAGCCAACGAGATTCTGCGCTGGCTGGCGGGTGAATATCAGGTGACCGATGAGATGGTGGCCACGCAGTAGGCGGTTGGGCTAGCGAAGGTAATATTCGACGGTTGAGACTACCCGGACGGTTTTTACCGGCTGTTGCTGTTCCATGATGCCCGGCGCCTGATCCCGGGCCAGAATCTGGAAAACGCCCTGATTGGCACGTCGCAGCCCCCCGAGTTCCGCTTTTGCATCCTGGGCGAACTGGTCGGCAGCTTCCCGGGCCGATGCCGTGGCCTCGGCAATCATCTCCGGCTTGATGTCGTTGAGCCCGTTAAATACGTACGTCGGGCCGGACGGGCCGTAGTCCGAAGACAGCACCACTCCGGAGTCCACCAGTTCACTGACACCCTGGGCTGCCTGCCGGATTCGGTCGATGTCAGTACTGCGTACCATCAGCGTCTGGCTGATGATGAACTTCTGCTCTCCGTTGTTGGCCTGGTAAGGGTTGGCCCGGGTATCGGTGACATCCAGGCGCTGGAGTTCGACCGCATTCTGGTCAATGGCCTGCAGTTTGAGGAACGCCATGATCGCGTCCCGGCTGCTTCTGGCCCTTTCCTGGGCTTCACTCAGGGACGCACCGGTGGCGAGAAAGCGGATCGGCCACAGGGCCAGATCGGCATTCACTTCCCGTTCAGCCACACCTTTAACGGTCACGTAGCGGTCGCCTGTGCGCAGATCGGTCAGGCCATTGCCAATCAGGGCGGCAGAAATGATGGCACTGACGCCGAGAATCACTGAGGCAAAAAGTTTCATGGGGTGTCCCTGTATTACGTCACCGGAATGTTCCGGAAAGCGTCCGGTGTCTGGCTGCTATCCTGAGGTCATGGTCAAGATTAGCGTTTCACGCCCCAAGCGAAAAGGAAGGAAACATGACGGTTGTGAAAGTTGAGTGCATCAGAGGAAACATTGCTGAACAGCAGGATATGGATGTGATCGTCAATGCCGCCAACGCCGAACTTTTGCCAGGGAGTGGCGTGGCAGGCGCCATACACAGCGCCGCCGGACCGGGGCTGGCAGAGGAGTGCCGGGCTCTGGCGCCGATCAGGCCGGGGCAGGCAGTCATCAGCTCGGCTCACGAGCTGCCAAACCAACACGTAATCCACTGTCTGGGGCCGGTTTACGGGGTCGACGAGCCATCCGACCGTTTGCTGGCTGAGTGTTTCAGAAATGCCCTGTTGCTGGCAGATCGGCATAAGCTGACGTCCATCGCTTTTCCTGCCATCTCCACCGGGGTTTTCGGCTATCCACTGCAGGATGCGGCGGCAGTGGCCATGAAGGCGGTGTCTGACACGCTGGCGGAGCTCAACTCTGTTCGCCTTGTCCGGTTTGTGCTGTTCAGCGACGAGGACCGGAAGGTGTTTGAACAGGCACTTGAGTTGGAATCGGGCCTGTCAGGCCGGTAGCCGGCCGTTTCAGTCACAGCTTTTGTCGGTCGAGCGGCGAAAGCGGGCTGTCATCGCCTCACGTTCCCGCTGGGCGTCCCGGAATTCGTCGGGCAGAGGCTGGATAAAGTAGATGAAATCACCCTTGGCGCGATTATTCTCCAGGGGCGCTTCGTTGACGTCCCAAGGCCAGAAAGCCGGGCTTACGATGGCGACCGAGATTTCAGGCGCGCGCTGTTTCAGAAGCGCCACGGTGCCCAGGCCATTTTCACTGTGAAAGGTGCCAGTCACGTGCAGTACCTGGTGCTCCGGGTGCTCTGTCCGCGCCTGAAGAATACGTGTTGCCATGGCGTTGTCCCTGAGCAACTGGGCCTTGTAGGTGTTGTCCATCCGCTCGCTCATGGTGTCGTCTGCCTGGTGGCTTGCACCGATGGCCGCCATGAACTTTTCCCGGTATTCCGGGGTGTCCATGAAGGGTTTGGCGGGTAATTTCTGTCTCAAGGTGTCTGAAATACGGTCGAGATAGCCCGGGCCCTTGCGGCCAACGCAGCGGACCACGTCGGCCGGCGCATTGGACGCGATCACCGGAAGGTCGTGCCGGCGTGCAAACTCCACCAATGGACGATAGGAGGCACGGTAATTGTCCCAGGCTTCGGCGTCTTCGATCATTTCGGTTTCGCCCGTCTCTCCCCGCAGATAACGGTTCAGTTCGTCCTGACGATCCAGGTTGAACTGCTCCATGCTGAGAATCTGCTCCGGCCGCAGCCGAAACAGGGCGCTCTGAAGCCGGGATTGCAGAAGGTGTGAGCCATGGTGCCCGTGGTATTCCCCGACAACCACAACATCGACGTCGGCTAGTTGCTGCGCCAGTTCTTCCGGAGTCAGCGCGGTCTTGTTTGCCGGGTTTACGAGCAGGGCATCGTACTGGGTTTGCGGTGCCGAATTCAGCGTGTCGGGGGCTTTCGATGAAGGCATGGCAGTGCATCCGTTCATAACAGACAAAGTGGCAAACAGCAGGATTGGCGCGATAGGTTTCATCATAGTCTTTACGTAATGAACCCCGTCAGGATTTCTTTTTACGATCTTCGCGCCAGTCCGATCCCAGTCTTTCTTCCACGTATTCCCGAATGAACTGGCGCACTTTCTGGGATGGCGTCACATCTTCCTGCTTGCACAGTTCTTCAAAGGCGGCCTTTTTCTCGGGATCGATCAGCAACGTCAGGCGGGCAGTGCGGTTTTCCATTGGGTTTTTCTTTACCTCGGGTGGCTTTCGATGATGTTAACCGTATTAACATTGAATGTAGATATAATGAGCATATAATTAGTCGTTAAAAGTTGCAATTAACGAGTCACCCATGCCGCATCGAGCCCACCTTTTTTCTCTCCGGATGGCCCACGCATTCCGGGAAGCGTGTATTGATGAGCCCTACCGGGGCCGCCGTTTCCTGCGCGATGTGATGGCGGGTTTGACGGTGGGCATTATTGCCATACCCCTGGCCATGGCATTGGCGATCGCCAGTGGTGTTGCACCCCAGTACGGCCTCTACACCGCCATTATTGCCGGGTTTGTGATCGCATTGACCGGTGGCAGCCGGTTCAGCATCTCCGGCCCCACCGCTGCTTTCGTTGTCATTCTGTACCCCATCGCCCAGAGCTATGGGCTGGGCGGTCTGCTTTTGGCCACCTTGATGTCGGGCGTTTTGCTGATTCTGATGGCTCTGATGCGACTGGGTCGTTTTATCGAATACATTCCAGAATCGGTAACCCTCGGGTTTACCGGGGGGATCGCCGTGGTGATTGCCACCCTGCAGATCCGGGATTTTCTGGGCCTTCAGGTTGGCGATATGCCCGAGCATTATTGGGACAAGCTGGCCCTGCTGACCGGTGCGCTGCCGGAATTTGATGGTATGAGTACCCTGGTGGCCGGTGTCACCCTTGCCTGCATGTTGCTCTGGCCACGCCTGAAAACCCCGGTGCCCCCGCATCTGCCAGCGGTGGTGATCGGAAGCCTGCTTACGCTCTGGTTGAATGCCCAGGGTGCTGCTATCGATACCATTGGTTCAAGGTTCAGTTATCTCCTGCCGGACGGCACCGAGGGAGCGGGTATTCCGCCGTTCTTGCCGGAATTCGCCTGGCCGTGGCAGCAGGCAGGGGCATCGGGCGAGCCCGTCGGGCTGTCATGGTCGCTGGTCCGGGATCTGCTGCCGGCAGCTTTTGCCATTGCCATGCTTGGGGCCATCGAGTCTCTCCTGTGCGCCGTGGTGCTTGATGGCATGACTGGCAAACGCCACAGCGCCAACAGCGAGCTCATGGGGCAGGGCCTTGGCAACATCATCACGCCGTTTTTCGGCGGCATTACCGCCACGGCCGCCATCGCCCGCTCGGCGGCCAACTACCGGGCCGGCGCCGAGTCGCCGGTCTCCGCAATGGTGCATTCGCTGGTCGTTCTGCTGGCGCTGGTTTCGCTGGCGGGCCTGCTGGCGTATCTTCCCATGCCGGCCATGGCCGCCCTGCTGGTGATGGTGGCCTGGAATATGAGTGAGGCCCCCAAGTCCCTGCATCTTCTGAAAACCGCGCCGCGCAGCGACATCCTGGTTTTTCTCACCTGCTTTTCACTGACGGTATTGCTCGACATGGTCATTGCCATCACCACCGGCGTCCTGTTGGCGGCGGTCCTGTTCATGCGGGAAATGGCCCAGATGACCCGGGTTACAGATATCACCCAGAGCAAACGGATTGCAGAATCCCGGCTGCCCGATGGCTGGCAGGTGTTCAAGATAAACGGCCCCCTGTTTTTTGCCGCTGCGGACCGGATTTTCGGGGAACTGGCAGTGCTCGCCCGGAACGCCCGCGGATTCATTCTGTACATGGACGGCGTGACGATTCTCGATGCCGGCGGGCTGTCCGCTTTGAACAAGCTTATTGCTACCTGTGAACGGGACGGTACACAGATTGTGATTGCCGATCTTCAGTTCCAGCCTTTGCGCACCCTCGCTCGTGCCGGGGTTGCGCCGATAGCTGGCGTTAGCCGCTATACTTCCTCCCTGGACGAAGCTTTGCGTCTGATCAGTTGCCCTGCGTCTGAAACTGATCGGGCTTCCGGATAAAAACCTGATTCCATCCGTTTCCGGATGGTCTACCCTGACGCGACGAAAATACTCTCTTCAAGAGGACTGCCATGCTGCCTTTCCGGCTGATCGACCGAGTCAAATTCATACTGGAACGCCAGCTCGTCAAAGGCGCGGGATTTCAGCTTCTCGTGGTCGGTGTCTTCATTGGCCTGATCTCGTTAATCGGTGGCCTGCTTGTGGTTCCCCAGGGCGGCGACTTCGAAGATCCGGGCTCTGCAATCTGGTGGGCGTTTCTTCGGTTGACCGATCCAGGTTACCTGGGTGACGACGTTGGCACCTGGCAGCGCTTTGTTTCGACCCTGCTGACTATTAGCGGCTATGTGGTGTTCATGGGCACTCTGGTGGCGATCCTGACACGGTGGTTGATCGCTAAAATGGCGGATCTTGAGAGAGGCCTTACGCCGGTTACGCTGAAGAATCATGTGGTGGTGCTGGGCTGGACCAGCCAGACCCTCCCGTTGCTCTCCGAGCTGTTGGGCTCCAGTGGCCGGGTGCGCCGTTTTCTGGAAAAGCACGATGCCCAGAAGCTCAACCTCGTGGTGTTGTCTGAGGAGGCGTCTGCAGCCCAGGTTCATGAGTTGCGCACCGAGCCTGGTATCGGGCGCCGGGCCCGCCAGATCATCCTGCGATCGGGATCCGCAATCCAGCCGGATGCCCTGCACCGGGTGGCTTGCCTGGATGCAGCGGCGGTTATCGTGCCCAGCGCGGCCCACGAAGCTGGCAGCCTGGTCACATCGGACGTGGAGACGGTCAAGGCGCTGCTGTCCATAGCCGCGCAGGCAAGGCATTTTCAGTCCTCGTTGCCGTTTGTGGTGGCCGAGATCCAGGACGTCCGCAAACTCCCGGTGATAGAGCGGGCCTACCCCGGGGCCGTGGAGGTCGTGGCAGGCGATGCCACCATCAGTCGCCTGATGGTGCAGAACATCCTTCATCCTGGCCTGTCTGAAGTGTTCAACGAGCTGCTGACAGCCGGTGAGGGTAACGAGATCTATATCCGCGGAGGCGAGTCGCTGGCAGGCATGACGCTGGGCGAGCTGGCGGCCGCCCGGCCCGAAGTCATCGTGCTGGGGCTGTTGAAACCCAGCGGTTCAGGATGGGACGTCCAGTTGCTGGCGCCCTCAGACTCACCCATTGCATCGGCTGATCGGGTGGTCATCATGGCCCGGGATTACTCCGAGACCGAGCCGAATCCCAAAAAGGCGCCCTTGCCTGCCTTGGTGAGAGGGCAGGCGGTGCGGGTTGAGCGGCCCGTGGACCAGATGAATCACCGGGTTCTGGTCTTAGGCTGGAACCGACGCGTGCCCAGCCTGATCGCGGAGTTCCTCAGCTATGGCCACCGTCATTTTGAGGTGGATCTGGTCTCCGTGGTTCCCAAAGCCGAACGGGAACAGGCCATTGCACGCTATGTCGACAATTCGGACCGCCTGACCTGTCGGCATATCGAGGCGGACTACATGGTGGAGGGGGAGCTCCGCCGGATAGGGCCGGCGGGCTACGATACCGTGATCCTGCTGAGCAGTGACCGGCTGGCTTCTGGTGAAGAGGCCGATGCCCGGGCGATGGTGGGGTACCTGCAGCTTGAGGACATCCTGGCCGATTTTGCCCGGAGGCCTCAACTGATCATGGAGTTGAGCGACCCCGACAACCGGCACCTGCTGGATGGGCATCAGAGCGAGATGATGATCAGCCCCATGATTCTCAGTCATGTTCTGGCGCAGGTGGCGTTGCGGCGCGAGCTTCGCATCGTGCTGGATGAACTGTTCACCGTTGGCGGTGCCGAGATCCAGTTCCGGGATCCGGCGGATTACCCTTTGCCCGCCAGTGCGACGTTTCAGGTGCTGGAAAAAACGGTGGCGGCCGAAGGTGAACTGGCACTCGGGATATTTCGGCACCGTGCCAATGAAAGCGAGCGCCACCTGCAGCTGAACCCGCCCCGCAAGGACTACCTTGAGTTACAGCCGGGTGACCGGTTGGTGGTGCTTTGCATGACCTGAATGCCGGTCAGTCGATGCTGTCGAGCAGGGCCGCCATGATGTCGTCCATGACCACAAAGCCTTTGAGATCATTGTCGGCCAGCACCAGAAGGCGCTTTACCCGGTATTTGCTCATCAGGCTGGCAGCGTGTCGGACGTTCAGATTCTCGCCAACGCTGATGACAGGCTTGGCGCAGGCGTCGTAAACGTTCAGAAGGTCGATGTCGCCGTCTTCGGCAATAACCGTTTTTAGCACGTTGGTATAGGTGATCAGACCCCAGGCATCGTGCTCGCTCGTTTTCTCCACCACCAGCGATTTCACAGAGTGCTGTTTCATCTGTGACAGCGCCTCACGGATGCTGGCAAACGGAGAGATGGTCATTACATCCCGCACCATCACATCTTTGACCAGTTTCATGGCTGTTCTCCGGTTACAGTGAATCTTTCAGATGTTGTTCGAATTTTGCGACCTGGGACATGTCGATCCCGCCCAGGTGTTCCAGGGGAAGTGTGAACACCAGTCCCCTGGAATCGTTATGGTCGGGCATGAGTATCTTCTGGATAACCTTCAGAATATCGAGCGAGAGGCCCTTCTCCAGCACCATCAGCAGAACGCTTTGGCTGCCGTCGTAGGTCAGGCCGAAGAAGGTTTTTTTCGCGGTGTTGCTGATGCCGCGGCCGGGAATCACCGTGATACCACCGGCGCCAAGGTCCCTCGCGGCATTAACGCAGTCCTGTTCCTGATCCTCTGGAACAATTGCTACCAGAACCGAAAATTTCATGAGTCTGTTTTCCTCTGCTTGGCAAGCATTTCAACAATGATGGCGTAGCCCATCACCGTCACGATCGGAAAGATGGAGGCGAAGGCAATCAGGCCGAACCCGTCGATCAGCACGTTACGGCCTTCAATGCTGCTGGCCAGACCAATACCCAGTGCGGTTACCAGAGGTACGGTAACCTCGGAGGTGGTAACCCCGCCAAGATCGTACGCCAGCGGGATGATGTATCTCGGGGCCAGCGCGGTCAGGATGATGACCAGAATATAGCCGCCAATGATGTAATGGTGAATGGAGTCGCCACTGATGATCCGGTGGACGCCGAGGGTGATCCCGACAGCGACCCCGACCGCCACGATAATCCTGATGGCATTGCCGTTTATGGTACCGGCCGCGGCCTGTTCCGCCTGGTGTCCGATTGCGATCAACGCGGGTTCGGCCATGGTGGTGGCGAACCCGATCATGAAGGCGAAGAGATAGACAAAGACGAAGCCCTCCATGCTCATCAGTTGCCGGGCCATACTGGTGCCGATCGGGAACAGGCCGAGTTTCAGACCGACCACGAAGGCATAGAGACCGAGCACCACCAGCGCAAACCCGAACAGGATCTTGCGCGGGTTGGTCAGCCCCCGGCGCAACACCAGGTACTGGAAAAAAAGGATGGTGATAATGATCGGAAGTACATCCCGGATCATGCCGGCAAGATCGAGCAGCATCGTCAGCAGAACGGGAGTCTGATCGGCGGTTCCATTGTGTACCAGGGTTGGCACCGTGGTCGGATCGGTGGTAACACCGGAATAGACAAAAATCCCGTAAAGCTGAACGGTAATCATGGGAACCATCACCGCGAGGGCAACCAGTCCGAAGCCGTCCAACAAGGGGTTTCGACCCCGAATGGAAGCCGCGAGACCAATGCCCAGGGCGGCAATCAGGGGAACGGTGACGATGTTGGTGGTCACGCCACCTGAATCGTAGGCAAGACCAACAATCTCGGGTGGCGCGAACCAGGTAATGATCACCACCACGATGTAACCGATGATCATGAACCAGTGCAGCGGGTAACCAAATATGGTTCTGAACACGCCCAGGGCAACGACGAGGCCAACGGAAACGGCCACCAGTATCCTGAGTGTCAGGGCCTTTATCTTGCCCTCGCTGATTTCCTCCGCCTGCTGGGCCACGGCAATCAGTGCCGGCTCTGCCACCACCGCAGAAAAGCCCATTGCGAAGCCGAACGAGAGCAGAACCGGCACAGAGCCCCTGCGGGCAAACTGATTGGACAGACTTTTGCCAACCGGGAAGATGCTCAGCTCAAGGCCCTGGAGGAACAGGGCAACGCCGACAGCCACGATCAGCAGACCCGCTGCCATCGCAAACGTGTTGTCCGGCATTTGCCGGAGAATAACAAGCTGGAAGAAGACAACGACGGCGATGATCGGAAACAGGTTCTTCAGGGCATGCACAAGGGAGTGGCTGAAAGCTCGCAGGTAGAACACTGTTTGCGCCTGATGGGGTCGGGTGATGCTTGCTCACTGTTAACAGTAACAATAGCCACTTTTCCGATGTTGATCCAACTCAAGAATAAGGGGTTCTTACCATTCACCAGGAAAATGCCGAAAATAGATCATATAAATTTCAATTATAAATTTGAAACCACTAAAGTAACCATCAACGTCAGCGCTTCGCTCAAAAAGTGAGCAGGTTGTTGGCTTCGGAAGTGGCTGTACGCTTCTCCGCATCGACTTAGAAAACCAACGTAGAAAGGATTGAGACCATGCCCTACGCACAAGACGTTGACCAGATCGCTTCCCTGTTGAAGCAGCACCCGACCTGGAACGCCATCAACCCGAAGCACGCCGCTCGCATGCGCGCCCAGAACAAGTTCAAGACTGGTCTGGACATCGCCAAGTACACCGCCAAGATCATGCGCGAAGACATGGCGAACTACGACAAGGACACTTCCCAGTACACCCAGTCCCTGGGCTGCTGGCACGGCTTCATCGGTCAGCAGAAGATGCTGTCCATCAAGAAGCACTTCGGCACCACCAAGCGTCGTTACCTGTACCTGTCCGGCTGGATGGTTGCTGCACTGCGTTCCGAGTTCGGTCCGCTGCCTGACCAGTCCATGCACGAGAAGACTGCCGTATCTGGCCTGATCGAAGAGCTCTACACCTTCCTGCGTCAGGCGGATGCCTGGGAACTGAACCACCTGTTCCGTGCCCTGGAAGAAGCCGAGAATGCCGGCGACAACGCCAAGGCTGAAGAGCTGATCAAGCAGATCGACAACCACGAAACTCACGTTGTTCCGATCATCGCTGACATCGACGCTGGTTTCGGTAACGCCGAAGCGACTTACCTGCTGGCCAAGCAGATGATTGAAGCCGGTGCCTGCTGTATCCAGATCGAGAACCAGGTCTCTGACGAGAAGCAGTGTGGTCACCAGGACGGCAAGGTAACGGTTCCCCACGCCGACTTCCTGTCCAAGATCAACGCCGTTCGTCTGGCGTTCCTGGAGCTGGGTGTGGACGACGGTGTTATCGTTGCCCGTACTGACTCCCTGGGCGCTGGCCTGACTCAGAAAATCGCCGTGACCAACGAGCCGGGCGATCTGGGCGACCAGTACAACAGCTTCATCGACGGTGAAGTGATCGAGAAGGCAGAAGACATCAACAACGGCGACGTTGTGATCAAGCAGAATGGTCAGCTGGTTCGTCCGAAGCGTCTGGCGTCTGGCCTGTTCCAGTTCAAGCCGGGTACTGGCGAAGACCGTGTGGTTCTGGATTGCATCACCAGCCTGCAGAACGGTGCTGACCTGCTGTGGATCGAAACCGAGAAGCCGCACGTTGGCCAGATTGCAGCCATGGTTAACCGCATCAAGGAAGTGGTTCCCGACGCCAAGCTGGTTTACAACAACAGCCCGTCCTTCAACTGGACTCTGAACTTCCGTCAGCAGGTATTCGACGCATGGAAGGAAGAAGGCAAGGACGTTTCTGCCTACGACCGCGCCAAGCTGATGAGCGAAGAGTACGACAACACCGAGCTGGGTCAGCTGGCCGACGAGTGGTGCCGTAACTTCCAGCGTGACGGTTCACGTGAAGCGGGTATTTTCCACCACCTGATCACCCTGCCGACCTACCACACCGCGGCCCTGTCTACCGACAACCTGGCCAAGGGTTACTTCGGTGACGAAGGCATGCTGGCCTACGTGGCTGGTGTACAGCGCAAGGAAATCCGTCAGGGTATCGCTACCGTTAAGCACCAGGACATGGCTGGTTCCAACATCGGTGACGACCACAAGGAATTCTTCGCTGGTGAAGCGGCCCTGAAGGCCGGTGGTAAAGACAATACCATGAACCAGTTCGGTTAATAGAACAGTTCAGTTGTCTCTTCCGGAGTAATCCGGAAGCCACAAAAACCCCGCCTCGGCGGGGTTTTTTCGTTGAGGCGAGGATATTTGGTGTATCGCTCGTGATGTGTTCGATACTGTAACCTGAAGAGAAACAAGCTCGGTGCCAACCGGAGGGAAGGTGTTGAACACGGATCAGGCCATTGTTTTTTCGATACTGGGTATCGCCCTGGTGCTGTTCGTCTGGAACCGAATCCGGTTCGATCTGGTCGCCCTGATCGCGCTTCTTGCTGTCTCGATTGCCGGGATCGTGCCTGTGGATCAGCTGTTCGACGGCTTTGGCCATCCCGCGGTTGTCACGGTGGCGGCGGTTCTGGTGATCAGCCAGGGGCTGGTCAACGGCGGTGTGGTTGACCGCCTGGCCAGGCTGCTTGGAAAGGTCGGGCACAGGCCGACGCTGCAGGTGCTGATGCTGACTTCAGTGGTGGCCCTTTGCTCGGGGTTTATCAACAACGTTGGTGCACTCGCACTGTTGATGCCGGTGGCGGTCTGGATGTCCAGGGAAGCCGGGCGGTCGCCCTCGCTGCTGCTGATGCCCCTGGCATTTGGTTCCCTGCTCGGGGGAACCATGACACTGATTGGCACGCCTCCGAACATCATCATTGCCAGTTATCGGGAAGCTGGTTCGTTCGGCATGTTTGACTTCGCACCGGTGGGCCTTGCCATTACGTTGGCAGGCATTGGCTTTATCACGCTGGTCGGGTGGCGACTGACGCCGCGGCGGGGTAAGCCCGACGACGGTGGCAAGCTGTTCAGTGTGGGCGACTATGTTACCGAGCTTCGGGTGCCTGAGGATTCCTCCCACGTTGGGGCAACCCTTCATGGGCTTCTGACGCGCGCCGATGCCGAGAAGGACGTCGTGGTTCTGGCGCTTATCCGGGATGACAAGCGGTCGCTGGCTCCCTCTACGTTCTCCGTCCTGCGCGGCGATGATCTGCTCCTGGTGGAAGCGGATACCGATGCCTTGCAGGACTTTCTGGACAGCACCGGGCTCGAGTTGGCGAGAGTGGAGGAAGCCTCTTCAGAAGCGTCCGATCAGGAAGAACCAGAGTCGGGAAAGCCGGGCGAAAAGTCCCTGTCTGAGGGCGACGTGCGTTTGATCGAAGCGGTCATCACGCCGGAATCGGGGCTGATCGGAAAAACCGCCAACAGGCTCAATCTTCGCGAGCAGAACGGTCTCAACATCGTTGCGATTGCGCGTCAGGGTCAGCGGTTGCAGCGACGTCTGGGTGATATTCGTTTTCAGGCTGGCGACATCCTTCTGGTCCAGGGCGAGGAGGAAACCTTGAGTGTCACGCTTCAGGGGCTCGGCTGCCTGCCCCTGGCCGAGCGGGGTCTCCGGTTTGGCAGGGAGCGCAACTCCCTTCTGGCTGGCGGCCTTTTTATCGCCGCCATAGCATTGATTGTGGTTGGCTGGTTATCGCCCCCCGTCGCGCTGGTCGCCTGCGCCGTGGTCATGGTTCTCAGCAAGGTTCTTAGCAACCAGGAAGCCTACCGGGCGATTGACTGGCCCGTTATCGTGCTGCTGGCCGCCATGATTCCTGTGGGGCAGGCCCTTGAGACTACCGGTGGGGCAGAATTGATCGCGTCCTGGATGCTGATGCTGGGTTCCGGAGGCGATGCCTGGGTGGTTGTTACCATTGTCCTCACGGGCACAATGCTGCTGTCGAACGTTGTGAACAACGCGGCAGCGGCCATCCTGGTTGCGCCGATTGCCTTGAGTCTTTCCGGGCAGCTTGGCATTGCCGCCGATGCCATGTTGATGGCGGTGGCGGTTGGCGCCTCCTGCGCCTTTCTGACCCCGGTAGGGCATCAATCCAATGCTCTGGTTATGGAGCCCGGAGGTTATCGCTTTGGGGACTACTGGCGGCTGGGGCTGCCGCTGTCTCTCCTCGTGACCGTGGTAGCTGTGCCGGTCATTCTGGCGGTCTGGGCGTGACGCCGTTTAACCGGTGTCTGTACTCTCTGTTATGCTGTTAGTCATCTGTTTTGATGGGTGACTGGCACGATGACAGTTATTGAGCAAATCGATCTGGCAAAGTCGGAATTGCTGGAGCAGCTTGAATGGACAAGGAAGCGAACCGAGACTCTCGTGTGTTCTCTTCCCGAGACCGCGCTGGACGTTCCCTACCATCCGGGCGTCAATCCACCGCTCTGGGAAATGGGGCATGCGGCCTTCTTTTACGAAGTCTTCGTCTTCAACCTGCTGGATGGCACACCGAGCCATGATCCTGCCATGGACGACCTGTGGGATTCGTTCCACATCGAACACCGGGATAGATGGAACCGGGAGTTGTTTCCCGGGCGGCAGAAAACCCTCGACTATTTCAATCTCATCTATGACCGCGTGGCCGAGCGGATTGAGAAGCAACCGTTAACCGACCAGGCCCGTTACCTCTACCGCTACGCAATCTACCACCAGAACATGCACATCGAGTCTATGATCTGGTGCCGTCAGACCGTCGGCTACCCGGCTCCGCCGGGTACTGATTTTTACCGACCGGCGCCAGGTGACTCGCATCAGGGAGACGCCTATGTTCCGGCAGGAGAGTGGTTGATCGGGATGCCGGGTGAGTCCGGGCAGTACGCCAGTGACGATTTTGCCTTCGACAATGAAAAGCCATGGTTTACCGTGACGCTGGAATCGTTCGCAATTTCAAAATGTCTGGTCAGCAACCGGGAATTTATGCAGTTTGTGGAAGACGGTGGCTATCGGCGGCCAGAGCTCTGGTCTTTTGGCGGGCGGAAATGGCTCGAGACCGAAACCGATGTTGCCCTGGTTCACGGCAGTGACGAGCCTCTTTTACGGGCGCCCCGCCACCCGCTTTACTGGCGCTGGCATGATGAGCAGTGGCAGGAGCGGGTGTTCGATCGCTGGCAGCCGCTCAATCCGGATGCACCGGTCACTCATGTGACGTTCTGGGAGGCTGAAGCCTGGTGCCGGTGGGCGGGGCGTCGTTTGCCCACGGAGTTTGAATGGGAGGTGGCCGCCCTTGGTAATCGCCCGGGCAAGCCGTTCCGGCGTTTTCCCTGGGGCAACACGGCGCCGGATGAGCAACGCGCTGATTTGAATGGCCGTGCCATGGCACAGAATCCGGTGTTTGATTTCCCGGCCGGCGACAGCCCCTTTGGCTGCCGCCAGATGACGGGCACGGTCTGGCAGTGGACCAGCAGCCAGTTCTTCCCCTACGACGGCTTCAGGGTGGATATGTACCCGTTCATGTCGACCCTGCAGTTCGGTGATCACAAGGTGACCCGCGGGGGCGGTTGCGCCACCTCCTCCTGCCTGATTCGCGGCACCTATCGCCAGGCTTACCTGCCGGTACGCAACGACGTCTATACCGGGTTTCGCACCTGCGCGCTTGACGAGGAGTCGCCACGTGGCCGCCCTGGGTGTTGAGGCTACACGGATTTGCCGACAATCAGGGAGGGTTTCGCGGGTGTCCTGTCCATCAGGTGGCTGGCCAGGGCGACACCGGTCTCGCTCATGGTCAGGTAGGCCTCGTCGGCGCCGGCTTCCTGAATCTGTCTTGCTTCATCCTGGTACATGGTGTGAGCCACGATAAAGCCCTTGAATCCCATCGTTCTGAGCGTGCGCGCAGCAATCAGTTTGCCCTCGATGTCGCCCATGGCCAGGATCACCGATTCAATGGCGGGCATGTGCAGACCGTTCCAGAAGGAGGCATCCTCGGCGTCCGCGAAGACCACGTTACGCCCTTCCTTTTGGTGCTGGGCGGCCTTTGCCGGATCGGAATCCAGGCCCATCAGTTTCGGCTGCTTCTCCCTCAGCCAATCGTAGGCAGCGGTGCCCGTTCTCCCCATTCCCATGATCAGGACCCGCGTATCGCCCAGCGACAGGGGCTGTTCATCCGGATGGTGTTTGCTGCCCTCATAGCGGCTGAGGCCATGGGCGAAACGCTCGTAAAGCGTGTGGGAGAAGCGGTTGAGTGGCGCGGAAAAGACAAACGAGAGCGACACCGAAATCGCCAGCGGAACCAGCCATTCGGGTAGCGCAACACTCGCGACAATCAGCCCGAACTCGCTGTAGTTGGTCAGGGCCAGCGAACTCAGGAAGCCACTGCGGGCCCGCAACCGGAACGCCAGTAGCAGGAAAAAGAACAGGATGCCTTTGAGCGGCAGCACCAGGCCAGCGATGACCGCGAACAGGAGGGCCTCCCCATCGGGCAGGCCGCCAATGCCAATCTGCAGGAAGAACCCCACCAGAAAAACCTCTTTTACACTCCAGAGCGACTTGGAGAGTTCCTGGGATCGCGGATGATTCGCCAGCATGGCACCGAACACCAGTGCCCCCAGCTCCGAGCTCAGGCCAACGGATTCGAAGCCCAGCCCGCCAATGACAAGTGCCAGCAAGAGCCCGAGCAGGACCAGCAGTTCGTCGTGGCCGCTGGCATCCAGCAGGCGGAACAGCACAGGGCGTAGCAGGGGCAGGCCAAAGATAATCAGTGCCCATTGCGAGGGCGTCTGCCCGGCGGCCACGCTCATCACGACCAGGGCGATAAGATCCTGCATGATCAGGATGCCAATGGCCACTCGGCCGTGAAAGGCTCGCAGCTCCCGCTTGGATTCCAGGACCTTGGCGGCCAGTACGGTAGATGAGAACGAGAGCGCGATGGCCAGCAGAAAGGCGGTCTTCCAGGACAGTTCCATCAGCAGATAGAGGCCCGGCGTAAAGATGGCGCAGGTGATCCCGAAATGCAGCAGGCTTCCACCAATCACCTCCGGGCTGACCACGGACCGGAGTTTCAGCTTGAGCCCCACCGTGAACAGCAGAAGCAATACACCCAGGTGCGCAATTCGCTCAAGGACGTCGGTCTCTTCGATCACGACGCCGGTTGTTTCGGCAATGCCGCTCAGAACAAAACCCGCGGCCAGGTAACCGACGAGAGGGGGGAGCCCCACAAGCTTGACCAGAAGGCCAAGACCAAAGGCAAAAGTTATCCAGATTGCTTCAGGCATGAGTGGTCAGTTCAGAGGTCAGGGGCATAATGCTTGCTAGGCTACCCTGTTTTCCCATGCCCTTGTAGTCGCTGAGGGCGGAATTCCATGACTTTTGCGGAAATCCGGTTTACTCCGCCGGCGGCCCGATAAATTGCCGGAACAGTTGTGCGGACTCCTCGGGGGCTTCCAGCATCGGCGCGTGGCCGATTCCCTCCATCACCTCCAGCCAGGCATCGGGTATCGCCGCCTCAAAGATCTCACCGTTACGGTAGTTGATGACCCGGTCTTCCTTGCCCCAGACGACCAGTACCGGCGCCTTGATCCGGGTGATGGCATTGCGGAAATCTGCCCCGGAACCGGCATCGCGAATGGCGGCAAAGATGACCTCGTTGACCTCCCGGTTGGCGATGGCGCGCTCCTCCAGCACGCCCATAATGGGCCAGGGCACAAACGGTTTTTTCTCCAGTGCGAAGTCCATCAGGCGTTCAAAGTCACCGGGCTGTTTCGGAATCAGGGGGTTGTCACCGGCCTTAACCAGATCCACCAGTTCGCTCTCGTATTCCAGGATGCCGGCGGGACTGAACAGTACCGCTGATTGCACCTTGTCCGGATGATTGGCGGCGTAAAGCGCGGTAATCGCCCCGCCCATGGAGTTACCCATGACGTGTGCCTCATCAACCGACAGCGCGTCGAGGATGCGTGCGACATAACCGGCCTGATCTTCCAGGCGGTAGCCGATGTCGAGGGGCTTGCTGCTGTCACCATGCCCCGGCAGATCGATCGCATAGACATTGAAGTCGTCGGTCAGGTGGCCGGCCAGACGGGTCCAGTTGTCCTTGTTGGCCCCGAAGCCATGGATCATGACGATGGTGTCGCCTGCGCTCATTTCCTGGTTCCTGAGATAGGCGATGTCAAGGTTGCCCACTGCCACGCTCGCCGCCTCCAGACCCGCCGATGATCGTTCAAAATCAATCGCGGTCTGGTAGATGTCCTGACGAGAGCAGGCACTGAACAGCAGGGAAGCGGCCAGTATGATCAGCAGGTATACCGGTGACGGGCGGCGCATCGAAGGGACTCCTTTGGGCGATGTGGTCGGAACTTTGTGTCCGCAGTCTACCTTACTCTCGGGCCGGAGAATGGGAATTGCTTCCCCTGCCCGGCATAAAAAAAGACCCGGCCAACGGGCCGGGTCTCATCAGTGGGCCATTCACAGCGGGTTCGCCCGGAAACCAGGCCAAACCGGTCATTCGTCAGAAATTAACGCTTAACCCCAGTGAAGCGGTGCGCGGCAGGTTCGCCATGGCGCCATCGGGCAAACGTGAGACAATTTGCTGTTCATCGAACAGGTTGTCCACTTTCAGGAAGACATCGGCACTGGCGGTCAGTGCGTAGCGGCTGATGAAATCGACCAGGAACAGGGACTCGGTCTCGTCCAGTTTCGTGGCGGTGTTGTTGCATCCCGCGCTGACACACATCTCATCGACGTAGGTGGCCACAAGGTAGTTGTCCCAGCCACTCGGGTGTTCCATGCCTGTCCGGAAGCTCATCTGGTTTTCAGGTACGTCCTTGAGCTGCTCGCCTTTTTTCAGGCCCGAAGCGGCATTGTCCTTGCTGATTTCCGCCTGGGTAAAGGTGTAGGTAAGGCTGACCGGAAGGTAGAACTCGCCTGCCCGGGTGCCGGTCTGGAGCTGGAACTCAACACCGGAAATTTCAGCCTCGCCGGTTACAAAACTGCCAGAGGTGGCGCCATTGCTGCACGGCGAGCCCACGGAACAGTTTTCGGCCTTGTTGGAGAAGTCGCTGTAGAAGCCGATCATTTCCGCGAAGAACGCATTGCCAAAGTACCGGAGGCCGGCCTCCCAGTTCTTGCTGGTTTCCGGATCTTCGTTTGCCTTGGCACCACCTCCGAGAGGGGAGAAACCCCGGTGCACGCCACCCAGAACCTGCCAGCTTTGGGACAGGTCATAGGTAAAGGAAGCGCCGGGCAGGAGTTCAGCACTGTCATTGGCGCGGGTGCTGTCGACGGTTGTGCGGCCGGGATCCGCGTATTGGGTGCGGCTGGTCTGTACATCCTCGTAGCGCAGGGCGAGGTTAACGCTGAGCTTGTCCGTCGCCTGCCAGGTGTCGAGCGCCCAGAAGCTCAGGGCTTCGCCGGTCTCAAAGCGATTATTGCTGCCCGTGGGGGCGACAGTGTTCTGGAACACCAGAGAGCCGTTGACCTGGTCATAAACATCGACCGGCTGGAAACGATCCATTTCATCTTCGTGGTAGCGGGCGCCGAAATCAAACTGGTGGCTGCCCATGTCGACATCAAAGTTTACCTGCACGCCCTCGGACAGGTAGTCCCTGGCGTTGTTTTTGTAATCCAGGCCGCTGGCGTCAACTGTGCCGTCCAGAATACCCTGGGCATTGGCGTCGCCGCCGTTTGCCGAGTCGATGATGCTTCCGCCGCCGCTGAGCTTGAACCAGTTCCGCTTGAAGTCGTTGCGATAGAGGGTGGCCGTGCTGCTTACGGTATTACTCCAGTCGAACTGATGGGTCAGGCTGATACCGGAGTGGGTATTGTTCATCTGGTCGATGCTGGACAACCCGTAACGCCGGTTCGGATCCTGGCTGAAGTCCGCATCGGTCAGGCCGAGGTAACTGGAGTTGGAGGTTTCCTCGGAGTATTGCAGCTTGGCGGTCACGCTCTGGCGCTCTCCCTGCCAGCGCAGCTTGCCGACATAGTCCTCGATATCAAAGCCGGTATCGCGGTTACTGCGGTCAATCTCCTTGAAGCCTTTCGCGGAGCGCTGGACGGTCTCAAGCAGGTAGCCCCAGTCGCCGGCCGTGTCACCATAGGTTGCGTGAACGTCGGTGGAGCCGCGGTCGTTGGTGACTGTCTCAACATAGCCCTGCCGCTGATCGGGAATGGGTGTGGAAATCAGGTTGATGACACCACCGGTGGTTTGCGGGCCATAGCGCAGCAGCGGGGCACCCTTGAGTACTTCCAGCGAGGACATGCGCTTCAGTGTCGGAAAATAATAGGCGGCCGGATTGGAGTAGGGCGCCGGTGCGATCAGAATGCCATCTTCCATCAGGGTAATATTACTGCTGCGCTCGGCCGTGGCGCCGCGGATGCCGATATTGGGGCGCAGGCCCAGGCCTTCTTCTTCCCGCACATAGACGCCCGGGACGGTTTTCAGCACCTGGTTGATGTCGGTCTCAACCTCGGTTTTCAACTGCGCCTCACCAACGACGTAGCCTGACCCTGGCAAGGTCTGGGCTGCGGACGCATCGCCAATGATTTCCATGGGTTCAAGCATCTGGGGCTGATCATCGCCGACTGCCCAACTGGCGCCCGGGGCAAGGCTGACAGCCACGGCCAGTGATAAGCGGGAAGGTTTAAACATGTGGTTAATCTCCATTACCATTTGTTTTTCTAAATGTAAGTGACAATCATTGCTATTACGTTCGGGCGAAACTTTACGGTTCCGTAACTATAAAGTCAATAGTCAGTGCTTATGAAGCAGGCAGGTGTCAGGTCAGGCGAAGAAATCCCCGGTCGGCCGGGGATTGAGAATAGGATCGGATCGGTCGGCCAGGCTCAGTGGGTCTCGCGGCCGATGGCGCGGTGGCCGATGTCCTTGCGATAAAACACGCCATCCCACCGGATCCGGGAGGCCAGCTCATACGCACGCTTCTGTGCTTCGGTGACGGTATTGCCCAGAGCCGTGGCGCAGAGCACCCGACCGCCGTTGGTAACCACCTGGTCTCCGTTGAGACGGGTGCCGGCGTGAAACACTTTCTCGCCTTCGGTCTCGGTGTCCGGCAGGCCGGAAATGGCGTCGCCCTTGTTATAGCTGCCCGGGTAACCCCCGGCTGCCAGCACGATACCGACGGAGGCGCGGTCATCCCATTCGGAATCGCACTGGTCGAGCTTGCCGTCGATGGCCGCGTCGCAGAGTTCCACAAGGTCCGACTTCATCCGCAGCATGATCGGCTGGGTTTCCGGGTCGCCAAAACGGCAGTTGAACTCGATCACCTTGGGGGTGCCGCTGTTGTCAATCATCAGGCCGGCGTAGAGGAACCCCTTATAGGGATGGCCCTCGGCCGCCATGCCGCGCACGGTCGGATAGATCACTTCATCCATGATGCGCTGATGAACATCCGCGGTCACCACCGGGGCCGGCGAGTAGGCGCCCATGCCACCGGTATTGAGACCGGTGTCGCCGTCGCCCACGCGTTTGTGATCCTGGGAGGTGGCCATGGCCAGAACGTGCTCGCCATCCACCATCACGATAAAGCTGGCTTCTTCGCCTTCCAGAAACTCTTCGATGACGACACGGCTACCGGCATCACCAAACGCGTTCCCGGCCAGCATGTCGCGGATGGCATCTTCGGCTTCTTCCAGGGTCATCGCAACGATCACGCCTTTACCGGCAGCCAGGCCGTCGGCTTTGACGACGATTGGAGCGCCTTGCTGGCGAACATAGGCCAGGGCTTCGTCCACATCAGTGAAGTTGCCGTAGCCGGCTGTCGGGATTTTGTGGCGTGCCAGAAAATCCTTGGTGAAAGCCTTGGAGCCCTCAAGCTGGGCAGCGCCGGCGCTCGGGCCGAAAACCCTCAGGCCACGCTGCTCAAATTTGTCGACGATGCCTGCGACCAGCGGCGCTTCCGGGCCGACGATGGTAAGTCCAACGTGGTTGGTGGCAGCGAAGTTGGCGAGACCGTCCAGGTCCATCACGTCGATGTCGACATTTTCCAGGCCGGTTTCCCGTGCCGTGCCGGCGTTGCCGGGCGCCACGAAAACACGGTCTGCCTTGGGGGATTGCGCGGCTTTCCAGGCCAGGGCGTGTTCGCGGCCGCCGGAGCCAATAACGAGAATATTCATGGTGATAACCCCTCAGTGCCGGAAGTGGCGCATGCCGGTGAAGACCATCGCGATGCCGTGTTCGTTGGCCGCATCAATCACTTCCTGATCGCGCATGGAGCCACCAGGCTGGATGACAGCGGTGATACCAGCCGCCGCAGCAGCGTCAATGCCGTCGCGGAACGGGAAGAAGGCATCGGACGCCATGACCGACCCTTTCACTTCCAGGCCCTCGTCGGCGGCCTTGATACCGGCAATCTTCGCGCTGTAAACACGGCTCATCTGGCCAGCGCCGACGCCGATGGTGCGACCCGCCTTGGCATAGACAATGGCGTTGGATTTGACGTATTTAGCCACTTCCCAGGCAAACAACAGGTCGTTGAGTTCCTGCTCGGAGGGCTGGCGCTCAGTGACCACCTTGACGTCCTCCATGGCCACCATGCCCAGGTCCCGGTCCTGAACGAGCAGACCACCGGTTACACGCTTGTAATCCATGGAACGGGCACGGTCGCCGTCAAACTCGCCGCACGCAAGCAGACGCACGTTCTTCTTTGCGGCTACCAGTTCCACTGCTTCCGGAGCAACGGTCGGCGCGATGATCACTTCCACAAACTGGCGATCAATGATGGCTTTGGCAGTTTCCGCATCCAGCTCACGGTTGAAGGCGATGATGCCACCAAAAGCCGATGTGGGGTCCGTGGCGAACGCCAGGTCGTAGGCCTGACGGATATCGGCGCCGATCGCCACACCACAGGGATTGGCATGTTTGACGATCACGCAGGCCGGATCCGCGAAAGGCTTCACGCATTCCAGGGCGGCATCGGTATCGGCCACGTTGTTGTAGCTGAGCTCCTTGCCCTGAAGCTGTTTGGCCGTGGCCACGCAGGCTTCCTTGGGGTTGCGCTCGGCGTAGAATGCGGCGCGCTGATGCGGGTTTTCGCCATAACGCATGTCCTGGACCTTCACGTACTGGGCGTTGAAGGTGCGGGGGAAATCAGCGTTGTCGTTATCCGGCGTGCGGCCGCCCAGATAGTTGGCGATGGCGCCATCGTAGCCAGCGGTGTGCTCAAACGCTTTTACGGCCAGATCGAACCGGGTGCTGTAGGTCAGTTGGCCATCGTTGGCCTCCAGTTCCTTGAGGACCCGGCTGTAATCACTGGCGTTGACCACGATGGCGACGTCGTTGTGGTTCTTGGCAGCAGCGCGAACCATGGTCGGACCGCCGATATCAATGTTCTCGATAGCGGTCGCCAGATCACAGTCCGGCTTTGCAACGGTCTCCTCGAAGGGGTAGAGATTGACCACAACCATATCGATAGGGCTAATGCCATGCTCGGACATCACCGCATCGTCAGTGCCCCGGCGCCCGAGAATCCCGCCATGAATCTTCGGGTGCAGGGTTTTTACACGGCCATCCATCATCTCGGGAAAGCCGGTGTAGTCGGAGACTTCGGTTACCGGGATGCTGTTTTCTTTCAGGAGCCGGTAAGTGCCACCGGTGGAGAGCAGCTCAACGCCGCGTTCGGTCAGGGCACGGCCGAAATCGACGATGCCGGTTTTATCACTCACGCTGATCAAAGCGCGACGGACGGAGGTGTTAGCCTGGTTTGCCATGGGTCACTTTCTTCGCTGGAGATGAACGAATAAGGGCCTCGCGAATGGTGTCCGGGAGGCCCTCTTCAAATCAGGGTGTCTGGATTATAGCAGACCGTACTGCTTCAGCTTTTTGCGCAGGGTCCCGCGGTTCAGGCCCAGCATGGTGGAGGCCTTGGTCTGGTTGTTGCGGGTGTATTTCATCACCTGTTCAAGCAGCGGGGCTTCCACTTCGGAAAGCACCAGCTGGTAGACCTCGGTCACCGGAGCGCCGTCCAGTTGGGCGAAGTAGTTTTTCAGGGCGACCTCAACGCTGTCGCGCAGGGTGACGGTGTTGCCGCTGCTGTTCACCGTCTGCAACTGATGGATATCATCGTTGGCCGGGGTGCTCAGGTTGTCGTTTGCCAAAGTCTCAGCGCTCATGCTGCGAATACCTCTCCATTTCGTAAGCCTGCAAAATACCGTTGAATCGTGTCTCTCTGCTCCAGCGCATCGTCGATCGCGTTGAAGCGTTTGCGGAACTGTTTACCCGGATCGTGGGACTGCAGGTACCAGCCCACGTGTTTTCTGGCAATACGCACGCCCATGGTCTCACCATAGAAAGCATGCAACGCCTGGAGATGCTCGGTCAGAATTTCCTCGACCTCATCAAGCTCCGGTGCGGCCATGTGGCTACCGGTTTCCAGGAAATGCCGGATTTCCCGGAAAATCCAGGGGCTGCCCTGGGCAGCGCGGCCAATCAGCAGGCCGTCGGCGCCGGTATGGCGAAGGACGTCCCGGGCTTTCTCAGGCGATGTAACATCCCCGTTGGCAAACACCGGAATGCTGATGCGGGATTTCACATCGGCGATGGTGTCGTACTCGGCATTGCCCTCGTATTTGTCCGCACGGGTCCGACCGTGAATGGCCACTGCCTGAATGCCGGCATCCTCCGCCATTCGGGCAATAACCAGTGCATTGCGGTTTTCCCGGTCCCATCCGGTTCGCATCTTGAGGGTGACTGGGACATCAACCGCCTGAACCACCGACTCCAGAATGTCGCGAACCAGGGCTTCATCTTTCATCAGGGCGGAACCGGCGGCCTTGTTACAGACCTTCTTGGCCGGGCAGCCCATATTAATGTCGATGATCTGGGCGCCGAATTCCGCATTCTGACGGGCGGCATCGGCCAGCATTTGCGGATCGCCGCCGGCAATCTGCACCGAGCGGGGCTCAGGCTCGCCTTCATGGTTCAGGCGGGTCTGTGATTTGCGCGTATGCCAGAGTTTGCTGTCCGCTATGACCATCTCCGACACCGCCAGACCCGCGCCCAACCTCCGGCACAAAAGACGGAAAGGGCGGTCTGTCACGCCAGCCATGGGCGCAACAATCAAGGGGTTGGGCAAAGTGTACGGCCCGATTTTTGCCGTTGGCAGCATGATCTGAGTCCGTGTCACAGCGGGTTAAGCAAAGGTCGGGCTGAGCGGTTGTTCAATAAGTAACCGATCCAGCATCCGAAGGGCGGTAATGATACCGCCGGGTGGACAATGATTGAAGGGGCTGGGCGGTGAAAAAACTGATTATTTTTCGCCCTTTCTGGTTGACTTTTGTTCTGTACGATGACCGTCGGGAATGGCTGTCGAGTGAATACTTGCTTACGGCATCAGGGTGCGTGGGGGCGGAAGAGGATGTTGTAATTCACCGCGTCACGGCCCGGATCCCGAATGTTGATGGCAATGCGAACGGGAGTATCCGTGGGCATGGCGTCCAGCTCCCGACCTTCGCCGGCCAGGTACTCCTCAGGCGTGAACAGACTCTGTGCCACCACATCGCCATTCAGGTTGGAAAAGGTGAGGGCAATGGCGGGAAAGGGTTGCTCGAAGTCGGCCCGGTTAATGATCACGGCATCGACCACCAGTTGCGAGCGATTATCCGGATCGGTCCGCACCACCAGTTTCCGGCTCTGGATGGCTTCCACATTGATCAGCGGTTTGAGTTCGCAGCCGGCCAGTTCACAGCCTTTCTCATAGAAGGGGCGCAGCTCGGGGATGGCCGACAGTCGATCGAACTGGAACCAGGTTACCTGGGCGATCAGAACACCGATCAGACCCAGTACAATCACGCTCCACACGATCGTGCGGACGCCACTTCCACCGGAATCGACAGCAACCGGCTCCCGGCGTAGATCCCGGAAGGGCGGGTCGGCATGGAACGCGTCGGCCGGTCGCTCCGGCTCATCAAAATCGAAACCGGATTCGTCCACAAAGTCATCGAACGGATCAGAATCTTTGGCCGGCCCGGTCGCCGCGGAGGAGGGTGTTCCGGTCTGCTCAAACACCGGTTCTTCCTCCAGGCTCAGCTCAGGGCGAGGTGCTGGCCTCGGCTCCGGTTCGGGAGAGGTGTCTTCAGGTTCCGGTTCGGGGGCAGGCTCGGGGCGCTGGGGGGCAGAAGGTTTTCGGGATGCTGGCTCGTCATCCTGAAGAATGGCTTCGGCCCAGCTCTCATCGACTTGCTCATCGGGGCCGTCGGTGTCAGCGTCTTTGTAATCTGTTTCGTCGCGCTCATCAAAGCTGCGGAAACTATCGCTTAACTCGTCATCGGAGAAGGTCAGCTTGGTGCCGGCGTAAGGCCCTTCCGCCGCATCTTCTTCCGGGTTATCGGCGAAGACAAAATCCTCCTCGCTGACGCCGGAGCCGGAGGTAGAGCCGGCAGGCGATGATGCACCTGCGGGTTGTGCCGGGGTGGCGGGGGTTCGTGGTTTCTCGCCACCGCCTGGGATAACCTGGTGCTCAATGGCATTGAACACCTTCATGCAGTTCCCGCAGCGCACTTTGCCCTTGGCAATGCCAAGCTGTTCTTCGGTTACCCGGAAGCGGGTCTGGCAATTCGGGCACTGTGTCTGCAGGCTGCTCTGGGTCATGCTTCTTCCTGAAAGCGACTAGGCTACGAGTTTCGGAGTTTAGTCGTTAAGACCGGTTTCGTCATCTGTCGTGGCGCCGTCCTGTGAGGCGTATCCACTCTTCCCGCTGCTCGGGCTCGTCCATGACGAACCATGGCTCATAGGCGGCCATTACTTCCCGGGCCTGGTTAGACAGGATGCCGGACAGCACCAGATCGCCGCCGGGCCTGGTCCGCGAGGCAAGATGGGGAGCAAGGCCGATCAGGGGCTGGGCCAGGATGTTGGCAAGCATGATGTCGGCTTTGGTCTCGGGCTCGTTGTCTGGCAGGAACAGGTCCAGCTTGCTGTCTTCGACACCGTTGCGGCGGGCGTTTTCCCGGCTGGCTTCGAGGGCCTGCGGGTCGGTATCGACACCAATCACATGGTCTGCGCCAAGGAGCAGGGCCGCAAGGCCGAGAATGCCGGAGCCACAGCCGTAATCGATCACCTGCTTGCCATGGGGATCCTGGCCATCAAGCCATTCGAGGCAGAGGGCCGTGGTTGGATGGGTGCCGGTACCGAAGGCCAGACCGGGGTCCAGCATCAGATTCGCCGCATCCGGGTCAGGTGCGTCATGCCAGCTCGGGACGATCCAGAGCCGCTCGCCGAATTTCAGGGGCTGGAAATCGTCCATCCAGGCCCGTTCCCAATCCTTGTCCTCAACCAGAGTGACGTCGATTTCCGGAAGGGCCTGCTGGGTTTGCTGGTGCCAGGCATCCCGGATATCGGCGCAGAGCTGCTCGATATCCCGGCCGGAATCGAACAGCCCGGTCACCGTTGTCTGGCTCCATAAAGGGGTGGTGCCGGGGTCCGGCTCATAGAGGGGCTGGTCGGCGGCATCTTCCATGGAGACGGCGTCAGAGCCCATCTCCATGAGCAGATCCTCCAGCTGATCCGCGTTGTCCGGATCAGCCGGGATCTGGAGTTGTATCCAGGGCATGATTAATCCCGCATCAGTTTCTCAAGGTAGTGGATGGTGAAGTCTACCTGTTTAAAGCCACCATCGCGTACCAGTTTCCGATGCAGTGGTTGATTGGTCTTGATGCCCTCGACCACCAGTTCGTCCAGCGCGTTCTTCATCCGGCGCCGGGCAATGTCCCTGTCGTCGCCCCAGGTGATCAGTTTGGCCACCAGGGAATCGTAGTAGGGGGGAACCGTGTAACCGCTGTACAGGTGAGAATCCACCCGCACACCATTACCGCCCGGGGCATGGAAGTGTTTAACCTTGCCGGGGCTGGGGATAAAGGTTTTCGGATCCTCGGCGTTGATCCGGCACTCCATGGCGTGGCCGGAAATCCGGATGTCGTCCTGGGTGTATTGCAGCGGAAGGCCGCTGGCAATGCGGAGCTGTTCGCGGACGATATCAACACCGGTGACCATCTCGGAGACCGGATGTTCTACCTGGACACGGGTGTTCATTTCGATGAAATAGAACTCGCCGTCCTGATACAGGAACTCGAACGTACCGGCGCCCACATAACCGATTTCCTTACAGGCATCGGTACAGGCTTTCAGGGTGCGTTCCCGGGATTCCGGATTGATGTTCGGAGCCGGTGCTTCCTCTATTACCTTCTGGTTCCGGCGCTGCATGGAGCAGTCGCGATCGCCCAGGTGAATGCAGTTGCCATGCATGTCGGCAAGTACCTGCACTTCCACGTGACGCGGGGCTTCCAGGAACTTCTCGAGGTAAACCGTCGGGTCGCCGAAGGCATTTTTGGCCTCGCTCTGGGTGATCTGGACACCCTTGAGCAGGGCCGCTTCAGAATGGACCACCTGCATCCCGCGGCCGCCGCCACCGGAAGCCGCCTTGATCATGACGGGGTAGCCAATTTCCTTGGCAATCCTCAGGGTCCGCTCTTCATCGTCGTCCAGCGGGCCATCGGAGCCCGGCACGGTCGGAACGCCGGCCTTGATCATGGCGTTGATGGCGGACACCTTGTTGCCCATCAGCCGGATAGTCTCGGCCTTGGGGCCGATGAAGCGGAACCCGCTCTTTTCCACCTGTTCGGCAAAATCGGCGTTCTCGGCAAGGAAGCCGTAGCCGGGGTGAATACCCACGGAATCGGTTACCTCGGCGGCGCTGATGATGGTAGGGATGTTCAGGTAGCTGTCGGTCGCGCTGTTCGGGCCAATACAGACAGACTCGTCGGCAAGCCGTACGTGCATCAGGTCGCGATCGACCTGGGAATGCACTGCCACTGTCTTGATGCCCAGCTCCTTGCAGGCGCGCAGAATCCGGAGGGCAATTTCACCCCGGTTTGCGATCAGAACTTTTTCTAACATGGCCATGAGTAGCTATCACCGCGTTCAGGAAATGACGACCAGGGGCTGGTCAAACTCAACCGGCTGGCCATTCTCGACCAGGATGTCCTGGATGGTGCCGCTCTTGTCGGCCTCAATCTGGTTCATCATCTTCATGGCTTCCACGATGCAGATGACATCACCCACATTGACGGTCTGGCCAACTTCCACAAACGCCTTGGCGGTGGGCGAGGGTGAGCGATAGAAAGTGCCTACCATGGGAGACTTCACGCTGTGTCCGGCCGGGGCCGCTGGCGCAGAGGACTCTTCCGAAGCCGGAGCGGACGCTGCCGGCGCCGGAGCTGGCTGCTGGGCAGGCGCTGGCGCAGGGTAGTGGCTCACGTACTGGGTGCCGGCAGCCGGTTCACGCCGGCGGGAGATGCGTACCGAATCGTCGGCCTCGTGAATCTCCAGCTCCTCGACGTCAGATTCCTCGAGCAGCTCAATCAGTTTCTTGATTTTACGAATATCCATAGTCAGTCCAGTCCCGTTTTGTCAGGTCTATCGGTGAATGCGTTTCAGGGCTGCCTGGAGTGCGAGGTCGTACCCCTGGCTACCCAGCCCACAGATAACGCCTTCGGCGATATCCGAGAAATAGGAGTGATGCCGGAACGGTTCCCGGGCATGCACGTTCGAAAGATGCACTTCTATAAATGGAATTCCCGAGGCCAGCATGGCGTCGCGCAGGGCAACGCTGGTATGGGTGAAGGCGGCGGGGTTGATGATGATGAAGTCCACGCCTTCCGCCCGGGCCTCGTGAACCCGCTCAATCAGTTCGTATTCGGCATTTGATTGCAGGTGCAGCAGATGATGCCCATGCTCTGCTGCCAGTGAGCGCAACCGGTCGTCGATGTCTGCCAGTGTCTCGTAACCATAGACCTCCGGCTCGCGGGTACCGAGCATGTTGAGGTTGGGTCCGTGGAGCACGAGAATTGTCGACATGGTTCTGTCTGCCTTGATGTCTTTTTACAGGATCGCCGATTTTAACGGCATGTTCCCCCAATGGTGCGTGCTTGTTTTGTTCAGATCAACACTTTTTGACAATCGTTCCTGTTGTCCATTGGTCGTAAAAAGCCGGCAAATGAATCGAAACGGGATCTTTCCGCTGATGACAATCATTGTCGTGAACGGCGGAACGAACTTCCATACGACGTTGGTTTCATAAAAGGTAGCAGCCGGGCAGTGACTGAGCCATGCCCGACCGAAAATTGTCTGAAAAGTCTGGGGGGAGGGATTCGGGCCGCGGCACGGCCCGGATTCAGGAATCTGCCAGGGTTACGCAGTTGCGGCCAAGCTCCTTGGAGCTGTACAGCGCACGGTCGGCCCGCTCGCACAGTGCCTGGGAAGTGTCGTCGTCCCAGGCTGCGATGCCACAACTGAAGGTGACATTGAATTCCCGGTCGCCGGCCGGTTGCTGCAACTCGGAGAATCGCTCCCGGATTTCATTGAGAACGTTCCGGGCATCGCTCGGACGGGTGTTGGGCAGGATGATGGCAAATTCCTCACCACCGTAGCGTCCGATGTGGTCGGTCTTGCGCAGGCGTTGTTTGAGGAACATCGACAGGCTGCGCAGTACCCGGTCGCCGATCGGGTGGCCAAAGGTATCGTTCACCTTCTTGAAATAGTCGATGTCGATCATCGCAAAGCACAGCGGCTGTTGTTTCTGGCGCGCCCGCACGATCTCCTGGTCCAGCAGGTGGAGGGTGTGGGTGTGGTTGAACAGGCCCGTCAGGCTGTCGCGAATCATCAGGGCCAGCAACGAGCGGGCGCGTCGCCCGCGATTGTGGATCGTGGCAATCAGGTGTTTCGGGTCGATCGGTTTGGTCAGGAAGTCGTCGCCGCCCAGGCTCATGGCATGGAGCTGTTTCGTCACGTCTTCCTCGGCCGAGAGGTAAATGATGGGCACGCTGTGAAAACGGTCCTGCTGGCGGATCACCCGGGCGATTTCCATGCCCGTACAGCCCGGCATATACATGTCCAGGATGATGATCTCCGGCGAGAACTCCTCCAGGGCGTGGATGATCTGCATCGGGTCGGTGATGATGTGGGCGGTCATACCCGCTTTCTTCAAAACCGTTTCCATATATTTCGCCTGGGCCCGGGAATCATCCAGAACCAGGACCTTGTAGGGCTCCACGGTGTTGCCGTGGGTGTAGGTCTCGATCTTTTCGATCAGTTGCCCCGGATCGACAGCAGGGTAGAAGAACTCTTCCCCGCCGCAGCGGGAAGCCTGCAGACGGGTCTCGATAGAACCGTCCTCGTCACTCATGAAAATAATCGGAATCGGCGTATCGTGTCGTTCCTGCAGGCGTTCGATGGTGGTAATGCCGGCATTGGGCGAGCCGCCAAAATTGACGTCTACCAGGATGGTTTCCGGCTTGTGCAGTGCGCAGGCTTCGGTCAGTTCATCGGCATTGGCAAAAGCGGATGCCCGGAAGCCGAAGAATTCCAGCTGCCGGATCAGGCGGGCTGCCATTTCCTGGTTGGCCAGGGCAATGTAAACCGGGGTTCGACGAAATTGGTGGGGCGCTTCAGAACTGTTGAGGTCGGTCCTGCGCAGAGTGCTCTGGGACAAGGTCTCGATGGCATCCTGCAGTTGTCGCTCGAGGCTCTCGTTCAGGGCAGATCCGGGTTCCCACTGGTTGATCAGCGCCAGCGTGGTCTGACCGGCCCGGGCGTGGCTGTCCATTTCAAACCGCTGGGCGTAGCGCACCAGTTTGTCCGTAGCCGCGGCGAACTCGTTGCGGTGGGCCGAAGCCTTGTCCCGGTCCTCGTGAATTTTCTGCCAGGTATCCAGAACAACCCGGGCCTGGGTTGTCACACGGCGTGCGAAATGCTGCCTGAGTTTTTCTTTCTGGCTTTCGTCGTTCATGTTGCTCGGGCCTGTCTCTTTTTCATTATTGGTCGTCCTTTCCCGGTGTGGACGATTTTTCAACCTTAGTCCTTTTGCAGAGTCTATAGTGTTTAATGTTGTCGGCGTAGGTTGCGCTATGTAAATGTTTGTCAACTCTGCGGTGCAGGTCACAAACACCTGGCCGGCTGGCTCACAGCCAATGCGGAGAAGCTCCCCATGGCACGGAAGCACATCCCCCTGAAGCAGACGCAACAGGGTGCGGTCACATTGCGAACCCTGCTTCTGGTGTTGACCGGAAGTCTGCTGGTTACCCTGTTGGTTGCGGTGTTTATCACCAGCTACGGTTATTTCCGGGACTATGTCTCGGATCAGCTGGCAGGTCATGCCCGTGACGGGGCCACGGCCATCGGGTTGTCCCTGTCCAATGCCATCGACGGCCGCGATCCGGTCGCCTCCGCCTCCCTCATTGATGCGGTGTTTGATAGTGGCCGCTACCTGTCAGTCAGCTATCTGAATCATCAGGGCGAGCAGGTTGCCGGTCGGGCCATGACGCTCAATAAAGTGGCTGTCCCCGCCTGGTTCCGCGACCTCGCAGATCTTCCGCTGCCAGTTGCCGAGGCAGAAGTCGTCCGTGGCTGGAGCCGTCTGGGAACCGTGCAGGTAATCAGCCATCCCGGTCGCGCCTATGAGGACCTCTGGCGAATCACCGTCGGGTTGACTGCCAGTACTGCCGTCATCGGGGGGATTGGACTGTTTGCGGTTTTCCTTCTGCTTCGTCGTACCCTGCGCCCGCTTCATGCACTGGAGGATCAGGCAAAGGCCCTCGGGCAGCGGGATTTCAGGAGGCGGGTCTCTATCAAGTCGACCCGCGAGATCAATCAGGTGACCGACGCCATGAACCGGATGGCGGATGACCTCGGCCAGCTCTTCGAAGGCCAGGCGAAACTCATTCAGCACCTGCGCCGGGTAAACAACGAGGATTCGGTCACCGGGCTGGCCAGCCGGAGTGCCTTCGACCAGCGCCTGAAGGTGGAGGTGGAGTCCGAGGAAAAGGCGGCACCCGGAATTCTCATGCTGATTCAACTGGCCGACTTTTCGGGATATAACCAGGCCTATGGCCGGAGCGAGGCCGACCGGTTGCTGCTGAGGGTAGCAACCTGGATTGGCGAATTCGTCATGCAGCATGCCGGGTCGTTTGCCGGGCGCCGAACGGGCGCCGAATTTGCCATTTTTCTGCCCGGTGCGATGCCGGCTGATGCCGGTGTCTGGTGTCGTCAGTTGGTCACGGACCTCGATGGGGTCTATGCAGATCTTGCTTCGCCGATGGACACCTCTGTTCATGCCGGGCTGGCGAGAACCCTTGAGGGGCGTGGTGCCCGGGATCTGATGGCGGCCGCGGACGAAGCATTGCGCGCTGCCCAGAGCAGGGCCGAGAGTGGCTGCCATCTGGCTGACCCTGAGAAAGACGGCCATCACAACCTCGAAACCTGGCGGGTGATTATCAGTCAGGCGATCCGCCGGCAGGCCCTGTCGCTGTGGCTCCAGCCTATGGTGAACGAGGGCCGGCTCATGCCGGTCTATCATCAGGTGTTTTCCCGGATCGATTCCGCCGAAGGGGCCTTGAAGGCAGGCACTTTTGTACCAATGGCTGAGCGTTTCGGGCTGATCTCGGAACTTGATCGTCTGCTGGTCCAGCGGGTGCTCGATTGCCTGAAACAGAGCCCGGATCAGCCGCTGGCGGTCTCGCTTGGTAATGCCTCCGTGGCCAGCGAGGCATTTCGCACGGATTTGCTGGACCAGCTGCGGCAGGCTGGTTCGCCGGCAAGGAATCTCTGGATCGGTATTTCAGAACAGGCAATCCATCACCACCGGACCGCGGTGGGCCTACTGGTCCGGGCGTTGGGGCGACTCGGTGTTCCGGTACTGGTCGACCGCTTCGGGGTGGGAGGCGTACCGTTCAGTTACCTGAGAAATCTGAGGTTTCAGGCCCTGCGTATCGACAACAGCTTCATCCACAATATCGACACCCATGAAGATAACCGCTTCTACCTTGAGTCTGTGGTGGCCATCGCTCACAGTCGTGGCGTGAAAGTCTTCGCCACAGGAGTGGAAACTGCCGCGGAATACTCGGTACTCTGTAAACTGGGTATCGACGGGGCCATGGGTTACCATCTGGGCAGGCCGTTTGCCGCTGACAATCAACAGACAGGGGATTAAAAGTCATATGCCAGGCAAAATCAGACAGTACTTCAAGGACAAGAAAGACGATGTTCAGGATTATGCCGGCGGCAGCGGCGTAATTGGCAAACTGATTCTGGCGTTGGTTGTGGTCTACCTACTGGTGGCGCTGGTGCTCGGCATGATCTGGAGCAGCGAGCCGGACACCTTCTCGGTGCGCGAGCACACGAGGTCGGTGGCCAACACGATGGAAAGGGAGCCCATTACCGGCTTTGCCACCACGGTCACCATGATTCGTATCGCAGAAACCCTGTTAGACAAGCCTGGTGGCTATATTTCCAACGACATTTTCCCGCCTGGACTCTGGCTGGATAACATGCCGAACTGGGAGTACGGCGTTCTGGTTCAGCTTCGGGATCTTTCGCGCGCCATGCGCAAAGACATCAGCCGCTCGCAAAGTCAGTCCGCGGAAGATCGGGATCTGACGATCGCCGAGCCCCAGTTCCATTTCGACAGCGAGAGCTGGGCAATCCCGTCTACCGAGGCCGAGTACCGTCGGGGTATTACCGCTCTGAAGCGTTACCTTGACCGGCTGTCGAGCCCGGAACAGGCCGACGCCCAGTTTTTCGCCCGAGCGGATAACCTGAGCAACTGGTTGGCGGACCTGGAGACTCGCCTGGGAAGTCTGTCCCGTACACTTGGTGAGAGTGTCGGCAAGGCATCGGTATCAGACTCGGTGATCACCATGAACTCCGGTGATCCTCTTGCTGAGGAAGCGACCGGAGAAGACGTGAAGACACCCTGGACCAAAATTGATGACGTTTTCTATGAGGCCCGCGGCAGCTCCTGGGCGCTTCTGCACATCTTCCGGGCAATTGAAGTGGATTTCCGGAAAGTGCTGCAGGACAAGAACGCCATGGCCAGCGTACGGCAGGTGATCATCGAGCTTGAGGGCGCTCAGGGCGAAATGTGGAGCCCGGTGATTCTCAATGGCAGCGGCTTTGGCGTACTGGCCAACCACTCGCTGACCATGGCCGCCTACCTTTCCCGCGCCAACTCGGCGATCAGTGACATGCGGGACCTGCTGTCCCGGGGCTGATGACAGGAGAGTTCGATCCAGAAACAAAAAAACCGGGCGCTAAGCCCGGTTTTTTTATGCCATCAAACCAAGAAGAGTCCGGCTTAGCCTTTGTAGGCGTTAACGGAATCCACGATGGCTTTCCTGGCGGCGTCGGCGTTGTCCCAGCCTTGCACTTTTACCCACTTGCCGGGCTCGAGCGTCTTGTAGTTCTCGAAGAAATGCTTGATCTGGTCGCGCAGCAGCTCGGGCAGATCGTCAATTTCCTTCACGTCATGGTAAGTGGTGGTCAGCTTGTCATGGGGAACTGCAACCAGCTTGGCGTCGCCACCGGCTTCGTCTTCCATGTTCAGCACACCCACGGGGCGGCAGCGAATCACGGAACCGGCCTGGATCGGGTAGGGGGTTACAACCAGTACGTCCAGGGGGTCACCGTCGTCGGCCAGGGTGTGCGGGATGAAACCGTAGTTGGCCGGGTAGAACATGGGGGTCGCCATGAAGCGGTCTACCAGCAGGGCGCCCATGTCTTTGTCCAGTTCGTACTTCACCGGGGAGCTGTTGGCCGGGATTTCGATAGCAACGTAGATGTCTTCAGGCGGGTTCTTGCCTGCGGGGATGTTGTCGAATTGCATGTGCGATCCTTCCTGGTACGTTAAAGGTACGTTTAACTGCGGTTAAAAAGTGGGCGCAATTATACGGGAGTATCCTGCAGTTCGAAACTAAACCTTGGTCGTTGAGTTGGGTGCACGCGGCTATCTGGCGGGGCTTTCCGAAAAACGCCCGTGAATACGTCCCTGTAGGGCTCGGTCGCGCCATCCCTGGCGCTCCACGTTTTCGGAAAGCCCCGCCAGATACCCGCCCGAACCTTTGAGGAAAACCGTTGAAGTAAACCCGAAACAAAGAACGCAATATTCAACACGAGGATTGCAAAGTGTTCGAACGGGGCGTGTCAGTGGCTGTTCCAAAACTGTAGAGGGCCATGGATGGCCCGAAACAAGCGCACATGGATGTGCTCGTAGCGTGTTTTGGAACAGCCACTGACATGCCCCGCCACCAAAACCCAGCAAGCTGGGTCAGGACAAGAGGGCGAACGCGGAACCCACAGCTCAGAGCTTGATCTGCTTGGCAATGAGTTCCTTCATGATCTCGGTGGTGCCGCCGCCGATGGAGAGAATCTTGGCATCCCGATAGAGGCGCTCGACGACGGTTTCCCGCATATACCCCATGCCACCGAACAGCTGCACCGCTTCCCGGGTGACCTTTTCGCAGACATCCACCGAGAAGTTCTTGGCCATCGCCACTTCCTTGATGGGGTTTTTGCCCGCCTGCATCAGGGCGGCGCAGCGGTAGGTGTATTCCCGGGCTACGTCGATCTGGGTCGCCATATCCACAAGCTTGTGGCGGGTCACCTGGAAGCCCGTGATATTGCGGCCGAACGCCGTGCGTTGTTGGGTGTATTCCAGCGCCGCTTCGTAGGCCAGTTGGGCGGTCATGTAGGCCATGATGGCCAAGCTGAGACGCTCGAACAGGAAATTGCTCATGATGGCGATGAAGCCGGCGTTTTCGGCGCCGATCAGGCGGTCGGCCGGCACGCGGCAGTCCTCGAAAAACAGCTCGGCGGTATCGCTGGCCCACCAGCCCATTTTTCGCAGTTTCTTGCCGGTGGAGAATCCGGGCATGTCCCGGTCGATCAACAACAGGCTGATACCGCCGTGGCCTTCTCCACCGGTGCGTACAGCAACCGTATAGTGGTCGGCGCGGATGCCGCTGGTGATGAAGGTTTTGCTGCCGTTTACAATGTAATGGTCGCCATCGCGGACGGCCCGGGTTTTGAGGTTGGCGACATCGGAACCTCCGCCGGGTTCGGTCACTGCCAGGGCGGCAATTTTTTCGCCCCGCAGCACCGGCGGCACGATCTGTTCACGGATGTCCTTTTTTGCCCATCTGGCGACTGGCGGCAGCCCGATATCCAGAGACCCCAGGCCAGCGATGAGACCGCCTGATGTGGAGCGCATAAGCTCTTCAGAAACGGCTACTTTCAGGAAAATGTCGCCCTCTCCGATGCCCCCCAATGCTTCCGGAAAGCCAATGCCCAACAAACCTGCATCCCCGGCTTTTTTGTAGAGATCCCGGGGAAATTCACCCGCTTCTTCCCAGTCGTCGATGTGCGGCAACACGTGGGTTTCGATGAACTTGCGGGCGGTCGCGCGGACCTGCTGATGGGTTTCGTTGAAGTATTCGGACACGGTCTGGCTCTCCCTGATCGGAATCAATGGGAAGCAGTGTCGCCTAAATATTATTACCAAGCAAGCGCTTGGTTGTTCGTTCATTCAGGCAATAAAAAAGCTGGCCCGAAAGGCCAGCTTCGACATCGAGGAGCGACAGAAGTCGGTCAGGCGCCTTCGCTGGAGATGCTTTTCACGCCGTCCTTTGTTCCCAGCAGCAGGAGATCAGCGCGGCGGCGGGCGAACAGGCCATTGGTGACCACGCCGACGATGTTGTTAAGCTTTTCTTCGACTCGGATCGGTTGGGAAATGTCCATGTTGTGGACGTCGATGATAATGTTGCCGTTGTCGGTCACTACCCCTTCCCGATAGACCGGATCACCGCCCAGTTTCACGATTTCCCGGCCAACATGGCTCCGGGCCATGGGAATGACTTCGACCGGAAGCGGGAATTTGCCCAATACGCCGACCATCTTGGAGTCATCGGCAATGCAGATGAAGGTCTTGGCAACCGCGGCCACGATTTTTTCCCGGGTCAGCGCGGCACCGCCGCCTTTGATCAGTTCCAGGCGGTCGTTGGTTTCGTCAGCGCCGTCCACATAGAACTCCAGTTCTCCGGCACTGTTAAGGTCGTAAACCGGGATGCCGTGGCTTTTCAGACGCTCGGCGGTGGCCTCCGAGCTGGCAACGGCGCCGTCAAACTCGGTCTTGAGTTCCGCGAGCATGTCGATGAAGAAATTGGCCGTGCTACCAGTGCCCACACCGATCACGCTCTCGCTATCAAGACGAGGAGCAATGTAATCAATGGCGGCTTTGGCGACGTCTTTTTTCAGTTCGTCCTGGTTCATCATTGGCTCCGGCTGCAAATCAGGTTGGCTTTGCCGGCATTATAGCGCTTAAGAGCCCTCTGCTTATAGACGGCTGCCGTGCAAACTTTCTACACTGTGGGTTTTTCTCAGCCAGTCATCACTCACACATCGACCAAAAGCCGGAACTGCTATGCCGCAACGCTACATCAAGAAGATTCTCGATGCGCGCGTCTATGACGTGGCCATCGAAACACCCCTGACTGAAGCCCGCAGTCTGTCCAAGCGCTTTGGCAACAATATTCTGCTCAAGCGTGAAGACCTTCAGCCGGTGTTTTCCTTCAAGATTCGTGGTGCCTATAACCGGATTGCGCAGCTTTCCGAGGAGCAGAAGGCCAAGGGTGTCATTTGTGCGTCGGCCGGAAATCATGCCCAGGGTGTGGCGCTGGCTGCCAAGAATCTCGGGATCAAGGCGGTAATTGTGATGCCGCAGACCACGCCGGAGATCAAGGTGCGTTCGGTACGGGATCACGGTGCCAAGGTGGTTCTCAAGGGCGATGCCTTCGACGAGGCGGCGGCCCACGCTCAGGAGTTGATCGCAAAGCACGGCTACACCTACATTCCGCCGTACGATGATCCCGATGTGATCGCCGGCCAGGGCACGGTGGCCATGGAAATCATGTGGCAGTTCAGCAAGCCGATCCACGCCATCTTCATCTGTGTTGGTGGCGGCGGGCTGATTGCCGGCATGGCCGCTTACATCAAGTATCTGCGCCCCGAGATCAAGGTGATTGGTGTCGAACCGGAGGACTCCAACTGCCTCCAGGCCGCCATGAAAGCGGGCAAACGCGTGGTGCTCGATGAAGTGGGCATCTTTGCTGATGGTGTGGCAGTCAAGCAGATTGGTAAGTACCCCTGGGAGATCTGCAAGGACCACGTGGACGAGGTGATCACCGTATCCACCGACGAAATCTGCGCGGCCATCAAGGATGTGTTCGAGGATACCCGCTCCATTGCCGAGCCGGCCGGTGCCCTGGGTGTGGCCGGCATCAAGAAATACATCGAGCGCGAGAAAGTCGAGGGCGAGAACCTGATTGCCACCCTGAGCGGTGCCAACATGAACTTCGACCGTCTGCGCTACATCTCCGAACGCACGGAAGTGGGCGAGAAACGCGAGGCCATCCTGGCGGTGACCATTCCGGAGAAACCGGGCGCGTTCAAGACCTTCATCAACGCCCTGCACAAGCGCAGCATCACCGAGTTCAATTACCGCTACGCCGATGCTACCAATGCCACGATTTTCGTTGGCATCCAGATTGCCGCGGGTGGTCACGGCCGCGAGGATCTGGTTCAGGATCTTCGGGAGAGCGGATACTCGGTGGTCGATTTAACCGACAGCGATCTGGCCAAGCAGCACATCCGTCACATGGTGGGCGGCCACGCGCCGACCATCACCAACGAAAAGGTGTTCCAGTTCGAGTTCCCGGAGCGTCCGGGGGCGTTGCTGAAGTTCCTGATGTCTCTTGGTACCCGCTGGAATATCTCCATGTTCCACTACCGCAACCACGGTGCAGCCTACAGCCGTGTTCTGCTGGGCGCCCAGGTGGACGACGATGAAGTGCAGGATTTCGAGAAAATGCTGGATAAGGTTGGCTTCCGCTATGACAACATGACGGACAACGAGGCCTATCAGCTGTTTCTTGGGCAGGGCAACGCGCGTTCAAGTTAACTCTGGGTAGGGCAGGGTCTGGCAGGGCTTTCCAAAACTGTGCGGAGCCATGGATGGCGGAGCCAAGCGTACAGGGATGTATCCACAGCGTGTTTTGGAAAGCCCTGCCAGACCCTGGCCGGTCCCCGAATGCAAAGCTTACTGAATTTTAATCTGTGAAAAATTGTAAAAGTACAGATAGGTGTTAGTCTTTCTTCTGATTCTTGAAGTCAAGAATAGCTATCTGATTTCCCGACACTTTTAAAACCGCATTTTGAGGAACTGAAGCCATGGGCGGCAAGCCTGACATCATCAAAGCCATTGTGCTGATTTTTGCCATCGGCCTTGTGATTACTGGTTTCACATCCATCCACGCCTCCGAAGATAAAGACGCACGAGCGGCCAATCTGGTTGGCTCCGTTCAAGTCATGAATCAGCCGCTGAACCGGTAACGTCGCTTATCGGTCACTACGCTGTGAAGGGGCACGTCCCAGGGCTCTATTGGCAGCTTCTTAACTTTCTGGAAATCGTGGGCCAGGCCAATCAGCTTCGGCGCCAGCCTTGGCCGTATCCGGCTGAAGGCAAACGTTCTGTCGTAAAAGCCTCCTCCCATCCCCAGTCTTCCGCCCTGTTCGTCAAACCCCACTAACGGAAACAGTACTGCATCCAGTGCCCAGGCCGGGCGCCGCAGGCCTTTGCTGAACCCTGGCTCGGGAATGCCAAACCGGTTGGCGGTGAGTTCCACGCCATCGTAGTAGGGGCTGAACACCAGCCTGCCTTCATGAATCGGATGGAGTACCGGCAGGTAGAAGCGGATGCCCTTGCGCCGGGCGATGTCCAGGTATACGTGGGGGTCAATTTCGCCGTCGTTGGGCAGATAAATGGCAATGTGCCGGGCCCGGTGCAGGTCTGGATTCTTCAGCAGATTGAGGGCCAGGTGCTCGGCGGCCTGTTGCTGTTTTTCAGCGCTCAGGTCGCGACGATTCTGCCGCAGGCGTTTGCGAAGTTCACTGCGCGACAGGGTATCAGGGTGGGACTGGAACGGTTGAGGCTCGATAAACTGGCTCAAAATAAAGCTTCCCGGGCTGCCGTTATCGGATGTGGCCCTTGAACCCAAAGTTCAAGGTCGGTGGCCGCTGTGACATATTAGGCTTTCCCCTGTCGGGGACGTGCTCACAATGCCCTGAAGTAGCCACCTGGGTAGTGCGCATCGGCTCGAGGACGTATCCGACTATCCCGAACAGCCCAGGAAGTTGTTCTCATTATACGGGCAGTGTCGGGGCCGATTGCAACACCTGTCTGAGATTCTCCGGGGATTTAACGACCGGAGCCATCACCCAGCGCTCCGTCCAGTTTGTTGTCCATGGCTCGCAGCAAGGTGCTGGTGGCATCGGACATGGTGTCGCGCTCGAGCAGTTCGTGGGTTATGTTGAGAGCGGCCATTACAGCAATGCGCTCGGTACCAAAAACCTTGCCGCCGGCGCGGATTTCCCGCATTTTGCTGTCCAGATGCCGGGCGGCACGCAGCAGTGCCTCCTGTTCTTCCTCGGGGCAGGCGACCAGGTATTCCTTGTCGAGGATTTTCACCTCAACCGTGGTGGATTGCTGTGCCATCAGTGATGCTCCAGGGCCCTAAGGCGGCTGATCATGGCTTCGATCTTGTGCTTCGCGTGATCGTTCTTCTGCACCAGCTGGGCCCGTTCCCGGTTCCAGTCGTCCTGCAGTTCCCGCAATGTGGCGTTGTCCCGCTCAAGTTTCTGACAGCGTTCAATCAGCCTGTCCAGCTTGTCCGCTAATGCCTGTACTTCGGACTGTTCCATGACGTGCCCAGCAGTGGTTTTATGATATTAAGCTCAACTATAAGTGTGGACGCTAAGTCGGTCAATTTACAGGCTTGTCATTGCGTTCCCTGCGTGATGCCCATCACTGATCTGCTGCCTCGCCAAAGCCCAGCCGGCGGCTCTGGCGCCATGTGTTGAAGGCGGGTATCAGCGCCACGGTGAAGGCGGCAACCGGAACCAGGGCCATTAAAGTCCATTCCTCGGGCGTTAATGGGCGAAGCTCAATCTGCAGGCCATAGTTGGCCAGTAACCATGGGCTCGCCAGTGCAAGGCCCGCCATGCCAAGGGCCAAAGCCATCACGCAGGCGGCAAGGGCAAGAACCACGCACTCGAGGATGTAAAGTGAGGCAATCAGCGCCGGAGAGGCACCGGTTGCCCGCAGCACCGCAATTTCATGGGCCCGCTGGGCCTGGAGGGTCAGAAGTACGGCAATCAGCCCGATCAGGCTGGTTACCACGACAAAACCGGTTATGCCCAGCAGTGCTCGCTCAAACTGGCCCATCAGCCGCCAGAGTTCACTGAGGGCGACTCCCGGAAGTATGGCCGAGAGCGGCTCGCCGGCAAACTGGTTGATTTCCCGCTGTATGCGGAAGGTCAGGATTTGCCGGTCGATACCAACGAACACGGCGGTAATGGCATCGGGTGTGAAATCTCGGCCCTTTGCCTGCTCCGGTGTGATTGTCCGTCCGGGGATGGCGACCCCGGATTCCCAGCCTACGTGCATGGCCTCCATGCCATCCAGGCTGATATACACGGCCTGGTCCACCGGCGTGCCAGTGGGCGCCAGTATGCCGGTGACGGTAAACGGCGTGTCTTCGTGGTTGGAGAAACTGGTGCGTCCACCGCCATGGGATAGCACGATCTGCTCGCCCACCTGATGCGCCAGCGAGCGGGCAACGCCGGCACCCAACACTACATCAAAGACGCCTTCAAACCACTGGCCTTCATCCAGTTCGAGGGGCAGGTCGCGGCCGTAGCGGAAGTGCTTGAAAAAGTTCTCATCTGTGGCGACCACACGATTACCCCGGTAGCTGTCTCCCAGGGAAATCGGAATCAGCCAGGCCAGGCGGTTATCCTGTTTCAGGCCCTGATAGGTCGACCAGCGAATGTTGTTGGTGGCATCGCCAATATGAAACACGGTGTACAACAGCAGGTTCAACTGGCCACTTCGGGCGCCGATGATCAGGTCTGTACCGCTGATGGTGCTGGTGAAGGACTGCTTGACCTCCGTGCGGAGGTATTGGATGCCCAGCAACAGGGAAACGCTCAGGGTCAGGGTCAGGCACACCAGGGCCAGTACTTTTTTCCGGTGCCAGAGGCTGGCCAGGGCGAGTGTCAGGGCCAGGCGTGCTTTCATGTCCGGTCACCCTGCAGTTCCAGCTGATTATCGAAATGGCGGGCCAGGGACTGGTCGTGACTGACGAACAGAACCGAGGTGTTGTGCCGGTGCGCAAGAGTTAGAAGCAGTTCCAGGAACCGGTCCCGGTTGTCGGCATCCAGTGCGGAAGTCGGCTCGTCCGCGAGAATCAGGCCGGGCGCGCCAATCAGCGCCCGGGCGGCTGCGATACGTTGCTGCTGGCCAATACTCAGCCTGGTGACTTTCCTCTGCCAGTGGTCCGCGGGGATGGACAGGGCGGCAAGCAATCTCTCAGCCTCGTCTTCGACGGTCGGTTCGGTGCGCTCTCTGCGCAGTTCAGAAAGTCCGCAGGGCAGGGTGACGTTGGCTCGTGTGCTCAGGTAGGGCACCAGATTGAACTGCTGGAAGATCACGCCCATGTGGTCGGCCCGGAACTGGTCGCGGGCGCCGGCACCGAGCCGGTGGATATCGGTTCCGAGTACGCGGACAGTGCCAGAGGCCGGCCGAAGCATGCCTGCCAACAGGCTGAGCAGCGTGCTTTTGCCACTGCCGCTCGGGCCGTGCAGGAAAAGGTGTTCGCCGCGTTTCAGTATGATGTCCGGAAAGCTGAGGCGGGGCTGGACAGGATCCCAGGAAAAGGCGAGCCCGCTGACTTCCATCGCAGTTTCTGTGCTTCGGGAACTGTGGCTGGCTGAGTCTGTCTTGCTGGTCATGTTGGTTGCCGTCGGCCCGGTGTATGATGGCGGTTTCCGGATAGTAATCTCAGGAGTCTTTGGTCCAATGATGTCTGCCCCGGCACGTTCGCGCTTTGCGCTGCCTTTTTTCATCGCGCTTACCCTGGTGTGTGTACTTCCATCAACAGGCCGGACTGAAACCCGGGAGATCGACTGGCTTGAACTGATGCCCGCCGAGGATCTGGCGCTGCTGGAGAATATGCCAGAGATTGAGCACGAGGGCGATGGCCCGCCGCTGCTGCCGGATGAGATCATGACCGGTCGGGTTGTGCCGGAAATGGGCAATGTTGAAGGCCGCATTCCCGGCTTCGTGGTGCCCCTCAAGACAACCGAGGACATGCGCATCCTGGAGTTCTTCCTGGTGCCCTACTACGGCGCCTGTATTCATGTGCCGCCACCGCCCCCCAATCAGATCATTCACGTCAAGTACAAGGAAGGTTTCACGCTCGAAGCCCTGTACGATCCGGTGTGGGTCGAAGGCAAGCTGGTCATTGACCGCACCGAAAACGACATCGGCACGTCTTCCTATTCTATGGTCGCAACCGGGGTTGAGCCGTACGAAGAATAGACGCTGTCATCGGCTGCGGAGTTCAAACCTGCTTTCTCCGTGGCCCAGACGGGCTGATCCCTGACCTTGTGGCCTTACCCACTGAACGCCGAGATGCTCTATTCCGGAAAACCGGGTTGTAATGGGTGTTGCAAGCGCCTGGGATGAGCCCAGGCCCGGACAGCTCAGGGTCTGGGTGACTTCGAAATCCGAGTGGGATGATTCGTCCGGATGATCATGGTCATGCCCATGGCTGTGTCCGTGATCATCGCCACCTGCCTGATGATGCACTACCGCATTCATGACGGCGCAGCCCCCCTCACTGGTGTCCGCAAGGGGAGTCTGTCCAAGCCAGTTGGTTACTTCGTTAACCAGTGCTTTCTGGTCGTCCGAACGGGCACGATGCTCGAACCCCACCAGGTTGTAGGCCGGCGATGTGAACAGGAGATCAATCTGCTCTCCCTTGATGGCCAGTTGTAGTTCGGCATGACCGTGCTGGTGCGCACCTGGATTGTCGCTGGCAAGCACAGGGCCAGCGCTTGCAATCGCGGCGCCAGCCAGGAAGAAGCAGGTTTTGGCTCGTAAGGACATGGCTATATCTCTCGGTAGAAATGATACGTTATAACATATTGTTCGCTTGCCGGATAAAAATCAACAGGCAGTGCCTTGGCACCGCCTGAATGCTAGGATAGACCTCTAATCCATTAACACAGGATCCGCCTGTTTCATGTCAGAAACCGACACTTCCGGTGCTGCCCGCGCCGCAGAATTCGAGCGCTGGGCCAACGTTTTTACAGCTCACAAGGCATTCAGCCACCCATCCGAATTGCACGGCGCGCTCTGTGGTCGCCTGGCGGCCGGATCGCGTATCGAAGAGCCGGAGTGGCTGGCCATGGTGTGCGAACACATGGGGCTGGCCGAGAACGCGGCCGAAGAGTCCGATGATCTCGCTCCGTTCATGAACAAAGCCTATGAACAGACCCTCGAGCTCTTGAAATCAGCAGACATGAGTTTCCATCCTTTACTGCCGGATGACGACTATGCCATTGAGCAGCGGCTGGAAGCCCTGGTTTCCTGGGTGCGGGGATTTCTCGAGGGTATGGCACTTTCGGCCGGCGAGTCACTCGGCCAGGCGCCGGACGAGATCCGGGAGCTGATCGAGGATATGGTGGCCATCAGCCAGCTATCCGAAGAGGAAGAAGCGGACGACGAGAGCGAGCAGCAGTTGCTGGAGATTACCGAATACATCCGGCTGGGGGCGCTCGCCGTCTTTACCGAATTCAATGCCCCCGAACCGCCGAAGTCTGATTCGCCGACCCTGCACTGAGCCGGGTCCTGATCGCAGGAGAGACTATGAACTCCATGATTCCCGTAAGGGAGTTTGCCGAGCGCCGTCGCAAGCTGATGGAGCGTATGGCGCCAGACAGTATTGCGATAATTCCGGCCGCTCCGGAGCGTGTCCGTAATCGGGATGTGCTGCACCCGTTTCGCCAGGATAGTGATTTTCATTACCTGTCCGGTTTTGGTGAGCCGGAAGCTGTGCTCGCACTGATTCCGGGGCGCGAGCATGGTGAGTCGGTGCTGTTCTGCAAGGAGCGAAATCCGCAGAAGGAACTCTGGGACGGTTTCCTGGTTGGCCCGGAAGGGGCCATCGAACGCTATGGCCTGGACGATGCGTTTCCGATCGCAGATATCGACGACATCCTGCCGGGCATGATTGAAGGTCGTAGCCGGGTCTATTATCCCCTGGGCAAGGACGATCATTTCGATGCCCGGGTCATGGACTGGGTGAAGATGATTCGCAGCAAGGTTCGCAGTGGCGCTCACCCGCCAGGCGAATTCGTGGCCCTGGAGCACCTGCTTCATGACTTGCGGCTGTACAAGAGCGCCAATGAGATCAAGATCATGGCCAAAGCCGGCCAGATCAGCGCCGAGGCCCATTGTCGAGCCATGAAGCGGGCCCGCAAGGGCGGCTTCGAGTACAATCTTGAGGCCGAACTGATCCACACCTTTATGGAGCATGGCGCCCGCTCAACGGCTTACCCGTCGATTGTGGGTGGGGGCGCAAATGGCTGTATCCTGCATTACATTGAGAACAGTGCACCGCTGAAAGACGGCGATCTGGTTCTGATCGATGCCGGCTGTGAATACCAGTGCTACGCCTCTGACATTACCCGCACCTTCCCGGTCAGCGGAAAGTTCAGCAACGAGCAGCGGGCCCTCTACGAGGTGGTGCTGGCAGCCCAGTACCAGGCCATTGAGGCTGTGTCGCCGGAAAATCACTGGAACCGGCCCCATGAGGCGGCGCTGGAAGTGCTGACCCAGGGGTTGATTGATCTGGGGCTGTTGTCCGGCACCCTGGAAGATGCCATTGCCAACGAAGCCTACAAACCCTTCTTCATGCATCGCACCGGGCACTGGCTTGGGCTGGATGTGCACGATGTGGGCGATTACAAGGTCGGTGACGCTTGGCGCCAGCTGGAACCCGGAATGGCCCTGACGGTTGAACCGGGGCTGTACATTACTCCGGATAATACCGACGTGGATGAGAAGTGGCGTGGCATCGGAATTCGCATCGAAGACGACGTGGTGGTGACTAAAGACGGCTGCCGTGTGCTGACTGAAGCGGTCCCGAAAACCATTGCCGAAATTGAAGCCCTGATGGCGGACTGACACCCTGTGACCAAGACAGATACTGATCTGATCATTGCCGGTGGTGGCCTTGCCGGAGCAACCCTGGCCCTGGCGTTGGCACGGATGGTGCCGTCGCTCCGTGTGACGGTGGTCGAGGCGTTTCCGTTGTCTCCCGACGCCCTGCCGGACAGCTACCAGCCCAGCTACGACGCCCGTTCCACCGCGCTGGCCTGGGGCTCCCGGCTGATCTTTGAAGAGCTCGGGCTCTGGCACCGGCTCGCTGAGCACGCCACGCCCATCGAGCATATCCATGTTTCTGATCGGGGGCATTTCGGCGCTACCCGGCTGCATGCCGCGGAGCATGGCCAAGAGGCGCTTGGTTACGTAGCGGACAATCGCTGGATGGGTTTGTGCCTGATGCGTGAGCTTCTGGAGACCAACGTCCAGTGGCGGGCGCCGGCAGAAGTGACGGACATGACGCCCATTCCGGGCGGCGTCCGTGTTCAGCTCTCAGAAGAAGGTGAAGAGACCGCGGAACTGACGGCCCGTTGCCTCGTCGTTGCAGATGGCGGTCGTTCCGGTCTGCGGGAAAGGCTCGGGTTCCGGCCGGATCGTCACAGCTATGGCCAGAACGCCCTGATCGCTAATGTCTCCACCAGTGACGGCCATGGATTCACTGCCTTTGAACGATTTACCGATGCCGGTCCCATGGCTCTCCTGCCCCATGGATCACCGACCAGAGCCGGACATCAGTCGGCACTGGTCTGGACGCTATCCGATGAGGTTCTGCAGCAGGTTCTGGCGCTGCCCGACGATGAGAAATGTCGCTGGCTTCAGGACCGGTTTGGCTGGCGTCTGGGTCGTTTTACCCGCATCGGTGCCTGTCATCATTATCCGCTGACCCTGACCACGGTGGATGAGCCAGTGCGCCCCGGGGTCGCCCTGGTGGGCAATGCGGCCCATGCTCTGCATCCGGTCGCCGGGCAGGGCTTCAATCTCGCGCTGAGAGGGCTCATGACGCTGGTCGAACAGTTTCGCCTGGCTGAAGAGCAGGGCAGGTCGATTGGCGATCTCGAGGTCCTGAAGCGCTACCAGACACTGCATCGGGAAGACTGGCAACAGACGGTGCGCTTCTCCGATTCGCTTGTTCGTTTGTTCGGGCATTCCATGCTGCCGGTTGCGGCGGCCCGCGATGCCGGCCTGGTGGGTCTTGATCTGTTGCCTGGGGCAAAACGCTGGTTTGCCCGCAAGGCCATGGGCCTGGGCGGCCGCAGGGCCGTGATTGAGCGGCCCGGAAACCTGAACCGGGAGGCGCCGGCTAATGAGTGAGGCGCAAACGTTCGATATTCTTGTGGCTGGCGGTGGCATGATCGGTTCCGCCCTGGCTCTCGGGCTCTCGCGCCAGGGCTGGCAGGTGGCGCTTGTAGAGGGCTCCGATCACGAAACCCTGGTTCAGGCACCGGACCCTGCCACCACCGTTGGAGATTTCGAGCCGCGGGTCAGTGCCATTTCAGTCGCCAGCCAGCAGTTGCTGGAGCAGCTCGGAGTCTGGTCCGAGGTTACCGCGGGCCGACACTGTCCTTACCAGACCATGACCGTCTGGGATGGCGACGGCACGGGGCGAATACAGTTTGAGGCAGCCGAGCTGCAGGCGAGAGCCCTCGGAACGATTGTCGAAAACCGCAGCATCGTGCGATCACTGTTCAGGGCCCTGGAACAAAGTCCGGTCGAACTGATTGATGGCGCGAGGATTACTGGCTGTAAACGGTTGTCTGAGAGTTACACGGTTGAGCTGGAGGATGGTCGATCCCTGTCGGCGGGGCTACTGGTGGGGTGTGACGGTGCCAATTCCCGTCTGCGTCAGTGGGTTGGCCTGCCAACGCGTGAGTGGGACTACGACCAGCAGGCAATCGTATGCACGGTGAAAACCAGCCAGATTCACCGTTTCACCGCGTGGCAGCGATTTTCGACGACCGGGCCGCTGGCGTTTTTGCCCTTGCTGCCAGAGTCCGGAAATGAGCATTTCTGTTCCATTGTCTGGTCTCAGGATACCGGGGAAGCACGGCGTTTGATGGCTTTGGACGACACCGACTTTGCCGCTGAACTTGAGCGTGCGATTGAGCGCGAGCTGGGATCGGTGGAGTCCATTTCCGGCCGCTTCGCCTTTCCGCTTCGACAGCGCCACGCGAAGGACTACATTGCCCCCGGTTTTGCCCTCGTCGGCGATGCGGCCCATACCCTTCATCCGCTGGCGGGACAGGGTGCCAACCTTGGCTACGGAGATGTACGGGCTCTGCTCGATGAGCTTTCGCGAGCCAAAAAGGCGGGCCTGAGTCCAGCCAATGAACTGGTTCTGGCGCGCTATCAGCGCCGCCGGAAAGGCGAGAATCTCGCCATGATGGCCGCCATGGAGGGCTTCAAGCAGCTGTTCGGCCGTGATGAGCTGCCGGTCCGCTGGCTGCGAAATACCGGCCTGCGCTGGCTCAACCAGATGGGGCCGGTGAAAAATCGTATAGCTGCCGAGGCCATGGGGCTTAACGGCTGAATAAAAAAGGAATTGTCCAATGGCAGGAAGCAGCCTTCTGGTTCTGATCGATGACATCGCCACCGTTCTGGACGATGTTGCCCTGATGACAAAAGCCGCCACCAAGAAAACCGCAGGTGTTCTGGGGGATGATCTGGCGCTCAACGCCCAGCAGGTGACCGGTGTAAGGCCTGCCCGGGAACTGCCAGTGGTCCTCGCGGTTGCCCGCGGCTCCATGATCAACAAGGCCATCCTCGTGCCGGCGGCCCTTGCGATCAGTTTTTTCATGCCCTGGCTGGTAACGCCTCTGCTGATGCTCGGCGGTGCCTTTCTGTGTTTTGAGGGCTTCGAGAAGCTGGTGCACAAGTTTTTGCACCGGGAGCAGGACCAGAAGCGCAAGGGCGAGCTGCGTAAAGCCCTAAAGAGCCCGGACGTCGACTTGCGGGCGATCGAGAAAGACAAGATCAAGGGCGCCATCCGCACCGACTTCATTCTGTCTGCCGAGATCATTGCCATTACCCTGGGAACGGTAACGACCCAGACCATCGGCATGCAGTTCATGGTGCTGGCGGTGGTTGCGATTATGATCACAGTCTTTGTTTACGGCCTGGTGGCAGGGATCGTAAAGCTGGACGACGGCGGCCTCTACCTCAGCCAGCAAGAGAGCCCGGTGCTCCAGCAATTGGGTTCAGGCATTCTCTGGCTGGCCCCCTATCTGATGAAGACACTCTCCATTCTGGGCACTCTGGCAATGTTTCTGGTGGGCGGTGGTATTCTTACCCACGGACTGACGCCGGTATACGACGCTATTTATCACTTTGCCGAGGGTTTCAGTGGTGTGGCTGGTGTGCTCGTGCCAACGGTGGCCAATGGCCTGTTCGGTGTGCTGGCAGGTGCGCTACTGGTGGCCATTATCACGCCACTGACGCGATGGTGGCAGGCGAGGAACGCCTGAGAAGACCGGGGCTCTAGAGGCAGGCGTCGAACAGCCGGCTCACCAGTACCGGTACCGCGGTTTCGACCCGCAGAATACGGGGGCCGAGATGCACGCTCTGGCAGCCGGCTTCTTCCAGTTTGCCCACTTCGTAAGCCGCGAAGCCACCTTCCGGGCCAATGCAGAGCACGGTTGGCTGGTTAAGGTGCACAGGGCAGGGGGTGCTTGTGCCGGGATGCGCTACCAGGGCTCGTTTATCCGCCAATAGCGCCGGCAACTCATCTTCCACGAAGGGTTTGAACAGCTTTCGGATATGCACCTGGGGCATCAGGGTATCTTTTGCCTGTTCCAGCCCCAGCGTGAGGTTCTCCCGAAGCTGTTCGTCTGAGAGCCACGGCGTCTGCCAGAAGCTTTTCTCCACCTTGTAGCTGTTGATCAGCCAGAGGTCCTTCACGCCGAGGGCAGCGCAGGTTTGCAGGATGCGACGGAACATCTTGGGCCGGGGCATGGCGAGTATCAGGGTGAGCGGCAGAGGCGCCGGCGGAGCCTGACCCAGCGTCACCCGCAGCTCCGCCTCGTTATCGGTAAGCCGGATAACTTCGCCGGTTCCCAACTGGCCATCCGCGCGGCCGACCGGCACGGTGTCGCCAGCAACCACTTTGATCACGGACTGCAGGTGCGCCAGGCGTCGACCGCGCAGAACGGCACGGTCAGTTGCCACGAAATCCTCGTCAAACAGTAAAGCCAGATTCATTCGCCGGCGGGCTCTTCGCTTTCCGGGTCTGCGACTTCCCGTTTTGCCAGCCGCCCGAACAGGATGCCGACCTCGAACAGGATCCACATGGGAACCGCGAGAAGGGTCTGGGAAATAATATCCGGCGGCGTCAGCAGCATGCCGATGATGAAACAGCCCACCACCACGTAGGGGCGCTTGGCTGCAAGATCGGCGGGCGTGGTGGCGCCGGTGAGGATCAACAGCACCGTGGCGATCGGAATTTCGAAGGCCACACCGAAGGCGAAGAACATCTTGAGTACAAAATTGAGGTAGCTGGTGATGTCCGGAAGTTCGACGATGCCTTCGGGGCCTATCGCAGTAAAGAAGCCGAACACCAGCGGGAAAACCACGTAATAGGCAAACGCCGCGCCCGCGTAAAACAGGATGACCGAGGTAAACAGCAGCGGAAAGGCCAGGCGTTTTTCGTGGGCGTAGAGGCCCGGGGCAATAAAGCTCCAGAGCTGGTAGAGAATGATCGGAATGGCAGCGAACACAGCCAGAACCAGGGCCAGCTTCAGCGGTGCGAAGAAGGGCGAGGTAACATCTGTTGCGATCATGGTCTGGCCAACGGGCAACAGGGAACGGATAGGTTCAGACAGCCACAGGTACAGCTCGTTGGCAAACGGGTAAATGGCCGCGAAGCAGACCAGCACCGCAAGAACCATCTTCAGTAGGCGATTACGCAGCTCGAGCAGGTGCTCGATCAGTGGCATTTCCTGCTGTTCCGGAGGCAGCTGGTTGCCGTCGGGTTTTGCATTCATGAACGGTTATCCGGCGGACTTTGCGGGGTTTCGTTTTTAGGTTGTTCGTTCCCGGCAGAGCCTGTGTCTGGCGTCTGCGGGGCGTCACTGGTATCAGCCTGATCCTGTGCCGGAGCCTCGGAGGCCTTTGTCTGGCCGGACACACGCCGTGTCGCAGGTGCAGGCCTTGGCTTCTGGGTCTCGTTCTCGGGCAGGATCATGTGCTCGTATTTCCTGGCTTCGTCCAGGGCGCCACGCACGGTTTTCTGAACGTCGTCGAGGCCAACATCTCCTGCCTTGCGAAGCTCGTCGCGGAGTTCGCCGGCTTTTAGCTCCCGGTCCAGTTCCGAGGTGAACTGGCCAACCATGCGCCGTGCACCACCCACCCAGCGGCCAGCCGCACGGGCAGCCGCAGGCAGGCGCTCTGGACCGAGTACCAATAGCGCTATGACGCCGCAGATCAGCAGCTCAAGAAAGCCGATATCAAACATTCAGCCTGGTCTCAGCTGTGGGACTTGTCCCGGGGCTTGTCTTCGGCCGCCGCCTGTTGCTGTGGCTGCTCCCCTTCTTTGCCTTCCAGGGATTCCTGGTTCTCGGCCTTGGAGTCCTCATCGCTCATGGACTTCTTGAAGCCGCGAATGGCACCACCGAGGTCGCTGCCGATGTTGCGAAGCTTCTTGGTTCCGAACAACAGAATGACAATGCCGAGTACGATAAGTAATTGCCAGATGCTGATACCCATTACGGGGTCCTCGTTTTAATGTTTCTGTTCAATGACATTGTACGTTACCAGAACCGTTACGCGGAAACCCCTTTAGAGGTATTACCGCTCACTTGTTCCTCGACGCTTTTTCTTCCAGGCCTGACAGGTCGAACCGGCTGGCCAGTTCGTCCAGGATGTCCTTCGGGCCAAGGCCCAGTCTCGACAGCATGACCATGCTGTGGAACCAGAGGTCGGCGGTTTCATAGACCACGTCCCGGGTTTCCCCGGAATGCTCTGCGTCCTTGGCTGCCAGCAGGGTTTCCGTGCACTCTTCCCCCACTTTTTCCAGGATCTTGTTCAGGCCCTTGGCGTGGAGGCTGGCTACATAGGATGTTTCCGGGTCTGCCTCTTTCCTGGCCTCCAGAACCCTCGCCAGGTTTTCCAGTACATCGCTCACAGTCCTTGCTCCTCAGTTGCTGCCGTAAATAGTGCCGGGGTCCTTGATCACCGGGTCAACGCTGACCCACTGACCGTCTTTCAGGGTCCGGTAGAAGCAGCTGCGTCTGCCAGTATGGCAGGCGATGCCGCCTTTTTGTTCTACTTTCAGCAGGATGACGTCCTCGTCGCAGTCCAGTCGAATGTCCCGGATGACCTGTTGGTGCCCCGAGGTTTCCCCTTTGCGCCAGAGCTTGCCCCGGGAGCGCGACCAGTATACGGCGTGCCCTTCTTCGGCGGTCAGCCTGAGCGACTCGCGGTTCATCCAGGCCATCATCAGGATATCGCCGGTGTCGGCGTCCTGGGCGATGGCCGGAACCAGACCCTCCTCTGTCCAGCGAATGGCATCCAGCCAGTCAGGGGTCTCGACGTTATCCGAGCTATTTTGCATTTTTGTGAATCCTGAAATCTTTATCGGTTATCGGCTGCCCCGGAGCATGAGCCCGCCAGCGACGGCAAACAGGGCCCAGCTCCAGGCAGGCACGCTTTCAATCCACTGCCGGCTCTCGGGCTGAGTGCCCAGAAAGCCGCCTGCAATGAGCAGTACCGCCAATGTCGCCCGCCGCCAACGCCGCTCGGTACGGACCTGCTGCTCCCGGAGCAACGCCAGTGTTGCCCGGTTCTGGGGCTCGGTGGGCCCCGCCTGCCGCAGTTGCAAGAGCGCATCGTGCACCAGCTGGGGCATTTCCGGCGACTGTTCCAGCCAGGAGGGAAGGTGCGACTGCAGCGACTTGATCAGCCCCGAAGGGCCAATGCGTTTGCGCATCCAGGTCTCGAGGTAGGGTTGCGCGGTGCTCCACAAATCCAGATCGGGATACAGCTGTCGGCCCAGACCTTCCACGTTCAGGAGGGTTTTCTGCAGCAAAACGAGCTGAGGCTGCACTTCCATATTGAACCGCCGTGCGGTCTGGAACAGGCGCAACAGGAAGTGGCCGAACGAGATATCCTTCAACGGCTTCTCGAAGATGGGTTCGCAAACAGTACGTATGGCCGCCTCAAACTGGTTCACTGGCGTGTCGGGCGGTACCCAGCCGGACTGAATATGCAGCTGCGCAACCTGCCGATAATCCCGGCGGAAAAAGGCGAGCAGGTTGCGGGCAAGGTAGCTCTGGTCGTCCGGTGCCAGGGTGCCGACGATGCCGAAATCGATGGCGATATATCGGGGATCCGAGGGATTGGACGTATCCACAAAGATGTTGCCCGGATGCATGTCGGCATGGAAGAAGCTGTCCCGGAACACCTGGGTAAAGAAAATTTCCACGCCTTTTTCAGCCAGCACCTTCATGTTGACGCCAGCGGCCTTCAGGGCTGCGGTATCGGCAATGGGGATGCCGTGAATGCGCTCCATCACCAGCACGGATTTGCGGGTGTAGTCCCAGTCGATAAAGGGAATGTAGATCAGCGAGGAGTTTTCGAAATTCCGGCGCAGCTGGCTGGCGTTGGCGGCTTCGCGCTGGAGATCCAGCTCATCGTGAATGGTGGAATCGTAGTCGGCTACCACTTCCACCGGGTGCAGGCGCTTGCCTTCGGACCAGTATTTTTCCAGCAGGCCGGCCATCAGGTACATCAGAGCCAGATCCTGACGGATTACCTTCTCGATGCCCGGTCGCAGAACTTTCACAACTACCTTCTGGCCGTTGCGCAGGGTGGCTGCATGCACCTGGGCAACCGATGCCGAGGCAAGCGGGTCCGGACTGAATTCGGCAAACAGGTCCGAAACCGGGGCACCGAGGGAGGTTTCGATAATGCTCCGGGCTTCATTGCTCGGGAACGGCGGTACCCGGTCCTGGAGATTCTTCAGGGATTCCGCCATGTCGTCCGGCAGAAGATCCCTTCGGGTCGAGAGGATCTGGCCAAACTTTACGAACACGGGGCCCAGTTCCTCCAGCGCCAGCCGAAGGCGGTCGCCACGATCGAGCTTCGGTTGCGGGAACAGGTGCCAGGGCGCCAGCAGGAAAAACACCTTCAGGGGCGCGGGCAGTTCTGCGATTGGCAGGAACGTGTCCAGCCGATAGCGGCAGAATACCCAGGCAATTCGGAACAGGCGTTGCAGGCGGGTCACAGGTTCTCCGATTCGTCAGTCTTGCCGCGGTTTTCAATCAGATTAAGCCGCGCTTCCAGTCTTTCCGTGCGCAGGTTCAGTTCGTCGATATCCTCGAACGTAGCTTCCAGTTCCCGCCGACCGGGCAGGGCGCGACTTTCTTCGTGCACATACTCCTCGATATTGGCGTTCAGGGAGTGAAAGGCCTGACGGCTCCAACGGATGGCGCCGCGAATGCGCTGACCCAAAAAGTGTGCGGGTACATCACCGATATGCCGGGCCATGGCGGCTTCCCAATCCGGCTCAAGCTGGCTCAGTGCGCGCTGCAGCTGGTGGGCCAGGGCCGTGTCGCCGGTAACTTCGAGGCGGCCATCGGCAAAGACCCGGTCATCACCGGTGGCCAGTGCCGCAAAGGCGATGGGTTTGCCGGTAACCTCAAGAGCAGGTTGGTCGACCGGCTGGCTGCCAACCCGAACGCGGTTTCCGGCGCGATCCAGGGTGTAGGTCAGGGGGAAAGGATCGGTAATGTTGAACTGCACCGGGCCCGCAAGTGCTTCCATCAGGGCATGATGCCCCGCCGGATCCAGTTCCAGCGCCCGGTTCAGGGCGCTTTCCAGGATCGCGGAGACAGCGGAAAGCAGGGTGGGGCCGGGAAACATCAGGGCTTGATTCCCACATGCAGGGCGACAATGCCGCCGGTCATGTTGTAGTACTTGCAGTTCACCAGGCCGGCATTTTCCATCATGCCCTTGAGGGTGTCCTGGTCCGGATGCATCCGGATGGATTCGGCCAGGTACTTGTAGCTTTCGCTGTCGCCGGCGATAAGCTGGCCCATCAATGGCAGAGCGGAAAACGAGTAGGTGTCGTAGGCCTTGCTCAGCAATGGATTGGTCGGCTTGGAGAATTCCAGGATCATCAGCTTGCCGCCGGGCTTGAGAACCCGGGTCATGTCGCGCAGGGCCTGGTCTTTATCGGTGACATTGCGCAGACCGAAGGCGATGGATACCGCATTGAAGTTGTTGTCCGGAAACGGCAGATGCTCGGCATCCGCCTGTACGTATTCAATGTTGCCGGCATAGCCGCGATCAGTCAGCCGGCTGCGGCCCACCTGCAGCATGGAGGCATTGATGTCGGCCAGCACCACCTTGCCGGACGGACCCACAAGGTCTGAAAACTTCATGGTGAGATCGCCAGTGCCGCCAGCAATATCCAGTACCTGGTGGCCGGGACGCACTCCGGAAAGCTCGATGGTGAAGCGCTTCCAGAGCCGGTGGATCCCCATGGACATCAGGTCGTTCATGAGGTCGTATTTGCCCGCCACGCTGTGGAATACTTCGGCCACCTGGCTCGCCTTCTGGCTTTTCGGCACATTGCGAAAGCCAAAGTGGGTGACGTCGTCCTGGCCGTTGTTGTTTGCGGCCTGGTTGGCTGGCGTTTGCTGCTCGCTCATGGGAGATGTCCTGTCAGAATCTGAACCTCGTATTCTAACCGCTGACGGGGTTGCTACAAGGGTGGCGGTGAGTTAAATAGCGCCCTAAACTGTAAATTCGTTCAAATCCGAGAGAAAACCGCTTCATGTCTGTAATTGATGTACATCGCCCGCACACCCTGGATCAAGAACACGCAAGGCAGGCCGCAGAATCCCTTGCCAAAGACCTGTCCAGTCAGTTTGACGTGCATTATGAGTGGGAAGGCGACCACCTGAAGTTCAAGCGCAGTGGCGTCAAGGGACACCTGAACATCACCCCGACAGACCTGCACATTCACCTGGAGCTGGGCATGATGCTGCGGCCCTTCAAATCGCGGATCGAGCAGGAAATCCACTCCCAGCTGGACCAGATCATCAAGGCCTGAGCCAGCCAACTATCCCCGGCTCAGAGGTTTTCCGGCAGGCTGAACGGGTCCGGGTGATGGTCGAGAATGTTGCGCATCACCCGCTGTTCCCGGGAAACCAGCCGGTCGATCAGTAGCTCCACATCGTCCATCTTCCGGAAGGCGGAATAGCCCCGGTGTAGGAAGCTGTGCAGATCCGTCAGATCGGCCATCTCCGCCGGGCCCCGGGTCATCGATAGCAGCCATCCAAGGGTGCGGTTGCGGACATAGCGATCAAGTTGCTGGCCAACGTCTGCCACCAGGGTAATCTGTTTCTCTCTCTGCGCCAGCCGTCGGCTCTCCCGGTAGGCTGCACAATAGGCGTCCGTGGTGATTGCCCGCGCAGACACACCTTGCTGATGGAACAGTTCGGCGAGCTCCAGGTCCAGCTGTTGGGTGATCAGGTTCAGTTCCACGAGGCCGGCGAAGGTGTCCAGCAGATTATCTGGCAACCACTTCACCATTTTGGGAAACACCCGATCAATATTGTCGTCCCGGCGGGTCATGCCGGCCGGGGCGTAGAGGTCGGTCAGCAGAAATTCGAGGCCGTGGTGATATCCGGGATGGCGATAAAGATCCTCATGGGTCGACTTCAGCCGCTCCGCCTGCCAGTCGGCGACGGAGACGGCGTGTTCCATCAGCGGATGCTCGGCTTTCAGGCGCCGGAAATCATGGTAGTCCAGAAGCAGTTGCTGCAGCCGGCGAGCGCTTTCGGAGCGGGCTTCGGTAGCGACGAGGCGCTCACGGTACATGGGCGATGGCTCCACTAAACCTGAGGAAAAGAGCGTAGTTTAGCGGAGCTACGGCGGTCTTGCAGTAGGGCAATGCCCGGGCATTAGCCCTGTGCGGCGGCGGGCAGCGTTTCGAACCCCGGGACCCATTCCTTGCTGTCGAGGGTGATGAAGTGGCTCGGCGCCTCGGTTTCGACGATTCGCATGGTGGTCGGGCTCTGGCGCGCACTGGCCAGCATGGAGGAACGATCGAGAATGCGGTCGACCGCCGGAATCAGGAAGGTGCCGTGGCGTACATGGCTGTAAACGCTGGTGTCTGTCCGTGCCATCCAGTCCATGATGTTCTCGATGTTACGAACAATGGTCAGATGATCCTTGGTGGCGGAAAACAGTTTGCTCAGCAGTTGCTTCTTGCGCGGGTTCATCTTGCCAAAGAAGGTCTGTCCGTAGGCGGACGACGGAGCGCTGTTGATCAGGCGTATCAGCCAGGGCCACATACCGTGGCTTACAGGTTCCAGAATGGTGGTCACCAGCGCCGACAGCCTGCCGTTGGGGAGCACGGGTGCTTCCAGTACCACTTCCACGTCGTCATACAGCTCTGGCCATTGCTTGATGGCCTCCAGGATCACCGCCCCGCCACGGGAATGACCATGAACCCGAATGTTGTCAGTGGTTGGCAGGCTGGAAAGCGCCTGATTGAGAATGCAGGCGTCGTATTCGATGGTGCCTTCCAGGTGCTTGATCGGCACTTCCCAGTCCGGGGTCTCCGGGGTCACGCCGTTCACCGGGATGTGGTAATTGCTACAGGTGAGCAGGATCAATTCGGTGGTGGGCGCTTCATAGGCCTGGGTGAAGTAGCAGTGGTTCTCCAGAAAGCCGTGCACGCCGACAACGGTCTGCTCGGCCTTGCCGCTGTGGTTGCGAACGGACACAGCGCCTTTGCCAACGCGATACACCCGCCCGGAGAACATTTCCGAGTAGGCGCTCTCAATCGGTTTTATCAGTTTGCGAACGTGGCTCGCTTTCATAACTGCTCTCCCGTCCAGCACGGCAATGACCTGTTATTGGAATTAGGGTGTGCTGGTAAGCCTTTTGTACCCTGATCATCTCGCTGTGTTACTGGCCCTGAATAAAGAATTTTTGATCCCTCAGGGCCAATCGATCGCGGATCGACAGCGCGTAATAACCATTGCACTACGGCTTATAACCAGTATAGGACTGAACAGTTACTCACGTGTAATTTTTTGTAACAGCGTACGCTGGTGCCGCATATGGAGCCGGAAGGGCTTGTCTGGCACAATGCGGAGTTCGGTTTTTACTTACCTTCACCACTTTTCCAGGGACGTTCGGGTTTGAGTCACGAACAATCGCATCTCCTGCTACCTGCGGATTCGGCCTGGCTGGCCCTGGAACGCCCGGAAAACCCCATGACCATCACCGTGATGTTGCGGGTTGATGGGCTTACTGCGCCCCGTTTCAGGGAGTTTCTGCGGGTGTACTGGATGGCCTGGGAGCGTTTCCGGTACATGCCCGTCAAGCGCTCACCTGCCTGGTGGTGGGAGCAGGATCCGACGTTTGATGTTAGCCACCACCTTGATGTGGTTGTGGATCGTTTCACGCCCGACAGCCTTCAGGAATGGGTGTCCGCGCGTCTGAACCAGCCTCTGCCCATGTATCGCCCGCGCTGGAAATTCTGGCTTGCGCCCAATGCCGAGGGTGGGGCGGTGCTACTGCTGCGCATTCACCACTGTTACGCCGATGGCCTGTCTCTGCTGGGCATCTTTGACCGACTGTGCCCGCCCTCTCCCCAGCAGCATCCCGCCATTTACGGCGCCCCCGAAATCGCGGAGCTGTCACGCTGGACGGCTGCGGCAAAGGCCTGGTTCGGGCAACTGATGGCATCCGAAGAGCCTTCTGAAGAATCCCACGGTGCTGGCAATGCAGACCGGTCCGCCGGTAATCAATGGCAGGACGCGGGTCGCTTGCTGGAGCGGGTCGCCCAGAAGAGCCTGAAGCTGGTCAATGAATTTTCGGAGTTCCTGGTGGAGCCGGAAGACACGGCGACGGATCTCAGGCAGCCGTTGCTGGGGAGGCGACATTGTCGCTGGTCCGAGCCAGTGCCCCTCGACCGCTTCAGAAACATTGCCCGAGCTACCAATGTAACCATCAACGATGTGTTGCTGAGCTGTGTGGCGGCGGCTGTGCGCACCCGCCTGGGCATTGAAGGCGAGGACCTCGATGAAGCCGTGCTGCATGCCGCCGTACCGGTGGATATTCGCAGTCGCCTGCCCGAGGAGCTCAAGCCGGCACCCGGCGCGCTGGGCAATTATTTTGGCACCGTGTTTGTACCTTTGCCGGTGGATGGTGAAAGTCCCCTCGAGCGACTTTTCCGCATCAAGCACGAAACCCGCCGTCTTAAGAAAAGCTGGCAGCCCGGCATTGCCTGGGGTCTCGCGGCCAGCGCCACGATTGTTCCAGAGCCTTGGCGGGAGCCGTTGGCCGAGGTGTTCTACCGCAAGGCCAGTGCCGTGGTGTCCAACGTGCCCGGCACTCCGGAGGCCCGGTATATTGCCGGCTGCCGGATAACCGAACAGATGTTCTGGGTGCCCCAGGCCGGGGATATCGGTTTGGGTATCAGCATTGTCAGCTACGCCGACCAGGTGCAGTTTGGCGTCGTTGCCGATGAGGCGGTGATGGCCGACCCCGAAGACTTCCTCAACGACTGCCTGCAGGAACTGGCTCAGTTCCCCGGCGACTGATCCGCCGGGTCGTACTCCCAAAGTTTCAATTCAAGTGCCTCCCAAATGAGCAGAAAACCTGCTCCGTCGAAGCATTTTCCCCCTCCCTTGCATCACCGACCATGGAATTCAGGCGACAGACCGCGCCTGGGGCGTCCGGATGATCCGGGCCTCCGATCCCAGATTTCCAAAAACAACCGGGGGAACTATGAAAAACAATAACGTCAGAAAGTCAGGGTTAGCGATTGCCATGGCAGCGGCCATGGGCGCCAGCGCAGGAGCCAATGCCGCTGTTGAGCTGTATAACCAGGACGGCACCAGCTTTTCCGTGGATGGCTACTTCAACGCATTCTACGTAAACCGTGACGACAAGCAGAACGACGTTCGGGATTCCCGCATCAAGATGGGCTTCCTGCCGAACACCATCGGCTTCAATTTCAGCAAGGATATGGGTGATCTGACCCTGGGCGGACGTTCTTCGTTCTGGACCACCATCAATGACAGTCTTGATTCACCCACAGACACCGCCATCGACGTGCGTCAGTTCTATGCCACGGTAGACGGCGATTTTGGTCAGGTGCTGATTGGTAAGGACTTCGGCCTGTATGCCCGCTCCAACATTTTCCTCGACGAAATCCTGATGGGATTCGGTTCCCCGGGCGTCGCCGGTGGCGTTTCCTTCGGCAATATCCGCGCAGGCTATCCGTACCCGACACCTTCCGCCCAGATTACCTATCGCTCGCCGGATATGGGTGGCCTCAAGGTCGCGGCCGGTGTTCTGGATCCCGCCGATACGGTGACCGGTGCCAATGACGAAAATGCCGCACCCCGCTTCGAGTCCGAGGTAACCTACAACGCCAACCTGAACGATGTGGCCCTGACCGGCTGGGTGAACGGGCGCTATCAGTCTGCTGAAAATGGCAGCACGACCGTCGACAGCACAGGCCTCGGCTACGGTATCAAGGCGTCGGTCGCGGGACTGACCCTGGCTGCTTCCGGTTTTACTTCCAAGGGTGACAACCCGGTTCTGATCGGCAACGGTGCGGTGACCGAAGACGATGCCGACGGCTTCCTGGTTCAGGGCTCCTATGCCTTCGGTGCCAATCGCGTTGTGCTTTCCTACGGCGAGACGGACGCTGAAATCCTGAATCTGGAAACCGAGAGCACAACGCTCGGGTTCTTCCACGATGTAAACAGAAACTTCAAGCTGGTTGCCGAGTACAACATGTACGAAGACAACAACCGCACCACCGGTGCAACCACCACTGAGGCGGACACCATCGCCCTTGGCGCCATCGTGATGTTCTAAGCCCTACCTGGCGTTGCGGGTGGCAGGAGGCCTCTCGCTGCGCTGGTTTGTCTAAGACTAAAGTGCCGGTTTGCCTTGAGGCAAACCGGCAGCGCCACCAGGCATTGATTCAGGAGGCAGTTTAATCAATGGCTTACAATCATTTTGGCGCGCCGATTAAAAGCACTGAAGTCGCATTGGCTGCGTTTGCGGATGCCGTAGAATCGGTGAAAAGTCATCCGTTTTCGGGAACCGCGTTTATGAAGCCAGCGACGACCCTGCCTGCGGTCCGGGTAGCGAGCTCCAGCGTTCGCGATCCCATGTTGGCCGCCACCAATCTCGCCAGCCAGCTCAGCCACGAGCATCTTGGCTGTGTACTCTTCTTCTGTTCTGCGGAATACGACCTGGGTCGACTTGGTAGTGCCCTTGAGCACAGTTTTCAGGGTGTGCGCGTCTGCGGCTGCACTTCGGCCGGGGAGATCACTCCGGACGGCTACGGACGTGGATGCATCACCGCCATCGGCTTTGACAGCCGCTATTTTGCCATCGATTGCGCCCTGATCCGGGAACTGGACCGGTTCACCCTGCAAGATGCCCAGGGCGTAATCGACGGCCTGCTTTCAACCTGTCGGGACGCCAGGCTGGCGCCGGTCAAGGGCAACACCTTTGCCATTACGCTGCTGGACGGTCTGTCGAGTCGTGAAGAGCTGGTGCTGGCAACGCTCAATTCGGCGCTCGGCACCATTCCCCAGTTCGGCGGCTCCGCCGGCGACGATGAGCGCCTGGCCAACACCCATGTGTTCTACGATGGCCAGTTCCACACCGGAGCCGCCACGGTGTTGCTGGTGAACACACCGCTGGATTTCCGGGTTTTTTCCACGCACCACATGGTCGAGCGCAGTGAAAAGCTGGTCGTGACCGACGCCTGCGCGGAAAGCCGCACGGTGTATGAGCTTAATGCAGAGCCGGCAGCTGATGCCTATGCCCGCGCCGTTGGTGTGGATGTCGAAGCACTGGATCGCAAGGTCTTCGCACTCAGGCCCATGGGAGTAAAAATCGGCGGTCACTATTTCGTCCGATCGGTGCAGCGGGTGAATCCGGACAAGAGCCTGACTTTCTACTGTGCAGTGGAAACGGGAATCGTGATGACGGCGATGGCGCCGGAATCCCTGCTGGACAGCGTTCGCACCCAGATCGAGGCGGCAGAGCAGGTCGTGGGGCCGCCCCTGGTTACGATTGGCTGCGATTGTTTTCTGCGACGGCTGGAGGCTGAACTGACCGGGGAAGTGGAGGCAGTCTCGGAGTTCCTTCGCCATCACAAGGTGATTGGCTTCAATACCTATGGCGAGCAGTTCGACGGTATGCATATCAACCAGACGTTTACGGGGGTGGTCATTGGCCAGCCTGATGTCCGTTCCGGACAAGATTGAAGCACCCGTCGAGGACGAGCGGGACCAGCGAATTGCCGAGCTTGAGGCGGAGAACGAGCGCCTGAGGCGAATTCGCGATGCCCTGATTGTCCGGGTGGAGTCCGGCTCTGCCCATAAGCCGGAGCCCTACGCGGCCTTCGAGCACTCGGTGGTGCTTGCCGAGCAGGTTCGGGAGCGAACCGAGGCGTTGAACCAGGCCATGGAACAGCTCAAGGGCAGCAACAAGGCCCTGAATCGGGCCCGGGAAGAAGCCGAGACAACCCGCCAGAGGTTGAGCGATGCCATCGAGAGCATTGCCGACGGCTTTGTGCTGTTTGATAACCAGCATTGCCTGATCCAGAGCAACAGTCGGTTCCGGAGCTACTGGCGGCATGCCGGTGTTGAGGCGCCAGGCCAGGGTACCCGTATTTCAGAAGTGAAGCGGCAGGCGGTGGCCTGCGGTCTGGTTCTGGAGGAACACAGCCATCCGGATTCGGAAGGCGTGGTGTTCTTGCTGGCCAACGGCCGCTGGGTTCAGGTTACCGAGAGACCGACCCGGGAAGGCGGGTTGGTCGTGCTCTACTCCGACATCACCGATGTGAAGAACAGCGAAATGGCCCGGCGGATCAAGGCGCTCGAAGAAAGCGAGCGCTGGATTCGGGTGGTGACCGACCATGTTCCGGCGCTGATTGCCTACATCGGGGCCGATATGACCATCCAGTTCTGCAACAAGGTCTACGAGTCCTGGTACGGGCGCAAAGGTGAGTCGCCACTCGGCAAGCGCCTCAACGAGGTACATTCGCCCGAGTTCTACCAGCGCCTACTTCCCCAGATCCTCGATGTCATGGACGGCCACAATGTCACATTTGAATTCGAGGAGACCGGTGAGCAGGGTGAGGTGCGCCACATGCTGCGCTCCTACGTTCCCAATTTCGATGAGCAGGGAGACATCATCGGTTTCTTTGTGTTGATACGGGACATCACCGACCGCCGCAAGACCGCCCTGGCACTGGAACAGGCCTATGACAACCTGGAGCGACGGGTGAAGGAGCGCACCGCGGCCCTGACCGGCCTGAACAACCAGCTGCGCCAGGAAATCACCGAACGGGCTGCCGTAGAAGCCCGGCTTCGGGATGCCAAGCTGGAGGCCGAGAGGGCCAATCTCTCGAAAACCAAGTTCCTCGCTGCGGTCAGCCATGACTTGCTGCAACCTCTGAATGCCGCACGGTTGTTTACCAGTGCTCTGCTGGAACAGTCGTTCGGGCCCAAGGCGGAAGGCCTGGTTCGGTCGGTCAGTACCTCTCTGGACGACGTCGAAAACCTTCTGGGCACCCTGGTGGATATTTCCAAGCTCGATGCCGGCGTTATCAAACCGGATGTCACCGCCTTTGATCTTCGGGACCTGCTCAATAACATCGCCCGGGAATTCCGGCAGATGGCCACGGCCGAGGGGCTGCAACTGGATTTCGTTGCCAGCTCCGCGATTGTGGAGTCGGATTCCCAGCTACTGGCTCGGATCCTCCGGAATTTCCTGACCAACGCCATCCGTTATACCGGCAACGGCCGGATTCTGCTTGGCTGCCGTCGACAAACGGACCATGTCCTGTTGCAGGTGTGGGATACCGGCCCCGGTATTCCCGAAGACAAGCTCACCGAGATCTTCCAGGAATTCAAACGCATCCGTCCGGCCGGCTCACAACCCGATAAAGGCCTGGGGCTTGGTCTGGCCATTGTGGACAAGATATCGCGCATGCTTGGGCATGAGGTGACGGTGAATTCCATTGAGGGCAGGGGATCAGTGTTCAGCGTCCGGGTCCCCATTGGCAAACTGAAGCCGAGGCAGCCGACGGCCGACCAGAATCGAGCCGTGTCTTTCGATAGTGGTCTTGGCGGTGCCCGAATCTGGGTGATCGATAATGACCTGTCGATCTGCCAGGGCATGCAAACCCTGCTCGAAGGTTGGGACTGCCAGGTGGTGACGGCGGTGTCCCTTGAGGATCTCGAGCGTCAGCTGGATCCGGCTACCAGTGAAGTGGACCTGATCCTGGCGGACTATCATCTGGACAACGATGAAAACGGCGTGGATGTGGTGGCGGAGATCAATGGCCGCCGGAACTGCCCGGCGCCGGTGGTGATGATTACCGCCAACTACACCAATGAGCTAAAGCAGCATATCCGCGAGCTTGGGCATCTGCTGATGAACAAGCCGGTGAAGCCCCTTAAGCTGCGCAGTGCGCTGAGTCATTTGCTTAGAAGCTGATATTGACGATAGGTGTCGGATTACGGCTGCGCCCAATCCGACAAACACCCTACCTTAACGCTTCAAATACTGACTGAAATCCACATCACTGGCAGACAGAATTGCCTGAACCCGGTTGTGAACCCCGAGCTTGCGAAGGATCGCAGACACATGGGCCTTCACCGTTGTCTCGGCAATGTTCAGGTTATAGGCAATCTGCTTGTTGGATTCGCCCTTGGACATGCGCTCGAGCACCAGCAGCTGGCGGCGGGTCAGGGAGTTCAGCAGCTCCGGTGAAATCGGATTGTCTTCATTGCGGCTGCGGCGGGTGTTGCTTTCCTTGCCGGTGCGAATGATATCCGACGGCAGGTAGACGTTGCCGTTCAGGATCTGCTGGATGGCTTCGGTCATCTGGGCCCGGGGCGAGGACTTGGTAATGAAGCCGCAGGCGCCGTAAGTAATGGCCTGCAGTACCACCTGTTTGTCTTCCTCGGCAGAGACAATCACCACCGGAATGGTCGGGGCTTCATTGCGCAACGTGATCAGACCGTTCAGGCCATGCATGCCCGGCATATTCAGGTCCAGCAGGATCAGGTCCAGATCGTCGTTCTCGCGGGTAATATCGAGGGCGCTGTCCAGATCGTCGGTTTCGATGATCTCGCTGCCCTCAAAGCCAGAGGCGATAACGCTGCTGATGGCTTCGCGGAACAGTGGGTGGTCGTCGGCAATCAGAATCTTGTAAGCCGGCTCCATGGATGGGTCTACCTGTTTGTTTTCAGTGTCGGGAATGGCTTCCGAATCATGATAGCGTTTTTCAGAATCATGATGGCAGTTTTCGGAAGGGTAGTTCTCGGTAGAGAGTGCGGCTTCGAGCTCGTTCAGCATGGCGGCCTCCTGTGCAGAGAATCGCCGGAATCGGTTCCGATCCTCTGTTTATTATTGTGATGGTTTCATTACACGCCATCTTGGTCTCGGGTTGAATGCGACCATCGCACCAAAAAACAGGCACCAAAGTACTATTCTTGCCGGGCTGTGGGCTTCGTATCGTGGAGCAATGAGCCTACAACCAACAATAACTCTAGTCTCCCAACCCTCTCTTGCCGATCGCTGGATCAAAAAGGGAGTGACCGCCCTGGTGTGTCTTATCTTCAGCCTCGCAGGTGGTGCCCAGACCGGGGAGGGAGCCTCTGAGCTGCCCGTACTGTCCGTCAGCGTATTGCAGTTCGGCACGGCCCACTGGGAGCTTGACCATATCCTGCATCGGGAACTGGATCGGGAGAATGGCTATCGGCTGGACCTGAAACCGGTGGCCAACCTGCCGGCCTCCAGGCTCGCGGTCACCAGCGGTTCGGTGAATGGCGCAGTGGCCGACCTGCTGTGGGCGCAGTCCAGGTTTCAGGCAGGAGCGCCCTACCTTTATGTGCCTTTTTCATCCCAGATCGGCGATATCGTTGTCGCCGAGACTTCCCCGATCCGCTCGGTGGCGGATCTGGCGGACAAGCGCATCGGCGTAGCCGGCGGGCCGGACAGCAAGGGCTGGATACTGCTCCAGAAAGTCGCGGAGCGGCAGGGTATCAATCTGGACGAATCCGCAGAGATCCAGTTCGCTGCTCCGCCGCTGCTCAGCCAGGCTCTCAAGCGGGGACAGGTAGACGTGATCGTCACCTACTGGCATTTCGCGGCCCGTCTCCGGGGTGAGGGCGGCTGGCGGTCGGCCTTCAGCATGGCCGATCTGCTCACTGAGCTGGACCTGGATCGCAACCTGCCGGTGCTGGGTTATGTCTTCCCTGCGAAATGGGCGACCGATCATGGATCGTTGATAGATGGTTTCGCGGCCTCCCTTCAAGAGGCCAAAGCCGAGCTGGCGGACAGTGAATCACCCTGGCAACGCTTGCGTCCCCTGATGGGTAATCCTGAAGATGGCGTCTTCACGGCATTGCGCGAGGGCTTCGTCGCCGGCACGCCTGCGCCACAAACAGAACAGCGTATTGCAGACCTGCAGCGATTGATGACCCTCACAGGTGCCGACCCGGACCGCCTGATGCCCGCCAATCTGTTTTACCGGAGCCAGCCGTGAAAGGCCCTACCGGCCGCCCGCCGCTCTGGAGCTACTGGATAGTTCTGCCCTCGTTTGTCGTGCTCTGGGCGCTGACGGCCTGGCTGCTTCAGTCGCCCCTTTTACCAACGCCGGCGAACGTACTGGACACCATGGTTCGGGAGTCGGCGTCCGGCGAGCTCTGGCATCACCTGGGGGCGACCCTGGCCCGCGTGGTGGTCGCCTTTGTTCTGGCCATGGCGATTGGCACCGCCATCGGCATTGTGATGGGCCGGTCACAAACCACCAATGCCCTGTTCGATCCCCTGCTGGTGTTGTTACTCAACCTGCCGGCGCTGGTCACCATCATCCTTATGTACGTGTGGTTCGGCCTGGTGGAAGTGGCTGCCGTGATGGCGGTCGTGATCAACAAAGTGCCCAACGTTGCGGTGACGGTTCGCGAAGGCGCCCGCAGCCTCGACTACCGGCTTGAGGAAATGGCCACCGTTTACGAGTTCACCCGCTGGCAACGGTTGCGTGAAGTGTGGGTGCCGCAGCTGTTTCCCTACCTCATGGCCGCCACCCGGGGTGGTCTTGCCCTGATCTGGAAGATTGTCCTTGTGGTGGAACTGCTGGGCCGCTCCAGTGGCGTCGGCTTCCAGCTGCATATGGCGTTTCAGGTATTCGACGTGGCCGCCATTCTGGCCTACAGCCTGGCCTTTATAGCCGTCGTCCAGCTGATCGAGCTGGCCATCCTGCAGCCCCTCGAGCGTCGATCCAGCCGCTGGCGCCAGCCGGAGGCCGCTCATGCTTGAACTCAGAATCGCCGGCCGTGATTTCGGCCAGCCGGTGCTCGGAGAGGTATTCGCAACCGTTTCGCGAGGCGACCGCATCTGCCTGCTGGGACCCTCGGGAATCGGCAAGACCACGTTACTGAACGCCATTGCCGGTCTCGATAAATCGGTGCCAGAGAGCGCCGTTATCGGCCGGGAGCAGCTCCGGGTGGGCTACCTGTTTCAGGAGCATCGCCTGCTGCCATGGCGGACTTTACACGCCAATCTCAGGCTGGTTGGTGCCAGCGATGACGAGGCCGGGACGTTGCTGGGCCAGGTTGGCCTGGCCGGATACGGCCATTATCTCCCGGACCAACTGTCACTCGGTATGGCCCGAAGAGCCGCCCTGGCCCGTTGCCTGGCGGTGAAACCGGACTTGCTCTTGCTGGACGAGCCGTTTGCCTCGCTGGACCCCATCATGGCCGGCGAACTGAAAGCCTTGATCGCCGGAATCCTGAACTCGCAACCTGATATGGCGATGATCTGCGTTACCCATGATGGCGGTGATGCAGAGATATTGGCGAACCGCCTGTGGTATCTCGACGGCAAGCCTGCGCGACTGCAGTGGGACGATGTATTGGCAGAGCCTGGGCTGGTCGATGGGCTTCTTGGGCGCCTTCGTGATCTGGATTTGACGGGCTCTTAGGTTGATCGAGGGTGTCCGCAGTCTGTCGGATTACGCTTTGCTAATCCGACCTACCTGTGTTGGCGGTTTGCACGGAGTATGGGTGGTCAGCGGGGAGAAGGTTTCCAAAACTGTGCGGAGCCAGGGATGGCGGAGCCCAAGCGTCACAGGGATGTGCCGTAAGGAGCGTGTTTTGGAAACCTTCTCCGCGCTGACCACTGGCACCAAATCAAGCCGGCTTGGAAGCCCCAATTATCCTGGTGCGTTGGGGCCGGAAGCCTGCCGTGGCCAGTAGCGCTAGCACCGCCGTCACACCGGCGGTAATCCCGTAAGCCATCGGATTCCACTCCAGGTACAGCGAGAAGCGGATCGCCTCGACCGCGTGGGTGAACGGATTGAACTGGCAGATCCAGTACAGCCAGGGGCTGGCCTCGTTCATGCGCCAGAGCGGATAGAGCGCCGAGGACATGAAGAACATCGGGAAAATGACAAAGTTCATCACCCCGGCGAAGTTCTCCAGCTGTTTGATCCAGGTGGCGATCAGCAGGCCCAGAGCGCCAAGCATCAGACTGGTCAGAATCAGCGCTGGCAACACCGCGAGGTAACCCCATAGCGGTGGCTCCACATCCACCAGCAGTGCCAGCAGCAGGAACACATACACCTGGCCAATGGACACCACGCCCATGGCCAGCAGTTTGGTGACCAGCAGGAACGGCCGGGGCAGGGGGCTCATCAGAAGCACCCGCATGCTGCCCAGCTCCCGGTCGTACACCATGGACAGGGCACCCTGCATGCTGTTGAAGAGGATGATCATGCCGCACAGCCCCGGGGCGATGTAGGTCTCGTAGGTGATGTAGGTTTCGTAGGGCGGGATGATGGAAATACCCAGCACTGCCCGGAACCCGGCGGCGAACACCACCAGCCAGAGCAGTGGCCGCACCAGGGCGCTGGCGAAGCGGGTGCGCTGCTGCCAGAACCGCAGCCACTCCCGGGTCTGGATGCCCACAAAACAGTGCCAGTAGTGTGCTGCCTTCATATCAGCCGGCTCCGGTCAGGGAATGGAAAGTTTCGGCCAGATCCCGGGTGCCTTCGGCTTCGCAGATGGCCTGGCCATTGCCGTCGGCCAGCAACTGGCCCTGGTGCAGGATCAGCACCCGGTCGTCAGTGCGAACTTCTTCGATCAGGTGGGTGGCCCAGAGTACGGTCAGGCCGTCTTCTTCGCACAGGGTACGCACGTGCTCGTTGAGCGCTTTTCGGCTTGCAACGTCCAAACCCACCGTGGGTTCGTCGAGTAACAGCAGCGAGGGTTCATGCAACAGGGCTCGGGCAATTTCCACGCGCCGGCGGTGACCGCCGTTGAGCTGGCGGACGGCATCGTTGGCCCGGTCCAGCAAGTTGAAGCGTTCCAGTTCCCGGTCACCGCGGGTGCGGGCTTCTTTGCGGGACAGCCCGTGTAACGCCGCGTGGTATTGCAGGTTCTGGCGAACGGTCAGGTCCAGATCCAGGGCATTCTGCTGGAACACCACGCCAATCTTGCGCATGGCCTCCGCCGGCTGCTTTTTCAGTGATTGGCCACCCAACAGAATATCACCCTGCTGCAGGGCCAGCAGCCGGGTGAGCAAACCAAAAAGGGTGGATTTACCCGCCCCGTTTGGCCCGAGCAGGGCGTGAAAACGGCCAGAGGTCAGCACAAAGCTGACCTCCCGGAGCACCGGCTTGTCGCCGTAACGAAAGCTGAGGTTGCTCGCTTCGATGGTCATGACGTCGGATCGATGACCACACCCCAGGGGTAGCGGCCCACCTTGATGGATTTAATGACCTTCATGTCCTCCAGATTGATCACGGACACGTCCCCGGAAACGCCATTGGTGGTGTACAGATGCGTCTCGTCCTTGTCGAGATCCAGCTGCCAGACGCGTGCACCCACCAGCAGGTAATCCAGAACCTCATAGGTTTTTGCGTCGACTACCGCCACATGATTTGAGGGGCCAAGCGCCACAAACGCGTACTTGCCGTCAGACGTCAGCTCAATACCTACCGGTTGGACCCGATCCTGATTCACACCGGGCACCTTGAAGGACATCTCGTGGATCTGCTCCAGGTTTTCGACATCGATGATGTGCACGGTGCCGCCAATTTCCGCGGAGGCCCAGGCAGTCTTGCTGTCCTTGCTGAACTCCACGTGGCGCGGACGCTGGCCCACTACGATGTTCTTCTCGATCTCGAAGGTCTCGGTGTTGATCCAGTGCAGCATGCTGGTGGTTTCGGAGGTGTTTACCGCCCACTTGCCGTCCGGGCTCACCGCCATCCCCTCCGGCTCAATGCCCACATCGATCTGGGCCAGAACATCCTTGGTATCCACATCCACCACCGTCACGATGGCGTCGTCCTCGTTGGCGATGTAGAGGTGCTTGTTATTCGGGTGCAGCGCGAACTGCTCCGGATCTTCACCGGAAGGCAGGGTGTCCACAATCTTGCGGGTGGCCAGATCCAGCACCTGAACCGTGTCGTCGTCGCTGGCACAGATGTACAGCTTGGTAAAGTCTTTGGACAGCAGGATACCCCGGGGCCGCTGGCCGACACTGATGGTCTCAATCACTTCCTGGGTTTCGGTATCAATCACCGACAGGGTGTTATCTTTCTCGTTGGACACATAGGCCACGCTGGCCAGTGCCGGTGTCGACAGGCCGATCATGGCGGCCAGTGCGGTCTGTTTGAACAGGGTTTTCATGGTGTGACTCCTTTTTGTTTTGAACGTTGGCCGGCATGGGCTCAGCCGTTAATCCGGCACTCGCTTTCAGGTCTGTCGAAGCCGAGGGTGTCCATTTCGGTATTCGGGTGCAGGAAGCCTTCAAAAGGAGCTCGTGCTACCAGTCCCCGGGGATGCACGAGTGGAATCGGCTGTCTCAGCTGGCCGTTCCAGTCGCGGAAGGTGAGTTTGCGGCCCTTGAACGCGGCCAGCTGGAATTTGTCACTGAACAGGAAATTTCGGATGTCGGTGGGGTGCGCAGAATTCAGGTCGGTCACTGCCGTACCCATTGACCGAATGGCAGCCCAAGCCGCGTAGTCTTCACCGTTCATATCCCGCCCAGCCAATTCGCGGAAACGGTTTTGAAGTTGCGCGGCACCCCAGCTTTCCACCACCCGATGCCAGGTGACCGGTGACATGCCCTGGGTGCCCACCACCGGGCGCGGCAGCCAGGTGTTGAACGGCACGTACTCGCCAAAATCGCCCCGTACATCAGCGACTACAACCGCATCATAATCACTGGCCTGGGTGAACAGCGGTAGTTCTTTGGAGGCGGTACGGCGCAGGTCGGCGTCAAAGGTCCAGGGCTTGTCTTCGACGATCTCCAGCCCGAAGCGCTTGGCGGAACGGCGGAAGGCATCGGCCCAGCCCTTGTCTGCTTCAGTCGGCCCGGTAATCAGGAAAACCTCATCCCAGCGTCGCTTATTCAGCCACTGGCCCAGGGCGTCGGTGAGCATCGAATAGCTGGGCATGGTGTGCAGCAGGTTCACGTGACACTGGCCGGTGCGCAGGGCATCGTCCTTGGCGCCAGCGTTGAAGACCAGGGTGTTGTCGCCGCTCTTGCCCGTGATGGTCTTCAAGGTCTGGGCCGGAGCGTTCACCACGAAGAGCTCAATGCCGCTCTCACGCATGGCATCAAAGGCCGCGATGGCCGCTTCTTCCGAATCGGCAACCTCACTCCGGAGTGAGTAGGTCTGGCCCAGAAACTTGCCGGTGGTGCTGTTGTCGTTGATGGCCAGCTCGGCGCCTCGCAGACCGGCGTCTTCAGGTTCCGGGATTACATTGGAAAGCACCGGTCCCTGATCCGGAACCCACTGAAGATAACCAATCCGCACATCCAGGGTCTCAGCCTGAAGCGGGCTTGCTGCCGCTAGTGTGATCATTGAAGTGGCCGCTGTCCGGGACAGAAAAGACATGGGATTCTCCGGTTTGTTGTTGTGCTTCCAGCTTAGAGAAGGGAAAAAGTCCCGGAAATATTCAGAAAGTAGGAAAGTGGCGGTACTAAAGAACTATTCCTGTCAAAACTGGCGGCTTTAGCATGGAGATAGAAAAGCTGTTTACCCGCAACGGATAAAAACAATGACCGTATACCGGAAGATTTCCCTCTTGATGCTGGCGGTTTTCCTGCTGATCTATCTGCTTGGAGCGCTGCTCTACACACAGCAGGCCCGTCATGATGTCCAGCGCGAGCTCGACGGTGTTGCCGGCCTGGCACAGAGCCTGGGAAGCCCTGCTGATCTTCCGGAATCCGTCGTCAGCAGCATGCGTCACATGATCCCGGCTGATATGGAATCCGGGTCCGTCGGAGAAGTGCCAGCCTGGTTCTCGGCGATGATTGCCGGAGAACCTTCCCGGCCGGTAGTCAATGGCTGGCAGGTTGATCCCGCCGACGAGGTTGAGGAAATCTGGGAAGGGTTCCTGCTGATCTCGGGTGCTTATGCAATCGGTATGGGCCTGTGTTTCCTGGCCCTTTTCGTAATGGTTGGGCGAGGCATGCGCACGCTTGCCAGCCTGTCCGAGGCCATGGGCGCGGTCTCGGCGGGTCAGCTGACTTCCCGGCTGCCGCGTCAGGGCGAACAGGAACTGGATGCGCTGGTTTGTCGGTTTAATTCCATGGCCGGGGCGCTGGAGTCGGAGCAGCAGACCGTCAGCCGTCTGCTTAATGAACTGCTGCAGTTACAGGATCGGGAGCGGGAACACATAGCCCGGGTACTGCACGACGATCTGGGCCAGTACCTCACCGGAATTCGCGCCCAGGCCCGCAGTCTGCTCTACGATCCGGACCTGGGTGATCGACAAAAACAGCAGGCCATGGAGCTGGCGGAACACTGCGAGACCATCCAGAAACATTTCCGGCACCTGTTACAGGATCTGCATCCGCTGGTGATGGAGCAACTTGGTCTTGGCAGTGCAATCCGGCATTTGGCGGAGCAATGGCAGCAGCTCAGCGGGCTTGAATGTCGCCTGGCCATGGACGAGCGGTTGCCGGAATTTACCGGTGAGCAGCAGACCCACCTTTACCGATTCCTGCAGGAAGCCCTGAACAATGTTTCCCGACATGCCAACGCGTCCTGCGCCACGCTTGCGGTTGCCCGCAAAGACGACGAGCTGAGCATTGAGGTGCGTGATGACGGTGTCGGCAATGATCAGCTGCCCGGCAATGCGGGTCTCGGCGTACGTTCAATGTGTGAGCGGGCCCGCTGCCTGGGTGGTGAGGTCAGGTTTCTGAGTCGTATTGGCGAAGGAACTCGCATTCGGCTTGCTGTGCCGCTCAGCCCGAATACCGGAGGTGTGCTGTGAAACTGATGATTGTGGATGACCACCAAGTGGTACGCCAGGGCATCGCCAATCTTTTGCGCTCGATGCTTCCAGCGGTGGCAATCACCGAAGTCGACAACGGCCAGGATGCGGTTGCCCGCTACGGGGAACTGCGACCGGACGTGGTGCTGCTCGATATGGGGCTCCCCGACATCTCCGGGTTGGAAGTCGGGCGTCGACTGCGTCAGCGCTGGCGTGGGGCGGCTATCCTGTTTTTTACCATGCACGATGAGCTGCCAATGGTAAGGCAGGCCCTGGATGTGGGTGGCCTGGGGTTTGTTTCCAAAAGCTGCGCCCCCGAGGAGCTTGCAGAAGCAGTGAAGAGGGTCGCCGCCGGACAGCCCTATATCGAACATCCGATTGCAACTCGACTGGCCATGAATCAGGAGCGACCTGTCGATCATCGGCTCAGGGATATGACCCAGCGGGAGATGGAGGTATTGCTGATGTACGCCAGGGGCGAGAGTGTCGGCGGAATCGCCGAACGGTTATGTGTCAGCAGTAAAACGGTTTCCAACCACCTGGCCGGCTTGAAAAACAAGCTTCAGGTGTCTTCGTCCGTGGAGCTGATTCATTTGGCGGTGGATGCCGGTCTGATTCGTTATGGTCAGCTTGAGGAAGCGAGGCGGGTCTGAGCCCGCCCCGGATTACCAGTCAAAGGGGCAGGCCGTACAGCCCTCCATATGGGTGCCCTCAAAGGTGGCATAGTGGATTCGGGTTCCGGTCAGGTCTGCATCAGCCAGGTTGGCCAGCCCAAGCTTGGCTTCCTGAAGATTCGCCCCTCTCATGTTGGCTCCTTTCAGGTTCGCCTTCGGTAGCCAGGAAATCTCGAAGCTGCTAAAGGGCATGGTGGCGTTTACCAGGGTGGCACCGGAGAAACGGGAGAAGTCGAAGTTGGCGCCGGTCAGATCGGCCCCGCTGAAGTCCGCACCCTGGGCGAACAAATACTCGCCCTGCATCCCCTGTAATTGGGCATTCTTCAGCGATGCGCCGCGCATGCTGGCCCGGTAGACCTGAAGGCGGTAGCCCGTGACGTCGTCAAGGTTTGCGCCATCAAGGTTGGCACCTCGCAGGCTGGTATGGCTCAGGTTGGCGCCCGACAGGTTGGCACCTCGGAAGTTGGCAGAGCGCAGATCCATATTCGACAGATCCGCTCCCTGCAGGTCAGCGCCGGCACAGCTGGTCTCCCGTTCCAGCTTGCAGCCATTAATGACAGGGACCTCGTCCAGGTCGGCCATGTAATCGCCGGCCAGTGCCGGTGCCATGAACAATAAAAGTGAGGCGGTAGCCATAGGTCTCATGATTTCACTCCTGAATCTTGGCCGGAAAAAGGAGCCTGGCGAACCGCCAGGCTCAGTCCGGAGGACAGTTAGCGGGAGGCCTGTGCCCAGGAGGGCATTTTGAAGACCCAGAATGACCCACCCTGGGAAATGGGCTTGGTCAGCTCGGCCATGTCGCCGCCCCAGAGAGGAACCGCGCCGCCGTAGCCGGAGGCAACGCCGATGTACTGCTCGCCGTCCATCTCCCAGGTGATCGGAGAGGAGATGATTCCCGAGCCGGTCTGGAACTTCCAGAGTTCTTCGCCGGTTTCAGCATCGAATGCTTTCAGGAAGCCGTCGCCGGTTCCGGTGAACACCAGTCCGCCCTTGGTTGCCAGCACCCCGGCCCACAGTGGCAAACGTTCCTTGTGCTCCCATTCGATCTCGCCGGTGAGTGGATTCATGGCGCGAAGGATGCCCACGTGGTCGTCGTACATGCGTTTGATACGGAAGCCCTGGCCCAGGTAGGCGGCACCTTTCTTGTAGGTGACCTCTTCAGTCCAGTAATCCTCTTTCCAGTGGTTCGCGGGCACGTAGAAGAGTCCTGTATCCTGGCTGTAAGCCATGGGGTTCCAGTTCTTGCCGCCGAGGAAAGGCGGAGATACCTCAATGGCCTCGCCACGGGTTTCACCCTCTGCTACAGGTGGCGGACGCTGACCTTTTCTCTCCACAGGGCGGCCATCCTCACCAATGCGCTCGGCCCAGGTAATGTTGTCCACGAACGGAAAGCCTTTCTTGAATTCACCGTTCTCACGGTCGACAACATAAAAGAAACCGTTGCGGTCGGCATGGGCGGTCGCTTTGACGGTTTCGCCGTTCTCGTCGTATTCAAACAGCACCAGCTCGTTGTTGCCGGAGAAATCCCAGGCATCGTTCGGCGTGTGCTGGTAGAACCACTTCACTTCGCCGGTGGTTGGGTCTACACCCACCTGGCCGGAGGTGTACAGGTTGTCGTAGTCGGCAGGGTCACCGCCAGGTGATGTGCGTTTCCAGGTATTCCAGGGCGCCGGGTTGCCGGCACCAATGATGATGGTATTGGTTTCCGCGTCGAAGCTGGCGCTTTGCCAGGGGGCACCGCCGCCATGACTCCAGGCTTCCACCTTGCCGGTTTCGGTGTTGGGATCATCCGGCCAGCTGGGCGCGCGGGGGTCGCCGGTGGGCGTGCTTTTTTCGCCGTTCAGGCGGCCATAGTGGCCTTCAACGAACGGTCGCATCCAGACTTCTTCACCGGTATCCGGATCCCGGGCAAACAGCTTGCCGACCACGCCGAACTCATCCCCGGAAGATCCGTGAATCAGCAGAACCTTCCCGGTCTTCTGGTCTTTTGCAATGGTAGGCGCGCCGGTCACGGTATAGCCGGCTTCGTGGTCGGCGAATTTTTCACGCCATACGATGTCGCCGGTGTCCTTGTTGAGGGCAACGATGCCTGCATCCAGAGTGCCGAAGAAGACCTTGTCGCCGAAGATGGCTGCGCCTCGATTGACCACGTCGCAGCAAGGGCGAATACCCTCCGGAAGCCGGTGGTTATACTCCCACAGCCGTTCCCCCGTTTTTGCGTCCAGGGCCCAGAGGCGTGAGTAAGAGCCGGTTACGTAAATAACACCGTCATGAACCAGCGCCTGGGATTCCTGGCCCCGTTGCTTCTCATCGCCGAACGAGAATGACCAGGCCGGAACCAGGCGCTCGACGTTGTCCCGGTTGATCGTGGTCATGGGACTGTACCGCTGCGCCTTGGGGCCAATGCCGTAGCCCAGCACGTTCTCGGTTGTTTGGGCATCGTTGGCGATATCTTCCCAGGTAACGTCTTTGGCACTAGCCTGGGCGGCCAGTCCTGCTGCTGACCCGAGAGCCAGGGCCAGTCCGATCCCGCGAAGGAGCGGGCGCTTGCGTGTTTTGATGTTCATAGTCTTTCCCCTTGGTTTTTGTTGTAACCATCGTCTTGCTCATGGCATCGACGCCTCGAGTATTGGCTCAGGGGGTTGGCTGTGGCGACGGAAAAGAGCATGGGGCACCCGGGAAACGGGCATTAAAAACCGGGAAAAATTCCCGAAATACTCCTTTCTTCATGAAAAGTGGCCATTTTTGGAGCATCGATTGGGTATCTCGTGCTTTGGCCTTCGCTCTGAGCGTCTACTACCAAGGAACTAAGCCAAAAACCCCAAAGTGGCATTCGGATTGGCGAACGGGATTCCTAGACTGGTGATCAGCAAGTTGGCAACTGACAAATCCAACAGCCAACCACGGGGAATCCAATAACAGAGGTAAGACCAATGGCAATGTCCTTTTCACTGAAAGCAATCGTGGCTACGGCCATGCTTGGCCTGGCCGGTTTCGCTATTGCGCACGGCAATGTCACACCACAGGAAGTGGATACGGGCAACCTGCCGGAGCTGGGCGATGACGTTCGCATCGAGAACCCCTTCCGCGAAGGTAATGAGTTGGGTGAATACAACGCCCAGGCGATAAAGATTGGCGAGAGCGCCTATGCTGGCAACTGTGCCGCCTGTCATGGCATACGGGCGATGTCTGGCGGCTTGACGCCGGACCTTCGCGAACTGACCGAATGGGATGACGAGTACTACATCGGTCGCGTAATGAACGGTACCGACCGTGGCATGCCTTCCTGGAAGGAAAGCATGGACCAGAACGCCATGTGGGCCATCCGCACCTATGTGGAATCCCTGCCCAAGCCGGAGTGATGAACTCGGCCCCTGTCAAAACGAATGCCTGAATTCGGGTCGGCCCTGTGCCGGCCCTTCGTCGTTGGGAGAAAACAATGAAAATACTGTCTCGAATTCTTGCCCTGTTGTTGTTTGCTCAGGTTGTCCTTTCCCAGGAGGTTGACGACGGAAACGAACTGCTCAACCGGCCTGCGGAGCGCACCTACGACATCATTCTGGATTCCGGCTATCTGAAAGTCGGCGTCTATGAAAATTTCCCGCCTTATTCCTACGAGGTTGATGGTGAACCCAGGGGTATCGACATCAAGCTCGGGCGACGGATTGCCGAGGAAATGGGCGTTGAGTTCAAGGTGCACTGGATCATTCCCGACGAGAATCTCGGCGACGACTTGCGCAACAACGTCTGGAAAGGGCACTACCTGGCCAAACAGCGGCTTGCTGATGTCATGCTGCGCGTGCCCTACGACAAGACCTACGCCTACATGCAGGATTCCACCGGCGAGTACATCAACGAACAGGTCGTTCTGTTCGGCCCGTATCAGCAGGAAACCTGGCAAATTGCCTACAACCCCGAAAAGCTCGATGCCGTCGAAACCGTGGCGGTTTTTCAATACAACCGCATTGGCGTCGAGATAGATACCTTGCCTGATTTTTATCTGACCTCCGCGTTCGGGGGCCGCATGCGGGAGCAGGTTCGCCATTACACCAACGTGGCGGATGCATTCGAGGCGATGCGCAATGGCGAGGTCAGTGCTGTCATGGGTATGCGATCGGAGATCGATCACGAACTGGCGAAACCCGGGAACAAGGCATTCAAGGCTGCTGGCAATGGTTTCCCGGGCATCGGCAAACAGGTCTGGGATGTGGGCATGGCGATCAAACACACCCATCGCCAGCTGGGCTATGCCCTTGAAGCCATCATCGACAGGCTGGTGAAAACCGGAGAGATGAATGAGCTCATGGCCAGCCAGAATCTTCGCTACAGCGTGCCAGGCTACTACCGGGCCTTCCTGGATGAGCAGGCCATTGCCAGGGCAGAGGGCAATCTGTAACTCCCTGTCCTTGCCCAAAACCCGGACGGCTTTGTGAAGTAGTAATACCAAGTGATGAGAAAACCTGTTCCGGGGAGCAATTGTTGGTTTTGCCCTCAAGGCGAAGAATCGTATCAGAGGCGGGAAAAGTTCCCGGTTCGGCCTGAAACGAACACACAGAACCGAAAACAAGAGACTTGGAGAGCGCAACCATGAGAACCAACAAGTTCGGGATTCGCATTGCGGCCAGCGCCCTGGCTATGGCAGTTTCCTACGGGGCCCATGCGGTAACCGACGAAGACATCCTCAACGATCACAACACCCCGGAAGACATTGTCAGCTATGGCATGGGTACCCAGGGACAGCGCTACAGCATTCTGGAAGATCTGAACACCAACAACGTTCAGTATCTGCAGCCGGCCTGGGCTTTCTCCTTCGGCAGCGAAAAAATGCGCGGCCAGGAATCCCAGCCGCTGATCAAGGACGGCGTCATGTACGTGACCGCCTCCTACTCCCGCATCTATGCCATCGATGCCAGAACCGGCGAAGAGATCTGGCAGTACGATGCCCGTCTGCCCGATGGCATCATGCCCTGCTGTGACGTGGTTAACCGCGGTGCCGCCATCTACGGCGACAAGGTGATCTTCGGTACCCTGGACGCCAAACTGGTTGCCCTGAACAAGGACACCGGTAAGCCGATGTGGATCAAGAAGGTAGCCGATTACCAGGCCGGTTATGCAATCACCGCCGCGCCCATGGTCATCAAGGGCAAGGTCATTACCGGCGTTTCCGGTGGTGAATTCGGTATTGTCGGCAAGGTGGAAGCCTACGATGCCAATACCGGTGATCTGGTATGGACCCGTCCGACGGTAGAAGGCCATATGGGTTACGTTTACAAAGACGGCAAGAAGATCGAGAACGGCATTTCCGGTGGCAAGGCAGGCGTGACCTGGCCCGGCGAAATGTGGAAGAACGGCGGCGCGGCTACCTGGCTGGGCGGCACCTACGATCCGGACACCGATTCCCTGTTCTTTGGTACCGGTAACCCGGCGCCCTGGAACTCGCACCTGCGCCCCGGCGACAACCTGTTCTCCTCAAGCCGACTGGCGATTGATCCGGACGACGGCAGCATCAAGTGGCACTTCCAGACCACCCCGAACGATGGCTGGGACTATGATGGTGTTAACGAACTGATCTCCTTCAACTACGAAGAGAACGGTAAAACCGTGAAAGCAGCGGCCACCGCCGACCGTAACGGGTTCTTCTACGTACTGAACCGCGAGAACGGTGACTTTATTCGTGGCTTCCCGTTCGTGGACAAGATCACCTGGGCAGAGGGCCTGGATCCGAAGACCGGCCGTCCGATTTACACCGAGGGCGGACGCCCGGGCAATCCTGCCGATATGGAAGGTGGCAAGGGTGAAATGGTTCTGGCTCAGCCAGCCTTCCTCGGCGGCAAGAACTGGATGCCCATGGCCTTCAGCCAGCAGACCGGTCTGTTCTACGTGCCCTCGAACGAGTGGTCCATGGATATCTGGAACGAGCCTGTTTCCTACAAGAAGGGCGCTGCGTTCCTGGGTGCAGGGTTCACCATCAAGCCGGCCAACGATGACTACATCGGCGTACTTCGGGCCATGGATCCGAAAACCGGTGAGGAAGTCTGGCGTTACGAGAACACCGCACCGCTGTGGGGTGGCGTGATGACAACGGCCGGTGGTCTGGTGTTCACCGGTACGCCCGAGGGCCATCTGAAGGCGTTTGATGCCAAGACCGGCGAAGAGCTCTACCGCTTCAACACCGGTTCCGGTGTCGTGGGCACGCCCATCACCTGGACCATGGATGGCGAGCAGTACGTCTCTGTGGCGTCCGGCTGGGGTGGCGCGGTTCCGCTCTGGGGTGGCGAAGTGGCCAAGGTAGTGAAGGACTTCAACCAGGGCGGTATGGTCTGGACCTTCAAGCTGCCGAAGGATCGGGTTGCCAGCAACTGATCCAAGCGAAAGTGAAAAAAAAGGTCGCCCTGGGGCGACCTTTTTTATTGAGCTGTCCGTTAGATCAGGCGGCCTGATTACGGGCTGTCTCGCTGACCGACTGGTGAATGTCTTCGAACAGTTTTCGATCTGTCTGCCCGATCGGCAAGTCGTAGGTGATGGTGGCACCAAATGCCTGTGGGTCATGGGGATCGTTGCGCACCTTGTCGAACACCAGCAGTCGGGTGCCCAGGTAAAAACCTTCCTTCAGATCGTGGGTCACCATGAAGATGGTGGTGCCGGTTTCCTGCCAGAGTTTCAGCAGCAGGTCGTGCATGTCACCGCGAATCCCCGGGTCCAATGCGCCAAAGGGCTCGTCCAGCAACAGAACCCGCGGGCGCATGATCAGCGACTGGGCGATAGCTAGGCGCTGCTGCATGCCGCCCGACAGTTCGTGGGGCCATTTGTTGGCGGATGGGCTCAGGCCCACCGACTCCAGCATGTCGTCCACTTTTTCGAGAGCTACCTTGCGGGCGCCGCCGAACAGCTTGCCCAGCCAGGGTTTCTGTTCGAGTTCCAGGCCCATCAGCACGTTCTGGCGCACTGTCAGGTGCGGGAACACAGAGTAGCGCTGGAATACGATACCCCGGTTTCTGTCCGGCTCGCCGGGGAAGGCCTCGCCCTCCAGTAGCAGTTCGCCGCGGGTTTGGGTTTCCTGGCCCAGAAGCATTTTCAGGAAGGTGGACTTGCCGCAACCGGAGGCGCCCACGAGGGTGCAGAACTCGCCCTGTTTCACGCTCAGGTTCAGGTTCTCCAGGATCACCTGATCGCCGTATTCCTTCCAGAGATTGTTAACGGTTATAAAGCTCATCAGTGGCCTCCTGCGTTGTACCAGGGGAACAGCCTGCGGTTTGCCAGACGCAGGCACTGGTCGATAACAATGGCGAGAATGGTGATCCAGATGACATAGGGCAGGATCACGTCCATGGCCAGGTAGCGCCGCACCAGGAAGATCCGGTAGCCGAGGCCTTCGGTGGAGGCAATCGCCTCGGCAGCAATCAGGAACAGCCAGGCGGGGCCAAGGCTAAGGCGCACGGCGTCGATCAGGCGGGGCAGCACCTGGGGCAGGGCCATGCGGGTGATCACCTGCCAGGAATTGGCACCCAGGGTCTGGATCTTGATCAGTTGCTCGCCGGGAAGTTCGCGGACCCGCTGGGCCACATCCCGCATCATGATGGGCGCGGTTCCGATTACGATCAGCATGACTTTGGAAAGCTCGCCCAGCCCGAACACAATGAAGAGAATCGGTAGTATGGCCAGCGGCGGCACCATGGAAAGGGCAGAAACCAGAGGAGCAAGGTTGGCCCTGACCAGTGGCAGCACTCCATTGAGAATACCGACCACCAGCGCCAGCGAGGCGGCGATACCGACGCCCATTCCAAGGCGCGCCAGACTGGCGGTCGTGTCCTGCCACATCAGGTAGTCGCCGCTGCGACGGTCCTCCTGAAAAGCCATGCGATCCACGGCCGCGGTCATCTGCTCCAGGCCGGGAAGGAGTTTGTCGTTGGGGTTGTCTGCCAGGCGCTCCTGGGAGGCCAGGCTGTAGATGAGCATGATCAACAGAAAGGGCAGCAGGCCCAAGAGGGTAGCGGAAACACGCCCGGGGTGATGGTTGATCATTCGCATGAATCGTCTCCTCTGGTTACACAACACGGCAAGGTCATCGCGGGTAACAGCGTCCCTTGCGATTCAGTCTCCCGGGCTTTTGTCCCGCCGTGTAACCTCCCCAGAGGTCGGTAACTCTCGGACCAGCCATCCGGGAATCTTGACTGCCCGGACCGGAACCCTAGTCACCCATTTTGTCCGTCGCTCTGTCTGCGGTGTTGTGAACAGTGCTTTGAACGGATCGGGTTTTTGAAAACCGTCAGTCGGAAACAGTGCAGATGGCATGCCAGATCCGAAGAGCGGGCGAAAACGGGTCATCCCGGCAAAAGCATCGGCAAAAATATGCACCGGGTTGGTGCGGCATAGGTTCGGATGCTCGATCATGACGCCTTTCCCGAGAGCAAGGCCCGGGCGGCCGCAAGGATGCGATTGTGGCTTGCAGCCTCCCGGCCCGCACCACCGGCAACGTGGCCCCAGTCCGATTCCAGCGATTCCACGGTTGCGCCGGGCATCCGGCGGCCATCCTCACTGGCGTCCTCCTCGGTAAAGTAGAGATCGGTGGTGCAGAGCATCATTCGGGTAGGCATGGCAATGGCAGAGAGCGCCGCTTCGTAATCCATGCCAAATACGGGGTTGTCGCTGATATCACCGTTCTGCCAGGTGTTCAGTACGGTGAGCAGATCATTGGCGTCCTGGCCCAGATGATCCTGCTCCCAGAATCGAAGCAGCTCTTCAATGGAGCCAAAACCCTGTTCGCGCCAGAGCTCGTGACGGAAAAACGCCTGGGAATAAGCCCAGCCCGCATAAACCCGGCCGAAGGCCCGGAGTCCGCGTTCGGGTGGACTCCGGTAACGGCCATTCTCGAAGGCGTGGTCACAGGTCAGTGCCGCCTTTACGCCCTCAAGAAATACCCGGTTGTGGGGATAGCACCGTGCGGTGCAGCAGGTAGCCAGCACCGCGCGCACCTGCGTCGGAAACAAACAGCCCCACTGCAGTGCCTGCATCCCGCCCATGGACCAGCCCATTACCAGCGCGATCCGGGCGTCTCCGAAGATGTCCTCCACCAACCGCTTTTGTAGCATCACGTTGTCATTCAGGGACACGGCAGGAAAGCCCGGGCCGCGCTGCGCTCCGGCGGTGTTCGAGGGTGAGGATGATTCGCCTGCGCCTAACAAAGCGGGAATAACGATGCAGTAACGGTCTGGATCGAGGGGGCTGTTGCCTCCAACCCACGGGTGATTACCCGCGGCTGCACCACCGTAGTACGTGGGCAGCATAATCAGGTTGTCTTTTGGTGCGTTCAGCTCGCCGATGCGGTGGTACCGCAATCTCGCGGAGTGCAACGTTTCGCCGGAAGTCAGAGGCAGGTCACCTGCTTCGTAATCTTCTACAAGCCATTGCTTCGACGCCATTTTCCCCTCTCTTTCAGGCTGACTGTTTGCCTGAAGTCTCTCGCCTTCGCTCTTATATATACACGCTGGCATGTAAGTTGAATGGCAAAAACAAAGAAAGAAACGTGCCAGAACCCAAACTGATTGCCCGCATGACGGGCCGGAGAAAAACAGGATGACGGAATTGACCAACACCCAGGCCCTGAAAGAGAAGCTCACAGAGGAAGGTGTGAAATACGCCATTGCCAGCTACGTGGACATCCACGGTGTGACCAAAGGCAAGTTCGTGCCCGTGGCTCACTTGGGGCAAATGATGGAAGGCTCGGAGCTTTACACAGGCGCCGCCCTGGATGGCGTGCCCCAGGATATCTCCGACGACGAGGTCGCCTCCATGCCGGATGCCGATGGGCTGGCCATCTGCCCCTGGAATCGCCAGCTGGCCTGGTTCCCGGGCAATCTGTTCCTGAACGGCGCGCCTTTCGAAGCCTGTTCCCGGAATATTCTACGTCGTCAGCTGAGTGCGGCGGCCGATATGGGGTATCGCTTCAATCTCGGTATTGAAACCGAGTTCTTCCTGTTCCGGGATACCGAGGATGGCGGCTTTGCCCCGCTGAGTGATCGCGACAACCTGGGCAAGCCCTGTTACGACCCCCGCACGCTCATGGATAACCTGCCCATCATGGATGAGCTGGTAGACGCCATGAACGAGCTGGGCTGGGATGTGTACTCGTTTGATCACGAAGACGCCAACGGCCAGTTCGAAACCGACTTCAAATACGCTGACGCCCTGACGATGTCTGATCGCCTGGTGTTCTTCCGGATGATGGCCAACGAGATTGCCCGCAAACATGGCGCTTTCGCGAGCTTCATGCCCAAGCCCTTTGCCGACCGCACCGGCAGTGGCGCCCACTACAACATGTCGCTGGCGGACCTGGAGACCGGCCAAAATCTCTTCGAGCCCAGGGGCGACGACCTGCACAACTGTGGCATCAGCAAGATTGCCTATCACTTCACTGCGGGTGTGCTGAAACACGGTGCTGCCATCAGTGCCGTGATAGCGCCGACGGTGAACAGCTACAAGCGACTGGTGCGTCAGGGCAGTATGTCGGGCTCCACCTGGGCACCGGTATTCATGTGCTACGGCTCCAACAACCGCACCAACATGATCCGGATTCCCGGCATGGGCGGGCGCATCGAATGCCGTGCCGCAGACATTGCCTGCAATCCCTATCTTGGCAGTGCGCTGATTCTCGCTGCAGGGTTGGAAGGCATCCGTGAAGGTCTGGACGCGGGCGCCCCCCACCACGAGAACATGTACAACTACAGCGATGCTGAAATCGCCGAGCAGGGCATTGAGTATCTGCCCCGGAACCTGGGCGAGGCGGTGGAGGCCTTTGAGGCCGATCCGCTGGCGAAAGAAGTCTTCGGTGAAGCCATGTTCAAAAGCTTTATCGACTTCAAGAAAGGCGAGTGGGAGAGCTATCAGAACCACGTGTCGGCCTGGGAAGTGGACCGTTATCTGAAAATGTTCTGATAGCTACAGGGCCTGATGTCAGCTTCGGAAGCCTGGATCGATGCGGTCCAACTTCCGGAGAAGTCCTGGCCAGGCAAGGTTGCCACCCATGCCCTTGGTGACCTTTTTGGCCTGCTCCCGAATGGAGCTGAGAATGGTATCGGGAATACGTACCAGCGGCTGGCCTCCGGACATGGCCTGAATCTGGACCTCGCAGGCGCGCTGCAGGATGTACATGTTCAGGAAGGCCTCGGCGACGCTGGGTCCCGTGGTCAGCAGGCCGTGGTTGCGCAGGATCATGAAACGGGCGTGGCCCAGATCTGCCTGCAGGCGCGCTTTCTCGTCTTCGCGCAGCGCCACGCCTTCGTAATCGTGGTACGCGAGTCCGGATAGCGGAAAAAGACTTTGCTGGGACAAGGGCAGCAAGCCTTCCTTCTGCGCTGACACAGCGACACCGGCGGTCGTGTGGGTGTGCATGACACAGGCAGCATCCTCACGAACCGCATGGATGGCGCTGTGAATGGTGAAACCGGCAGGGTTGATGTCGAAATCGTCTGGATTGATCTTGTTGCCTTCCTGATCAATGCGCACCAGGCTGGAAGCCGTAATTTCCTCGAACATCATTCCGTAGGGGTTGATCAGGAAATGATGCTCGTCACCGGGAATTCGCACCGAGAGATGGGTGAAGATAAGGTCGTCCCAGCCGTAGAGAGCAATCAGTCGGTAGGCGGCGGCAAGGTCAATGCGAAGCTGCCACTCCTCCTCACTGACTTCACCCTTTTTGGATGGAATTGCCAATTGCTCGGACATAGTGCTGACCCCTCGGAATCGGTTGGTTTTATTGTTGATTGACGGTCAATGTAGCGCCCGCAAGAATCGGATGGAAGGGGGCGAAGCAAACGCGCATCATATGGATGATGGGTTGTGCGCACATGAAGGAGCCGAAGCATGGAAAGTTTCCGAACCCCGATGCAGGACGAGAAGGATAGTGACGCGAAAGCATCCATGCCCGTTGCCGATCGAATGGTCGCACTGGCCAGGTACATCGAGAGCCGGCCAGATGAACCGTTGAGCCTTGCCGACCTCGGCGCTGTGGTTGGGTTGTCGCCATCCCGCGTACAGCGGGTGTTCAAGGAAACCTTCGGTGTCTCACCAAAGGCTTATCAGGATGCACTGCGCCTGAACCACTACAAGCGGGCGTTGAGAACAGGCCGGACCGTGACCGATGCAATCTACGATGCCGGCTTTGGTTCGGTCAGTCGCGTCTATGGCAAGGCAGACCGACAGGTCGGCATGCCGCCTTCCCGCTACGGCAAGGGTGGGGAAGGTGAAACCATTGCCTATGCCTGCCGGGAAACGGCTCTCGGCCTGCTGATGATGGCCGCCACCGATCAGGGTGTGTGTTTTGCCGAATTCGGGGATGATGAGACGGCACTGGGAGATCAGTTACAGAAGGAGTTTCCGAAGGCTCGACTGGCTCCGTCTGGGGCAAAGGGATCGCCGGAGCTGGATGCGTGGATGTTGGCTCTGGATGAGCATTTGAGCCAGAACATGCCCAGACCGGATGTCCCTCTGGATATCCGTGGCACCGCATTCCAGACACGCGTCTGGAAACTCCTGCTAAGCGTCCGTGAAGGTGAGGTGGTGAGTTACACGGAGCTGGCAAGGCGACTGGGCGAGCCCAAAGCCGTTCGGGCTGTGGCCTCCGCCTGCGGGCGAAACCGCATCGCCGTGCTGATTCCCTGCCATCGGGTGTTGCGCAGTGACGGTTCCCTCGGTGGTTACCGCTGGGGCCTCGACCGAAAACAGCAATTGCTGGAGAAAGAGCGCTCAGCCTCGACCCAGTAGCACCCAGAACTGTCGCTGGAAAAACGCCGTTTCCTGTTTCAACGAAAACAGCTTCGGCGCAAACAGCCAGGTCTGGGTAATGCCCATCAGATAGGTGTAACTCAGCAGTCCCAGATCCTCCGGGTCTTCCTGTGTAGAAATCAGACCCTGCTCAGCTGCCTGGGCAACCAGGTGCCGGAACATCGCAATAATCGACCGGGTCAACGCCCGTTCCCGCTTCAGCGTTCGGCTCATGGCATCGGTTAGTTCGGTCTTGTTCAACAGAATCTCGAACGACTGACGATACTTCCGGTCATTGGCCAACAAGCTCAGCCAGCGTTCAATAAAATGATCCATGGCCTCAATGGGCGTTTCCCGCATGCCAGAACACTCCGCGACCAGGGCTTCCAGCGGTTCCTGGGAGTAGGCAAGTACAGCTTCGTACAGATCATCCTTGTTCTCGAAATGCCAGTAGATCGGCCCACGGCTACAACCGGCTTCTTTGGCAATACGGCTCAAAGTCGTTAGTGAGTAACCGTCCCGGCTAAACAACTTGAGCGCGGCCTCAAGCACAGTCTGGCGGGTTTTCTCGGCATCTTCCTTGGTACGGCGCATCTGATTCGTCTACTTAACTTGGCTTGGGAGTTTCGGGGTGGTATGAGGGTGCCTTTCCAAAACACGCTCCTTGCGGCACATCCATGTGACGCTTGGGCTCCGCCATCCATGGCTCCGCACAGTTTTGGAAAGGCACCCCCACACCACCCCTCCCGCGAAGTCTAAACAAAAACGGGCACGAATGTTCGTGCCCGTAGCTTCAATGTCAGTAGTGCGGCTTGTTCAGATCTCTCCGTCAGCCGCCATCTCCATGTAGCTATCATTAAACCGCAGCTTCACGTTGCCAGAGTCACCCATGATCGACCCATCGGGGAACTCAATGCCTACGAAGTCCGGGCTCATGGCCCCCTGGCCCAGCAGGCCCTTCTCGAAGGAGAACTCACGTACGCTGTCCATCGCTTCAGACGCCTCGTCGCTGTTGATGAAGTCCACCGACATCTGCGGCTCCCAGAACATCTTCATGCCTGCCAGCTGTGCTTCGTAGCCGCCCTGGTCCGTGCCGGAAAGCTCGCCCAGGTATGCCCGCGCCTCCGCACCCTCTGGGGTATCGGACTCAAGAATACTCATGGTCTCGTACCAGGCTCCGACCAATGCCTTGCCCAGCTTGGGATTGTCGGCCAGGGTCTCGGTGTTTACCAGAGTCAGATCCTTGATGTGGCCCGGAATCTGGCTGGAATCAAACAGCTTTGTAGCACCGGGATAGGCTTCCACTTCGCTCAGCAACGGATTCCAGGTTGCCACATGGCGAACATCGTCGGTCTGGAATGCAGAGACCAGATCAGCGTCAGAAATGTTGACCACGCTCAAGTCACGTTCTTCCAGGCCAACGCTGGCCAGGGCGCGGGCCAGGAGGTAGTGGGAGACGGACAACTCAACCAAATGAACGGTTTCGCCTTCCAGCTCTTCGATGCTGGACGCATCTTTTGAAACCAGGCCGTCGTTGCCGTTGGAGTAATCACCGACGATCAGCGCGGTGGTATCCACACCAGAGGCTGCGGGAATCGATAGGCCGTCCATGCTGGTAGCTGTCACACCATCGAACTGGCCGGCGGTATACTGGTTAATGGACTCGATGTAGTCGTTCACCTGCACGATATCCACTTCGATATCGTACTTGTCCGCCCACTTTTTCATGATTCCGTAGTCCTCGGCATACTGCCAGGGCACCCAGCCGGCATAGATGGTCCATGCGATGCTGAAGGAGTCCTTTTCCTCGGCCATTGCACCCATGGACAGGGAGGCCGTGAACAGACCGGCCGCCAGACCTTTGGTGATGTCGCGTGTTTTCATGGTGTCTCTCCTCGGGCCTTGCCCGTGTTTGCAGGTTTGGTCTTTCTTCAGTTTTTTGGGGTTGCTGGCATTACTCGGTAATCTCTTCAACGATCACGACCGGCGTTCCGGGCGAGACCGCCTGTCCCGCTTCCCGGCGCACGTCTACCACGCGTCCGGTTACGGGGCTCAGTAATTCGATTTCCATTTTCATGGATTCAATAACCGCCACCGGCCGCTGGGCATCGATGGTGTCGCCTGGCTTGACCAGGCACTCCCAGAGGTTACCGGCTACGTGGCTTTCCACCGCGTGCTGGCCTGCTGGCAGGTTGGCAATGTCGTCTTCGCCGGTGTCCTCGATCGGTGCTTCGGAACTGAAGTTAATCTGGCCCGACTCGATCCAGCGCTGCAGCTCCTCATCGAAGGCCTGTTTGCGCTTGGCTGTGAAGGTCTGAATTTCGTCGTCGTTGTTCGCCAGAAACTGCTCGTAGTCCTTCAGATTGAAGCGGGTTTCCTCGACCTTTATCGGGTAGTCGCCATTGGGAAAGTCCCGTCGGATTTGCTGCAGTTCTTCGGCACTGACCTCGTAGAAGCGCACCTGGTCAAAGAACCGGAGCAGCCAGGGCTTGCCGGGCTCGAAGAAATCGGTGGTGCGGTAGCGATTCCACATCTGCAGGGTACGACCGACAAACTGGTAGCCGCCTGGCCCTTCCATGCCGTAGATGCACAGGTAGGCGCCGCCGATGCCAACGGAGTTCTCCGCGGTCCAGGTACGGGCCGGGTTGTATTTGGTGGTCACCAGCCGGTGCCGGGGATCCAGCGGGGTAGCGACCGGGGCGCCCAGATAGACGTCGCCCAGGCCCATCACCAGATAGGTTGCCTCGAAAAGCGTCTTTTTTACCTCATCGATGCTGTCCAGTCCGTTGATGCGGCGGATGAACTCCAGGTTGCTCGGGCACCAGGGGGCATCCTTCCGCACCGACTGCATGTATTTCGCGATGGCGGTCTGGCAGGCTTCGTCATCCCAGGACAGGGGCAAATGAACGATGCGCGCGGGCACATCCCATTCGGGCTGTTTTTCCAGTTCCTTTTCGGCGCCGATCAGCAGATCCAGCAGCGTGCGCTGGTTCAGTTTCTGGCTGTCGTAATGCACCTGCAGGGATCGGATGCCGGGGGTCAGCTCCAGAATGGCATCGTGATTCTGCTCACGCAGCCACAGCATCAGCGCGTGGGCGCGGAAGCGCAGGCGGATATCCAGCTCCATTGGGCCGTATTCCACCAACACGTAGTTGTCGCCGGCGGCCCGATAAACCACGCCGGTTTCGTGTTCATCGTCACTGAGTGCCGCCAGAACCGGGGAGGTTGGTGTGATCGGTTTGATATGGGCGGTCGCTGCGGTCAGGGTGGCGATGGACTCGTCGAGGGCTTCCCGCAGGGCCACGGCCTGGTCCTGACTGACCGGAACAAATTGGACCTTGTCACCGGCTTTCAGTTGGCCCAGTTTCCACAGGTCAGCGCTGATGACCGTCACCGGGCAGACAAAGCCGCCCAGGCTGGGGCCATCAGGACCGAGAATCACCGGCATGTCGCCGGTGAAATCCACGGTGCCCACGGCGTAAGCGTTGTCGTGAATGTTGGACGGATGCATACCGGCCTCGCCGCCATCGCTGCGCGCCCATTCCGGTTTCGGGCCAATCAGGCGAACGCCGGTGCGGCTCGAGTTGTAGTGAATCTCCCAGTCGCTGGCGAAGAAGGTGTCTATATCTTCTCCAGTGAAGTAGTCCGGCGCGCCATGAGGCCCATAGGTAACGTGCAGTTTCCAGGTCTTGCCGATGGTCGGTTTGAGGTCGGCAGGGAGAGTGGTCAGGCCGGTTGGCTCAGACTCCGCCAGGGCCAGCACATCGCCGGCCCGCAAGGCGCGGCCGCAATGGCCGCCGAACTGGCCGAGCGTAAAGGTGCTGCAGGAGGTCAGGTATTCGGGGCAGTCCAGCCCTCCGCGGAACAGCACGTAGGCCCGGGCGCCGTCCGCCGTGGTGGCGCCCAGCTTCAGGGTGGCGCCAGCGGGCACGTCGATCACCTGCCAGGAAGCCATGGGCTGATCATCCAGTGTGGCGTCCAGCTGGGCGCCCGTCAGCGCAATCTGGGTGGCGCGGTTGAAAGTGAGCACCGGCCCCTTAAGGGTGATTTCCAGGCCTGGAGCCCCTTCCGGATTACCCAGCAGTCGATTGCCAAGCCGGAACGAATAATTGTCGAAAGGACCCGACGGTGGTACGCCAATTTCCCAGTAGCCGATGCGCCCGGGGTAGTCCTGGATGGTGGTCAGGGTGCCGCCACTGAGCACATCCACGGTGGCCGGCTGGTAATCGAATTCGTTCAGGGTTCGAGTAAACAGTCTGCCCTCGGCAAAGCGTGGGTCGTCCAGCACCTGGTGCACGTATTTCAGGTTGGTCTCGATGCCATAGAGCTGACTGTCGTCGAGTGCCTGCATCAACCGCTGACGGGCAGACTCGCGATCGGCCTCATGCACAATCACCTTGGCGAGCATGGGATCATAGAGCGGCGACACCTCTGTGCCCGGCTGAATCCAGGTATCGATTCGCAGGCCATCCTCGTCGGGCCAGGCCACGTTGGTGAGCAGACCGGCGCCGGGCTGGAAATCCTTGTTGGGGTCTTCCGCATAGATCCGGGCCTGGATGGCGTGGCCAGAAGGCGCAAGTTTGCTGCCCAGTTTCGCCAGGTCGGGCAGGGTGCCTGCGCCCAGTTCCACCATCCATCGGACCAGGTCTACGCCATAAACCTGCTCGGTCACACCGTGCTCCACCTGTAAGCGGGTATTCACTTCCAGGAAGTAGAACTCGGTGGTGTCCGGGTCGTAGATAAACTCCACGGTGCCGGCGCTGCGGTAGCCAATGCTTTCACCCAGCTGACGGGCTGTCGCGTGCATGCGGGAGCGGACGTCGTCGGATAGCCCTGGCGCCGGAGCTTCCTCGATCACTTTTTGGTTGCGACGCTGGGCCGAGCAGTCACGCTCGCCCAGGGCCAACACCTGCCCTCCGCCATCGCCGAAAAGCTGTACTTCCACATGGCGGGCATGTTCCACGAATTTTTCCAGGAACACGCCGCTATTGCTGAAATTGTTCTGGCTCAGGCGCTGGACCGACTCGAAGCTTTTGCCCAGATCGTCCGGGCCGTAGCAGCGGGACATGCCAATGCCGCCACCGCCGGCGGTGCTTTTCAGCATCACCGGGTAGCCGATGGTGTCGGCGGCTTTTAGCGCTTCCTCCAGATTGGTCAGCAAGCCGGTGCCTGGTAGCAGTGGTACGCCGGCGCTTTCAGCCAGTGACCGTGCCGTATGCTTGAGACCGAATTGCTCCATCTGCTCGGGTGTCGGGCCCAGGAAGACCACGCCTTCGGCGTCACAGCGTCGGGCAAAATCGGCGTTTTCGCTCAGGAAGCCGTAGCCGGGGTGGATGGCGCCGGCACCGCTCTTGCGGATTACCTCGAACAGTTTGTCCTGATCCAGGTAAGTGGTCGCTGCCGGGCCGTCTCCCAGGGAATACGCCTCGTCCGCCTGCCGTACGTGAAGCGAATCGGAATCCGCTTCGGCGTAGACGGCAACCGAGGTCAGCCCCATGTCACGCAGCGTGCGAATAACCCGGCAGGCGATGGCGCCGCGGTTGGCGATCAGGACCTTTGAGAATCTGCCGCTCAGCTCCATACCAGCACCTCAATCGGTGTCGGGTTCCAGCCGTTGCACGGATTGTTGAGCTGCGGGCAGTTGGAGATCATCACCAGAACGTCCATCTTCGCTTCCAGCTCCACGTATTTGCCGGCATCGGAAATCCCGTCCGCGAAGGTGAGTCCGCCGTCGGCCGTGACCGGGACATTCATGAAGAAGTTGATGTTGTGGGTGATGTCCCGTTTGCTCATGCCCAGTTCTTCGTGTTCGGTGACGGCCACCAGCCAGCTGTCCCGGCAGGCGTGCATGCACTTTTTCTCAAGGGCATAACGGGTTGTGTTGCTCTCGGCCGCACATGCACCGCCCAGGGTGTCGTGACGGCCGCAGGTGTCGGCGGTGATTTCCAGCATCACGTTGTTTTCAGAAGACATCAGCTTCGAGCCAGCCGTCAGGTAGACGTTGCCCTGCTCGCGGATGGTGTCGACGGCGCTGTAGCGTTCGGTCGGATTATGGGCGTTGTAGAACAGGGTGTCGGCGGCCTGGTTGCCCTCCAGATCCAGAATCCGGATGGTTTCGCCGGCGTTCACCACTTTCAGGAAATACTCGCCTGCCGGTACGGTTTCACGGAAGGCGGCATTTTCGGGCTTCAATGTGCTTTGCTTGATCATCTCCGGCCTCCCATTACTGCATCAGGTGATAAAGAGCGGTGTTGGCAAATGCCCGTGTCGCCTCGGGCGACGAGGTTTTGCACGGATCGGCATCGGTCACCGGGGCCGCCTTGAACAACTGGTACCGCAGCGGATGGCTGGGGTATTCGCTGGCCGGATTCATCGGATGCGGGCAGGTGTGCAGCACCACGATGGTGTCCATCTCGAATCGAAGGTCCACTGTGGCGCCGGCGTGGGAGTGGCCCTCGGAGAAGGCCATGTTGCCGTCGTCATCTGTTTTTACTTTGCTGAACCAGTTCAGGTTGGCGGTCAGGTCTTTCTTGCCAAGGCCGTACTTGGCCAGTTCGTTCAGAAAGCTGTTGAAACCGTTTCGGTGGTAGTGGTTATGGGCTTCCTGATAGGTCTTTTTGCCCCAGCGCTTTTCCACCAGATCGGCATTGCAGGTGCCGGCGACGGTGTCGTGCCAGCCCAGGTCATCGCGGATGATGGAGGCAAATACCCGGCCCATGTCCGAGAGCAACACGTGGCCCTTGGTGAGCAGGAAGGTGTGCTGGTTTTTCAGGGTGTCCGGCATGTTGTACCGCTCGAGCGGGTTCTCGGGGTTGTACATCAACATGCCGACGTTGGCACCGCCGGTTTCGTCAATCAGGCGCAGCACGTGGCCGCGGCGCATGATAAAGGACCAGTGGGATCCGCCGGGAATCAGATCGTCGTAGAGGGGGGTTGCGGTTTGCAACATGGCCTTTTCCTCCTGGTTAGGGCATTTAAAAAGCGAGAGGCGTCAGTAACTGAGCGATCCTCCCGGGCTTTTGTCCCGCCGTGTAACCTTGGAAAAGGTCGTCAACTCTCGGACCAGCCGTCTGCACGGATTGATGGCAGACCGGAACCCTAGTTGACCATTGGTCAGATTGTGGCGCGTTGATTGTGGTTTCAGTAACCGACTTCTCGCTGCGTAATGGATACTCTGCAGAGTCCATGCCAATCGCTAAATTACTGTTTTTTATTGTGGTGGGATTTGAGGTGTCTGACAGGTCTGCTTCTTGCCTGGGCGAGCGCACTGTTTTTGTGCATCGAGCAGTGCCTTTCCTGTGCATTTATTTTCGGAGAGTGATTTCGGAGCCGCGCCAATGGTGGCATGGCCTTCGAGCCATCTACTACCAAGGGAGGAGTTTTTCGCCTCCATCGCACCATTCAACTTTCCGGGTTTGGCGTCTACATTGAATGGGTAAACGCGAAAGGCCGCGTTGCCCTGCGACAAACACAACAAGAGGTCGAGATCATGATCTACGCACAACCAGGAAAGGATGGCTCCGTCGTTTCTTTCAAATCCCGTTACGAGAACTACATCGGTGGGGAGTGGGTTGCCCCGGTAAAAGGCCAGTATTTCGAGAACATCACACCGGTCACTGGCAATGTGATCTGTGAAATTCCGCGCTCCAGTGCCGAAGATATTGATCTGGCCCTGGACGCAGCGCACAAGGCGGCACCTGCGTGGGGCAGGACCTCTCCCACCGAGCGTTCCAACATCCTGCTGAAAATTGCGGACCGCATCGAGGCCAACCTCGAGAAGCTCGCAGTCGCTGAAACCTGGGACAACGGCAAGGCCGTGCGCGAAACCCTGAACGCCGACATTCCCCTCGCGGCTGATCACTTCCGCTACTTCGCGGGTTGTCTTCGTGCCCAGGAAGGCCACATGGGCGAGATCGACCACAATACCGTGGCGTACCATTTCCATGAGCCGCTGGGTGTCGTTGGCCAGATCATTCCATGGAACTTCCCGATTCTGATGGCGGCCTGGAAACTGGGCCCCTGTCTGGCTGCGGGTAACTGCACCGTGCTGAAGCCTGCCGAGCAGACGCCTGCCAGCATCCTGGTACTGATGGAAATCATTGGTGACCTGCTGCCGCCGGGCGTGCTGAACATTGTTAACGGCTACGGCATCGAGGCCGGCCAGGCCCTGGCCACCAGCAAGCGTATTGCCAAGATTGCCTTCACCGGCTCCACCCCGGTTGGCTCCCACATCCTCAAGTGCGCGGCTGAAAACATCATCCCGTCCACAGTGGAGCTGGGTGGCAAATCCCCGAACATCTACTTCTCCGACGTGATGAAGGCCGAGCCGGAATTCATCGACAAGTGCGTGGAAGGTCTGGTTCTGGCGTTCTTCAACCAGGGCGAAGTCTGCACCTGTCCGTCACGGGCGCTGGTCCAGGAAGACATGTTCGAAGAGTTCATGCAGAAGGTGGTTCAGCGCACCAAGTCGATCAAGCGTGGCAACCCGCTGGACACCGATGTTCAGGTAGGTGCCCAGGCGTCGAAAGAACAGTTCGACAAGATCATGTCCTACCTGGCCATTGGTAAGGAAGAGGGCGCTGTGGTGCTGACTGGCGGCGACCGCGAGCATCTGGATGAAGAGTTCAACAATGGCTTCTACATCCAGCCCACCCTGTTCAAGGGTGACAACAAGATGCGCGTGTTCCAGGAAGAAATCTTCGGACCGGTCGTGGGCGTTACCACCTTCAAGACCGAGGAAGAAGCCCTGGCCATCGCCAACGACACCGAGTTTGGTCTGGGTGCCGGTGTATGGACCCGCGACACCAATCTCGCCTACCGGATGGGCCGCAACATCCAGGCCGGTCGGGTGTGGATGAACTGTTACCACGCCTACCCGGCTCACGCAGCCTTCGGTGGTTACAAGAAGTCTGGCGTTGGCCGTGAAACCCACAAGATGGCGCTCGAGCACTATCAGCAGACCAAGTGCATGCTGACCAGCTACGACACCAACCCGCTGGGTTTCTTCTGAATCAATGAGCGGTAAGCGGGCCTCCCACACGGGCCCGCCTGTGAGTCAGCACAGCGGATGTGCACCTTCATTCCCCGGTGTCTGGCCGGGGCGACTCTCTGACGAGAGTTCGGGTTTTTCTGTCACTCTCTTTTGGCCCTTCCCAGGGCCTTTTTTATTGGGGCGGATTTTGGTGTCAATGCGCTTTATCGCCCCAGTGAGTAGAACTCTGCGTTAGGCCGCATGTTTGTCACGTTTGCCATCCGATTGGAAAGCCCGAAGAACGCGGCGATGCCGGAGATGTCCCAGATATCCTCGTCGTTGAAACCATGACGTTTGAGTTCCTCAAAGTCCGCGTCACTCACTTCTTGGGCTTGTTGCGAAACCTTTATGGCGAAATCAAGCATGGCTTTCTGGCGTTCAGTGATGTCGGCCTTTCGGTAGTTCACGGCGACCTGGTCTGCGATCTCCGGGTTCTTTTCACGGATGCGCAGAATAGCGCCATGGGCCACCACGCAGTACTGGCACTGGTTCAGGTTGCTGGTAGCGACCACGATCATCTCGCGTTCGCCCTTGGTGAGGTTGCTGTCTTTTTCCATCAGGGCATCGTGGTAATCAAAGAAGGCACGAAACTCGGCGGGGCGATGTGCCAGTACCAGAAAGACATTGGGGATAAACCCCGACTTTCCCTGAACGGCAAGAATCTTCTCCCGGATGTCCGCCGGGAGTGATTCAAGCGACGGAACCGGGAATCGGCTTATTGGTTGTTCGTTGGACGAGCTCATAACAATTCCTTTAATGGCGGTTTTATGGTTCAAGAAGTTTCGGTTCAGCCTGCGACCGGTACGACGATACGCCCACGAACCTTGCCGTCCAGCAGTTGGCTGGCACCTTCGATGGCGTCTTCAAAGGGTATTTCCGTGATCATGCGCTCGAGCAGATCGATGTCGAGATCCTCCGACAGGCGCTTCCAGGCTTCGAGTCGCTCAGCTTTGGGCGCCATCACGCTGTCCACGCCACACAAGGTCACACCCCGAAGAATGAACGGGGCAACGGTGGACGGGAAGTCCATGCCGGCCGCCAGACCACAGGCTGCGACGACGCCACGGTATTTCATGCCGGCACAGACATTGGCCAGCACCTGTCCACCGGCCACATCAATGGCGCCGGCCCAGGTCTCGCGCACCAGGGGTTTGCCTGGTTCACTCAGCTCAGCGCGATCGAGGGTGTTTCCGGCCCCCAACGACTTCAGATAGTCTGCTTCCTCGGATCGGCCGGTCACCGCGGTCACGGAATAACCCCGCTTGGCCAACAGCGCCACCGCAATGCTTCCAACGCCGCCGGTTGCCCCGGTCACCAGGATGTCGCCGGAATCAGGTGTTACGCCATTCTTTTCCAGTGCCATGACACAAAGCATGGCGGTATAGCCGGCGGTGCCAATGGCCATGGCCTGTCGAGGAGAAAACGCCTTGGGCAGAGGAATCAGCCAGTCACCGGAAACACGGGCTTTCTCGGCCAGGCCGCCCCAGTGTTTCTCGCCAACGCCCCACCCGTTCAAGACAACCGGGTCGCCTGCCTTGAAGTCTGCATGCGTGGAGCTTGATACGGTGCCGGCAAAGTCGATGCCTGGAATCATCGGGTACTGTTTCACGATCGGTGACTTTCCGGTGATGGCCAGAGCATCCTTGTAGTTCAAGGTTGAGAAGGCTATATCCACGGTAACGTCGCCTTCCGGCAGTTCCGATTCTTCTATGGATGTCAGTGACACTTTTTGGTCGCCGCGTGATCCTTCAATGAGTATGCCTTTAAACATGTTGCCTCCGTGTTTGGGTAATGAGGATGGTTTTTCGTCCCGGGTCATGAGCCGCGAAGTAGCGACAAAAATCCCTGGGCGAACCGATCCAGTGGTTCTGGGGATTGATCCAGCTTTGCGCGCAACACCGCGCCCTCCCAACCAATCCAGAAGAAGTGCGCCATCTGATCGCACTTTAGATCCTTGGAAATCTCACCGGCCTGCTGGGCCTCTCTCAATACCCCAGCGGTGCGGCACTCCCAGTCCGTGAAAACGTCCTGTAACAGAACACGGAAACCCTCGGGCAGGGCGGTCATTTCCTGTCCCAGATTGCCGATCAGGCAGCCGCGGCGATACTCGAACCTGGCCATGCCCGTTTTGGCATCCTCAACAAACGCTTCGAGCCGCTGCAGGGGAGTGAGGGCGCGATCTTCAAACCAGCGATCAAATTTGCGCGCAAAATAGCGGCCGTAGGCTTCGATCAGGATCCGGCCGAAGGCTTCTTTATTGTCGAAGTAGTGGTAGAAGGAGCCTTTCGGTACGCCGGCTTTGCGAAGTATTTCGTCGATGCCGGTGGAGGAGTAACCCTTCTCCGTCAGCACTGACAGGCCCACGGTGATGAGCGTTTCCCGGGTATCCCTGAAATCGGCATTTTCAGTCTTCGGGGGGCGGCCCCGTTTTCGCTTGATGTCTGCTGTCTGGTTCATCGTCTTGACTCAATTTAGACCGATCGTCTATTTAATTATCAGAATAAACTAGACTGGTCGTCTAATAAAATCAAGTGAAGTTGCTATGGGGTGCAGCCAGGGCGGAATGGGATTCGCTCTCCCAAGTGGGAGCGATGCTACTTTGTGGTGGCCAAAAACAGTTCCAAAGTACCATATTGGCCCCTTGCCCCGGCCGATAGGATGGGAACTGGGTTATCGGCAATGTCGTTGATTCACCCTCAATGCGCTAACAATCATGACAATAGAGGTGAGCATTATGTGGACCAAACCAGCCTACGAAGATCTCCGCATCGGTTTCGAAGTCACCATGTACTTCGCCAATCGCTGAGTGCTGAAGCGGCCAGCCTCGAGCTGGCCGTTTTGCTTGTGGAGTGACCCACCATGTTGATTCACGTTCTGGGCTCCGCTGCAGGCGGTGGCTTTCCCCAGTGGAACTGTAACTGCGCCAACTGCGACGGCTTCCGGAAGGGTACCCTGAACGCCCGGGCCCGTACCCAGTCTTCCATTGCCATCAGTGAAGACGGCGAGCACTGGATCCTGTTTAACGCGTCCCCCGACATTCGCGCCCAGTTGGCTTCCTTCGAAGCGATGCAGCCGGCACGTGCTTTAAGGGATACCGGCATTGATGCCATTGTGCTGATGGACAGCCAGGTGGACCACACCACCGGCCTGCTGTCCCTGCGCGAGGGTCTTCCGATGGATGTCTGGTGTACCGAACAGGTGCATGAAGACCTCAGCGGTGGTTTTCCGCTGTTCACCATGCTCAAGCACTGGAACGGTGGCCTGAACTGGCAGCGCATCGAGGCATCCGAGCAGACGCCTTTTACCATTCCCTGCGCACCGTCCATCGAGCTGACCGCCATTCCGCTGCTGAGCAACGCACCCCCGTATTCACCGCGCCGGGACAACCCGCATCCGGGCGATAACATTGGCCTGTTCCTGAAAGACACCCGCACCGGTCAGACAGTCCTTTATGCCCCGGGCCTCGGCGAGCCGGACGACCGTATTCTCGGCTGGATGCGCCAGGCCGACGTGCTGATGGTGGACGGGACCGTCTGGCACGACGACGAGATGATCCGCCAGGAAGTAGGCACCAAGACCGGCCAGGCCATGGGTCATCTGGCCCAGAGCGGCCCGGGTGGCATGATCGAGGTGCTCGACACCATGCCGGCCCAGCGCAAGATCCTGATACACATCAACAACACCAACCCGATCCTGAACGAGGACTCCCCGGAGCGGGCGGAGCTGACCCGCCACGGCATCGAGGTGTCCTGGGATGGAATGCACATCGACCTTTCGGGGCAGCCATGAACGCCAAAGCCAACACCGCCATGAACCGGACGGATTTCGAGCAGGCCCTGCGCGCCAAGGGCCAGTACTACCACATCCACCACCCGTACCATAAAGCCATGTACGGCGGGCAGTGCACGCCCGAACAGATCCGCGGCTGGGTGGCCAACCGGTACTACTACCAGATCAAGATTCCCCAGAAAGACTCCGCCATCATGGCCAACTGCCCGGACGCTGGTGTGCGCCGGCTCTGGCTGCAGCGGATTCTGGATCACGATGGCCACGACGGCGATGTCGGCGGCATCGAAGCCTGGTTGTCCCTGGCCGAGGCGGTGGGCCTTAGCCGGGAAGAGGTGATTGACCAGCGCCACGTTTTGCCGGGTGTCCGCTTTGCCGTGGACGCCTACCTGAACTTCGCCCGCCGGGCGACCTGGCAGGAGGCGGCCTGTTCGTCACTGACCGAGCTGTTTGCCCCGGAAATCCACCAGTCCCGACTGGACAGCTGGCCCGCCCACTATCCGTGGATTGAAGAGAGCGGCTACAGCTACTTCCGCAAGCGTCTGTCCGAAGCCAGAAGAGACGTGGAACATGGCCTGACCATTACCCTCGACCACTTCACCACAGAGGCACAGCAGGCCCGGGCCCTGGAGATTCTTCAGTTCAAGCTGGACATCCTCTGGACCATGTTGGATGCCATGACCATGGCCTACGGCCATCGCACCCCGCCGTACCATACCGTGACCGACGAACAGGTCTGGCACCGGGGGCTGTAATGGAGGTGGGTATGAATGAGGTGCCGCGTTTTCGTCGAGGGTTCCGGTTCCAGTGGGAGCCGGCCCAGGAGAGTTATGTGCTGCTTTATCCGGAAGGAATGGTGAAGCTCAATGGCAGTGCCGGTGCCATTCTCAATCAAGTGGACGGCCAGCGTACCGTGGCCGACATCGTCGCCAGTCTGGAGCAGCAGTTCCCCGACGCCGGCCCGCTTGGCAAGGACGTCAGCGAATTTTTGCAGGACGCCCGGCACCAACACTGGATTGAACTGTCATGAGCACGACCAACCCCCACAACGCCGGGCCGCCCCTGTGGCTGCTGGCAGAGCTGACCTATCGCTGCCCGCTGCAATGCCCCTATTGCTCCAATCCGCTGGACTTTGCGCAAACCCAACAGGAGCTGACCACCGAGGAGTGGGTGAGTGTGCTTCGACAGGGCCGCACGATGGGGGCGGCGCAACTGGGTTTTTCCGGCGGCGAGCCCCTGGTCCGCCAGGACCTCGCGGAGCTGATCGCCGAGGCGCGGCACCTGGGGTATTACACCAACCTGATTACTTCAGGGCTGGGCCTGACGGAGGCCAAGGTGGATGCCTTTGCCGAGGCGGGGCTGGATCATATCCAGGTGAGCTTTCAGGCGTCCGATCCGGAACTGAACAACGCCGTGGCCGGCTCCCGAAAGGCCTTTGACCAGAAGCTGGCCTTGGCCCGGGCGGTGAAGGAAGCCGGCTATCCCATGGTGCTCAACTTCGTGATCCACCGCCACAACATCCACCAGATGAACGACATCATGGATTTGTGCGAGCGCCTGGGGGCGGACTACGTCGAGCTGGCCACCTGCCAGTATTACGGCTGGGCCTTCGAAAACCGGGAAGGGTTGATGCCTTCCAAAGCGCAGCTGGTGAAGGCAGAGCAGGAAGTGAACCGGTACCGGGAACGGCTGCAGCAATCCGGTTCGGCCATGAAGCTGATCTTTGTGACACCGGACTATTACGAAGAGCGCCCGAAAGCCTGTATGAACGGCTGGGGTAATCTGTTCCTGACCGTGGCCCCGGATGGCACCGCACTGCCGTGCCACAGCGCCCGTTTGCTGCCCATCGACTTTCCCAATGTCCGAGACATGGATCTGCAAAACATCTGGTACGACAGCCCGGGGTTCAACCACTACCGCGGCGACACCTGGATGCCCGAGCCTTGCCGTTCCTGCGATGAGAAGGAGAAGGACTTCGGTGGCTGTCGCTGTCAGGCCTATCTTTTGACGGGCAAAGCGGATAACGCAGATCCAGTATGCAGCAAATCGTCGTATCATGATCGAATACTGGCAGCGAGGAAAGCTGCCGATCATGCCACGGCCGGCCTGACTGAACTGGTATATCGAAATGCGGATAATTCACGGCTTTTCTTCCGGGGTTAACAACTCCGCCATCAAGCCTGCACTGGTCGGCCATCACCACGACAAAACGGTACTGAGTGCCTACGAGGCCTGCTCGGCGCATGTCCAGCGTGGGGAACTTGCGGTGGCCCCGGCGGGTGTGTTCTGGCTGGAGACGGATCCGGCACGCGGCTGCAATACGCTCTGGCACCTTTCCGATCAGGGGCCTGTTCGCCTTGGACCTGATGATCTTGGCATCCGCAGCCGGGTAAATGGCTATGGTGGTGGCGCCCTGGCGGCTGCCGACAGCGGTGTGTTCGTGGTTGGCGAGGATCAACAGATACGGTTTGTCAGTCTGCCCGACGGCCAGTGCCACAACCTGACCGATGACCCCGGAGCGGCCTATGGTGGGTTGGTCGCTGACCAGTCCCGTCGACGGGTGCTCGCGGTACGGGAAGCAGAGGGCAAGCAGCAGCTGGTTGCCGTCTCCATGCTGGGCGAGCGTTCGGTGCTTCATTCCGGCCTGGATTTTTACAGCGCGCCGGCGGTCTCGGCCGATGGCAGTCAGGTTGCCTGGACCAGCTGGCAGTTGCCGGATATGCCCTGGCTGCGTTCACGGCTGTGGACCGCAAATTGCTCTGAAGATGGATTGCTGGATCAAGGCCGGGAATGGCCCACACCTTCTGAGGCGTCGGTACAGCAGCCGGTGTTCGATGGCAACCAACTCTGGGTTTTGTCAGACCACGGGGGTTGGTGGCAACCCTGGCATATTGATACTTCGGGCGAGGGCGCTTGGCACGCCACCGAATCGCCAGCCCGGGATCATGGCAACGCGCCCTGGCAGTTGGGTGAATCCCACCACTGCCCGACAGGCAGTGGCAGTTGGGCCCGGGTTCGTTACTGCAATGGGACCGGCGAGCTCTGGCTAAGCTCCGGCGAAACGGGTGAAGCAATCCGGGTTGCCCGGGGCTTTGGCGACTTCCGATGTCTGCAGTCGGCTGGCGAGCATCTTTACTGCATCGGGCGAGCCGCCACCCGCCTGGACGCGGTCCTCCAGATTGATCTCGAGACCGGCCAGGCCCGCACCATTGCCGGGGGCGAGGAGGCCATGCCAGAGCCGCGGGCGGCACTGCCGCTGGATATCGAGATTCCGGCTCTGAACCCGGGTGAAGCTTCTATCCACGGATTTTTCTACACTCCGAAGCTGGCCACGCCAGACGTCCCTCCACTGATTCTGATTGCTCACGGAGGACCCACTTCGGCGGCCTATCCGGTGTTCAATCCCCAGGTTCAGTACTGGTGTCAGCGGGGCTTTGCCGTCGCTGAAATCAACTATCGAGGCAGCACCGGCTTTGGTCGTGAGTTCCGCCTGGCCCTGGAAGGTCGGTGGGGTGACGTGGATGTCGCGGATATGGAACGGGCGGCAGACCACCTTGCCTCCTTCGGCCTGGCTGATGGGAGACGGGTGTTTATCCAGGGTCGCAGCTCCGGGGGTTACACGGCCCTGATGGCGATGATCCGGAGCAGGCGTTTCACCGCTGGCGCGAGCATGTTCGGCGTAACGGATCCCATGCGTTTACGGGCCATGACCCATCGGTTTGAATCCGGTTATCTGGATTGGCTACTGGGGTCGCCAGAAAAATACCCGGAGCGGTGGCAGGAGAGAACGCCCCTGTTGCACGCCGAACGCATTACCGCGCCCATGATCTTTTTCCAGGGCGGACAGGACCGGGTTGTGGTGCCTGAGCAGACCCGGGCAATGACCGAGGCCATGAAAGCCGCGGGCAGGGCGCCGGAGCTGCACTGGTTTGAAGACGAGGGGCATGGTTTCCGGCGACAGGCCAATCAGGCCGGTATGCTCGAATGGATGTTCAGCTTCTACCGAAAGCATAGCCAAAAGGCCAATGATCAGGCGGAGAACTTGAGTTAAACTCTCGGCTATTCCTATAACAACAAACGGTCGAGTGCAGTCTGATGAGTCACGATATATCCAGCTTGCGAAAGTTTGTCTCACCGGAAATCGTATTTGGTGCCGGCTCCCGGAAGTCCGTGGCCAACTTCGCCAGTAATTTCGGTGCCCGGCATGTCTTTCTGGTGTCCGATCCGGGTGTGGCTGCCGCCGGTTGGGTCGATGAGATCGTGACGCTGCTGACCGATGCAGGTATCCGCTCCACCGTTTATACCGGTGTTTCACCAAACCCCAAGGTGGATGAGGTGATGACCGGGGCCGAGCTCTACAAATCCAGTGAATGTGATGTCATTGTCGCCATCGGTGGCGGCAGCCCCATGGACTGCGCCAAGGGCATCGGTATCGTGGCCACTCACGGTCGCAGCATCCTGGAGTTCGAGGGCGTCGATACCATCACCAACCCGTCACCGCCTCTGATACTGATTCCCACCACGGCAGGTACCTCGGCGGATGTGTCCCAGTTTGCGATCATTTCCGACCCCAACCGCCGGTTCAAATTCTCGATCATCAGCAAGGCCGTAGTGCCGGATGTTTCCCTGATCGATCCGGAAGTTACCGAGACCATGGATGCCTACCTCACCGCCTGCACCGGGGTGGATGCCCTGGTGCATGCCATTGAGGCTTACGTGTCGACTGGCAGCGGCCCGCTGACCGATACCCATGCCCTGGAGGCAATCCGGTTAATCAACCGGAATCTCGAGCCGCTGGTGGACAACACGGCAGATCCCTATCTCCGGGAGCAGATCATGCTGGCCTCCATGCAGGCGGGGCTGGCCTTCTCCAATGCCATTCTCGGGGCAGTACACGCCATGTCCCATAGCCTGGGTGGTTTCCTGGATTTGCCCCATGGTCTGTGTAATGCGCTGCTGCTGGAGCACGTGGTGGCTTACAACTTCCAGTCTGCCGAAGATCGTTTCCGCCGCGTTGCCGAAGCCATGGATATCGATACCCGGGGTATGAACAAAGCGGAAATCAAGAAGCGGCTGATGAACCGTATTGTGGAGCTCAAGCGGCGGGTCGGTCTGGAGGCCCGTCTTGCCCAGCTGGGTGTTTCGGTGTCCGACATTCCCCACCTGTCCGGCTTTGCGTTGCAGGACCCGTGCATTCTCACCAACCCCCGGAAGTCGTCGCTGCGGGATGTCCAGGTTGTCTATGAAGAAGCCCTCTGACATCAAGGATGGCGAACAGGACAGTAGCTACGGAATTGGCGATCTTCTCGGGCTGGGCAGCCAGTCCGTCCGCAAGAACTATTACCCGGCTCTGCAGGAACGCATTGACGAGCTGGAGCAGGAACGCAACCGCTACAAATGGCTGTTCGAGAACGCCCTGCACGGTATCTTCCAGGCCAACCTGCGGGGCGGCTTTCTGGCCTGCAACCCGGCGATGGCGAGAATCTGCGGTTATGACAGCCCCGAGGCGCTCACGGAAAAGGTCATCCGGCTCCGTGAACAGTTGTTCTGCAGTTCCAGTGAATTCGATGCCATACGGCAGGAGCTTCTCAACGAGGGCAGCCTGAGTGCCCGGGAAACCCGTTTCCAGCGTGCTGATCGCACGCCGGTCCACGTTGCTGTCACCCTGCTGCGACGCCCGGACCTCGGACCGGAAGTGGTGGAAGCCTTCGTTGCCGACATTACCGAGCGAGTGTTGGCCCGGCAGAAACTGGAGCAGTTGAACGCCACCCTCGAGCGGCGCGTGGAAGAGCGGACCGAAGCACTGCAGAATGCCAATGTGGGCCTGCGCTACCAGATTGAGGAGCGCGAGAAGGTTGAGCGCGAGCTCTTTGTTGCCATGGAGGCCGCCAAAGAGGCCAACCGCAGCAAGGATAAATATCTCGCGGCGGCCAGCCATGACCTGCTTCAGCCGCTGAATGCAGCCCGGCTGATGATATCCGCGCTCCAGGACAGCACGCTGCCGGAACAGGAAACCCGCATGGTGCACCAGGTACATCGGGCTCTGGAGGGCGCCGAAGACCTGCTGGCGGACCTGCTGGATATCTCCAAGCTCGACCGGCAGGCAATGAAGCCTGATCTGGTTTATACCGATGTGGCCGCCCTGGCCAGATCCCTCGGGGAGGAGTTCGAGGCCGTTGCCAGCAATGCCGGCCTCGGGTTCCGGGTACGCACCATTCCGGCGATGGTGCGAACAGATCAGCGCATGCTGACCCGTATCCTCCGAAATCTGCTCAGCAACGCCTTCCGGTACACCCGCAAGGGCGGTGTTGTCATGGCGTTGAGATCCCGCGGCGACCGTCTGCGGATTGAAGTCTGGGATACCGGTGTTGGCATCGAGGAAGACAAGCTCCGGGACATTTTCACCGAGTTTCACCAGCTGTTGCCCCAGGGCACCGGCGGCCGGCAGGGTGTGGGCCTGGGGCTGGCCATCGTGGAACGGATGGTTCGGGTGCTGGGGTACGACATTGATGTGTCATCACGGCCCGGTCGTGGCTCCCGCTTCGTGCTGACCCTGCCGCTTGAACCCGCTCAGGCCAGACCGGATATGGCCCGTACAGATTCGCTCCAGAATTTCGCCGATGGCTTTGACGGTGTGCCGGTGCTGGTGATCGACAACGAGCCGGCGGTTCTGGAGAGCATGCAGTTGCTGCTGGAGCGTTGGGGCTGTGATGTGCTCACAGCCGCCAGCAAGGCAGAGGCCGTGGAGGCTCTCGAGCAAACCGGCCAGATACCGGCCCTTATCCTTGCGGACTATCACCTGAACAATGAGCGAACCGGTTACGATGCAGTTCACGGGGTTCGCCGCCACCTTGGTCGTGATATTCCCGCCGCCATCATTACCGCAGATCGCAGCGATGACACCCGCAAGATACTGCGCGCCCAGTACCTGCCAATACTGAACAAGCCGGTGAAACCGAACCGGCTCAGGGCCCTGATGACCAGCCTGCTGACCTCTGCCTCGGCCTGACCCCTTCTCGCCAGTCCTGTAAGACCTTCTTACATACACTCTGAAGCGCTTCGCGAAATACTCCCTCAACCGGTCTCCGATACCGGCAGGTTTCAAACATCTGAGGGAGTAACAGATGAAAACAACAACGATTGGCCGGAAAGCCGGCAGTGGATTTGGGCATTGGTGGCTGGCAATGATCGGCGCTGTGCTATTGGCCGGTTGCGGCGGTGGGGGCGGCGAGACGGAGGTGTCCAGCCCCTCGGATTTCGAACCCCCGGCGGAGCCCGTGAACATAGGGGGCGATGTCGAGCTTTATGATCCCGAGCGGCTGATTGATGTGTCGCTCACCATGAGCTCCGCCGATTTCAGCAAACTGAAATCGGAAGCCCGAACCCTGGCCAGCACCGACCGGGAATGTGTGCCCGAGTTCGAATACACGGAATTCACGGCCAGCGTCACCATCGACGGTGACCGCATGGACCGGGTGATCGTGCGCAAGAAGGGCTACATGGGCTCCCTGAGCCCCAGTATCCCCTCTCTCAAGCTGGACTTTAACGATCTCTGGCCTGGTCGCACCTATCAGAACATGACCCGGATGACCCTGAACAATAACCGCCAGGACCCCTCCAATGCCCGCCAGTGCATGGCCTATGACCAGTTCCGGCAGGCCGGGCTCGCGGCGCCGAAATGCAATTACGCCAGAGTGTCTGTTAATGGCGAGGATCTGGGTGTGTTTACCAATGTCGAGCCTATCAAGAAGCCCTTTCTGGCACGGGTATTCGGGGACGACGACGGTAACCAGTACGAAGCCCAAACGGCGGACTTCGGTACCTGGCTGAGCGAACGTTTCGAGAAAAAGACCAACGAAAAAGAAAACGACCGGACTGACCTGCAGGCCGTTACCGATGCTCTGGACTTGCCCGATGAGCAGATGGTGAATGTATTGCCGCAGCTGGTGGATGTGGATGAATTTATCCGGTTCTGGGCGCTGGAAACCCTGTTGGGCGCCTGGGATTCCGCCACTGGCAACGCCAACAATTTCCACATCTATCGGGATCCCGGAGACGGCCTGTTCCATTTTATTCCCTGGGGCGCTGATACGGCCTTTCGTGGGGCGCATCCCCTGAAGCCGCTCACGGGGGTGCTATACCGCAACTTCTCGCTGGCGGACCGGCTTTTCAGCATTCCCGAGTACCGGGCGCGCTATGAGGCCGAGCTTGAAGACCTGCTGGCCACCCAGTGGGATGAGGCCGATTTGCTGGCGGAAGTGGAGCGGATACGTGAACTCACCGGCACCAGCGCGGAGGCGACTGCCAGCCTGAATGCCTTCATTGGTGGCCGCGGCGTGGCCGGTGATGACGATTTCCGGCCTGCGCGTCGAGCTGTTATTGAACAGGCCATCGCCGAGGAGACGCCCTCCGGGGAAGTGTACCGGCTTGCGGACACGCAACCGGATTGCAGCGTGCCGGCGACAACCAGCCTGACCGGCACCATCAAGTCCGAGGACGGTGCCGACACAGGTGCCTTCCGCTTCACGCTGCCCGGAGGTCGGGCGGTGAACGCGAGCCTGACTTTTGCCGCCTTCGAGGTGGACAGCCTGGTTTACTCGGTTGATCGCGAATCAAAGCCGGCGGTGATCAGCCTCCTGCTGATTGGCGCGGATATCAACGACAACTTCACGCCCTATGTGCTGCAACTGTTTATCGAGGCATCCGATTACGTGCCGGGCACACACGAGTTCCATGGCTTTGCCACCAACGCTCTGTTGTTTGAGGTGGATGAAAGCCAGCCCGGGGATGTGCGCACCCTGGCCCTTGGCGCAGAGGGCAGTATTACTGTCATCGGGGTGGGATCCGGGGCCAGTGAGGGCGACGTGGAACTGAGCCTGAACGCCACCCTGGAATACGATTCGGCGATTCGATGAACATGGCTGTCGCCAGCCCGCTGGAAGGATTCCGCGGGCATTGTCTGGCCGAACAGATGCAGGCCCGTTTGATGAATCGGGTCGACACCAAGTTTCTGGTGCCTGCATACCTGCTGGATGCCTGTCTGCGTGGATTGGAGCACCATTACTCCATCCTGGAGATCGACGGGCGCCGGCGGTTCACCTACGACACCCTGTATTTCGATACACCGGAACGCCAGCTTTACCTGGATCACCACAACGGCAAGTTGAACCGGTTCAAGCTCCGTATCCGGCACTACCGTGAAACCGGGGACAGCTTCCTGGAGGTCAAGAAAAAGAACAACAGGGAGAGAACCATCAAGAACCGTTTGCCGCTGACATCGCAAACCGTTGCGAGCAGCCGGGTGGTCCCTTTCCTTGAAGAGCAATTGGGCCGACCGGTGGCAGGGATGCTGCCGGCTCTTTTTGTCGGCTACCGCCGGATGACCTTCATGAGCGCACGGGGGACCGAGCGTATTACGGTGGATACAGGGCTGGGTTTTCACTCGGCCGACCGTCGCAGCGGTCTGTGCCTGCCTGATGTTGCCGTTTTCGAGGTCAAGTACGATCGCAAGGTCCCATATTCCCCTTTCCTGGAACGTCTTGGTCAGCTCGGCTGCCGCCCCGTGCAGTTCAGCAAATACTGCATCGGCACAAGCCTGTTGTTCGGCCACGAATGCAAAACCAATCGCTTCAAACCGCTGTTAAGGAGACTTCATGGAATCTGCTGTTGATGTCCATTTTGCGATCCGGCTTTTGATCAATACCGCCTCCGTGTTTGTGCTGATTCGCTGCTACTACGCGTTTTCCCGTCACCGGGAGAATGCCGCCTCGTTCATTCTTTTTGGTGTCGGCGTTTTCCTGGTGACCGCATTGCTGCATTCGGTCACCGTCACCATGGGCTTTGCCTTCGGTCTGTTCGCCGTTTTCTCGATGCTCCGGTACCGAACCGAAGCCCTGGGCATAAAGGAAATGACCTACCTGTTTCTGGTGATCGCCATGGCCCTGCTGGCAGCAGTTGGCAACATGCACCACCTGGAGCTGGTGTTTCTGAACCTGCTGGTCATTGTTCTGGCGCTGGTGCTCGAAACCCGTGTGCTTTTGCCGCGACACAGTGAGAGAGAGGTGGAGTACGAAAAGATAGAGAACGTTCACCGGGACCGCCGGGAGTTGCTCATTGCGGACCTGCGAGAGCGCACCGGTCTGGATGTGTTCCGGGTGGATGTGGTGTCTGTCAGCTATCTGAGGGACACCGCCATGCTACGTATGCACTTTCGTCAGGAGGCCGATCATGCTCGCTGAGCTGAAATGGGCGTGGCTGGTGATCGGTCTGACACTGGCGTTCATGTTACAGCCTCTGCTCGCTGTGGCTTCCCCTGTCGAGGCAGAATTGGGTGGTTACGTCGCCGCCGGTGTTGACCATTACGGGTCATTTTATGATGAAGACGGTGGGCACAGCACAACCCGGGGCGTCCTGAGAAACGCGAAACTTGAACTGGAGCTGGCCTTGGGCAAGCGCTGGGAAGCAGAGCTGGATGGCAGTTATAAGATTGAAGGTGACAAGAAAGAGCTGGATCTGGGCGATGCCTATCTCCTGTATGACGGGGAAAGCCGTTTCGAGGCTCAAATTGGGCGCTTCAAGGAGCCTTTCGGCCTGGAACGCCTCGCCAGCTACACCAGCCTGAACACCAGCGAGCGTTCTCTGGTGACCTCGGCGTTCGCACCGGGGCGTTCCATCGGTGTTATGGCGGGGCAGTACCGCAAACGCGGCACCTGGTCCCTGGGCCTGTTCACCGATGAGCCCGATGGTGGCTCGACTCACGCCATAACCGCGAGACTGACCCGTGCCCCCATTCGTTCAGAAAGCCAGACCCTGCATCTGGGCGCCGCGGCCTCTTATCGTGATCTCGGCGACAGCCGCTTTCAGATCAAGGATGAGGGGGAGGTGTTCAGTGCCGACAATGTCATCCGCAGCCCACGATTCGAGGCCGGTGATGCCTGGCTGGCAGGTCTAGAGGCCGCCTGGCTTTATCATCGTCTGACCCTCGTGGCGGAGGCCATGGCTCAGAGCGTGCGTCGAACCGACGGGTCACGCTGGCAGTTCGGTGGCGCTTACCTTCAGGCCGGTGTGTTCCTGACCGATGATCGGCGCTATTACAGACGGGGTGAGTTTGACCGGATAGAGCCCCGGCACCGGGCGGGCGCCCTCGAGCTGGTCGCACGGCACAGTGCTGTGGACCTGAGAGAGCGGAACTTGGGCGCCGAGGCGAGCGTGACGCTGCTGGGTCTTGCCTGGTATCTGGGCGAGTTGTTCCAGCTGCGCCTGAATTACCTGATGCCGGATATTCGCGGCAATACCCTGATGGCCGTGCCGGACGGAGACGCTGTTACCCTGCGTGCTGTGCTGCGGTTCTAGGCAGCGTGAGGGTCACCTGCGTCCACTGGCCGGGTTCGCTGGTAATCGACATGTTGCCTTTGTGATGGCGCATGATGGTCTGACAGATACTGAGGCCCAACCCCAGGTTGTCCGGTGTATCACTGGTGGAATAGAACGGATCAGTGAGCCGCTTGATATCGTCTGGCGCGATACCCTGGCCGTTGTCCCGAATTACGATTCGATGGGCACTGTCAGCGCTTTCGGCGGTTATCTCGATTTTTCCGGGCTGCCGGTTTTTGCTCACGGCAGAGACGCCATTGAGCAGCAGGTTAACGAACACCTGGGTCAGGGCAGATGGATAGCAGGGAACGGTCGTTCCCTCCGGAATGTCAGTCTGAAGCTCGACACCTCGTAGCTGATGCTGGCAGAAGCGGGTGGCGGTGGTCACCAGTTTGCCGAGGTCTGCCGTTTCCAGGCTGTGTTCAGGGACGGGGCGGGAAAACTCGATCAGGTCAGACACAATATCGGCAATGCGTTTCTGGTGGGTGCTGGCGTCGGTCAGGGCGTCTGCGACCTCGACATCCCGGTTTACCGAGTTGGCAAAATCCACGGCCTGGCTGGCGCAGTTCAACGGGTTCATGATCTCGTGCAGCAGCCCCTTGGCCATATGGCTCAGGGCCTGATGTTTCTGTTCCTGGGCCAGTCTTTCTTCCGTTGATTTCAGGGTTTCCAAAGTGCGGGAAAGTTGTCGATTCCGGTCTCGGAGCAGGAATTGGAGCGCCAGCAGGTTGCGCAGGAACTGCGACAGGAACCAGGCCGATAGCGGTGCGACCACCAGGCACATCAGAATCAGCCAGTTGGTCAGAATGCCGATCAGGGTGTCGCTTACCTGAGTGCTGTCGACCGCCACGAACGTGGCGAGTACCAGCAGTGTCAGGTTGATCAGGATAATCACGCTGGTGTGGAACAGGGACAGGGTAATGATGCCCACGGAGCTGATGAAAAAGAACAAGCCCACGATGGGAGCGAGCGACGCGCCCGTTGTCATGTATCCCAGGTAGCTGAACGCCGCCATGTTGAAAAACACCAGGTAGACAATCATCGGCGCTGACCGGCGCAGGCGCGTGAACCGGTGAGCGGCGATCAGACCGGTCAGAATCGCGGTGTAGATGAGGTAGATACCGAATACGTCCGGTGCATCCGGGTTCAGGGCCAGGCCCCCGAGAAACAGCAGGGTACCGATAAAGGCAATCACCAGGTAAACGTCGGCGAACAGGGGCAGCACCCGGTACCGATACTGGGTGTGGTAGAAGCGTTCGAAGCGTCGCTGTCGGTAGGCGGGCAGCTGGCGGATCTGATCCATCCCGGAAAGCAGTTTCACTCGGCGGCTCCGTGTTGGTGTCGTTGCATAAAGAGAATGAGCTCGGGCAGGCGCTCGAAGCCCAATTTCACGAAAATCCGGTCCTTGTAGGAATGCACCGTCTTGCAGGAAACGCCAAGCCTGCCTGCAATATCGCGTACCGGCAGCCGGCTGGCCATCAGCTGTGCCACTTCCCGCTCCCGTCCGGACAAGGCCTGATAGGCGAGCATGGCGGCCGGTGCTGGTTCCTGCTGCCAGTTACCGACATAAACCTGCCCGTTTCGAATGTAGAAGAGCGTCTTGATCAACTCCTGCACTGGCTGGTCCTTGGACACCACGGCCTTGATGCCTGCTTCCAGATAGATCGCCATCCGCCCGCTGCTGACCGGCGTGTCCGATATCAGCAGCACGGACAATGACGGATTCACCGCCAATGCATGCTCGGCGATGGTGAGCCCGTCGTTGTCCTGCAGGTTTTCCTCAATCAGCAGTACCGAAGGGGTGGCCCTCTTTAGCCGATTGAGCGTTGCCACTCCGGTCTCCGATTCGCCAACCAGCTCGACCTCATCGTGCAAGAGGATCTGGAATAGCAGGCTGTCACGGAGCAGTCGCTGCCCCATGGTGACGTACAACCTGAGCCTGCGCTGACCTGACGCCATCAGTCTGCCCTGGCCGGCAGATGGAGACTCAATCGAAGACACTGGTCGCCTCCGGTCACGTCGATATCGCCAGCAAGCAGTCGGGTGCTTACGAAGAGCATCAGAAGAGCGCTCTGCTGCTCCAGCAGGGGGCGGGAGAGGCGGGTGATTGGCGCCAGCAGATGGCTGTACATGTGAAGTGGGCTGGCGCTGGCGACCATGAGGCCGCTTTCGGTCCGGGTCAATTCCAGAGCAGAGCGCTCCAGCCCGGAGGCCTTCATCAGGGTTGCCAGTGCCTGGCAAAGGGCCATCAACGGTGTTTGTGTTTCGCTCGTGCCTGCCGGGTTCTCCAAGGCGTTCGCGAGAGCCTGGTCAAAGGCTTGCCGGTTCTGGATGCCGTGCACGTGGCCTGGCTGAAGGGTGCTGAGCTGCCTGCCCGCCATTCCGGCAAAGTCTCTTACAAGATCATGCTCAAGCGCGGTTTCCCGGCTTGCGCGCAGATGGGGTGGCTGGGCAGGAAGTGTGCGAACGGTTGCCAGGGCATCCAGAAAGTCGGCGGTGATCGGTTCGCCGGTAAAACCGTCCACTCGCTCGTTTAGATGTTCAAGCAGTCTGGCTCGTCGTTGCTGGCGAAGCTCCGCGAACTGTTGTTCTGCAATTGAGCGTGAACGGTCTCTTGCAGAGACCAGGGTGCGATGTTGGACAAGAGCCTTGCGGAAGAGCGACAGCAATTCGGCTGCGTTCCATGGCTTCTTCTGATAGCGGAAGATCCGGCCCTCGTTAACTGCATCCATGGCCACATCAACCTCGCCCCAGGCTGACGTGAGAATTCGGACAATTGTCGGGTGCGACTGGCGTAGTTCGTCCAGCAGCTCTTTGCCATGCATCCCGGGCATTCTCTGGTCTGTCATCACCACCGCGACATCGCTGTCTTTCTGCAACACGAGCTGAGCCTCTTCTGCACTGATGGCGCTCAGCACGCGGAATTCGTCCTGCATGCGCTCCAACTGCCTCGACAGATAACGGGTGGCAGTCGGTTCGTCATCCACGATCAGAATCGCCGGTTTGGGGCCCTCGTGGGCCTCGCTGGTATCCGGAGAGAAGGTTTGTCCTTCGCGGGTAAGCGCGGCTGTGAGCACGTGCGACCGGATAACATCGGGATTGACCGGCTGTTCGAAGCAGCGATCGACCAGCTGATGGTCGAGCAGTTTCACGAGGAGGTTCAGCGCAATGGCATCTCCTATGAGGATCTTCAGAATCCGGGGGTGGTGGTCCCTGGCCCGTGCCAGTAGCGACGACTCAAGATAGTCATCAGCGCGGTTCGGAAGCAGAACGATGGCGGTGGGTATGGTGGCAGCCGAGGGCAGGTAGTCGAGTGCCCCCTGGTCAGTGGCGAACGCGTGAATAACGAAATCGCTGGCAAACAAGGTTTCGAAGTGCTGTCGGTCCTGGTCGTCGTCATACCGGAGAAGGATCTCCGCCGCTCCGCTGGTCGCCATGATTACTCTGTATCCTGTTAATGGGGTAGGGAAGAGATTAGCAACAACAGTGGCTTAGCGGTGTAGGAACTTCCTACAGCAGTGCCTTTGCCGGCAATGAAAACCTGGTTCTGTGACAGCCTTGGCACTATGGACTGTCCTGGCGTCAGGAGCGACTACACTTACCAGAGGCTCATCGAAAGGGAGATAACCATGACAGTTCCTGAGAATGGTCTGACGAATCACGAAGTCACCATCTGCCTGGCTGGCGGTGCCGTGCTGGGTCCGTTCAATGCGACCTGGAGCAAGGATTCCGGTGGGGATGTGCGTGAGCTGGTCCGCGAGTACGATGCGTTTCTGCAGGGTGAAAAGCAGCACCGTTACAAGTTTCACCTGCACGACACCTACACCAACACCGTTCATACCCTGATCCTCAATTTTGAACAGGTTACGGGCATCTGCGACCATGTCCGGCTCAGATCCCAGGGCGGCGGCTGAGCCATGGCCGGGCCCCTGGCGTACACGCCAAGAAGCCCACAGTGCAAATGCACGGACAGGAGGGAATATGAGCGAATTCAGAACGGAAACCGACAGCCTCGGGGACGTCCAGGTACCTGCTGATGCGCTCTGGGGCGCTCAAACCCAGCGGGCGGTGGAAAACTTCCCGGTCAGTGGCCAGCCAATGCCTCAGCCGTTTATTGCCGCCGTTGCCCAGATCAAGCGCGCAGCCGCCGAGGCCAATACCAGCCTGGGCCTGCTCGACAACGATCTGCGGGATGCGATCTCCCAGGCTTGCGAAGATCTGGTCAAGGGCGAATACGCAGATCAGTTTCCGGTAGACCGCTACCAGACCGGCTCCGGCACCAGCACCAATATGAATGTCAACGAGGTGATCGCCAGTATCGCCCGCAACGCAGGCTTCGAGGTGCACCCGAACGATCACGTGAACATGAGCCAGAGCTCCAACGACGTGATTCCAACGGCGATCCACGTGAGTGCCGTGATTGCAGCCAAGGAGAAGCTACTGCCGGCGCTGTCGCATCTTTGCGGTGTGATCTACGAGCAGGAAGCGGCATTTTCCAGCCAGGTAAAAACCGGCCGCACCCACCTGATGGATGCCATGCCGGTGACCCTCGGCCAGGAGTTGAAAACCTGGCGCGAACAGCTTCTGGCCGTGGAAAAGCGGGTAGAAGCCGCAGCTGATGAGCTGTTGGCCGTTCCCCAGGGCGGCACCGCGGTGGGTACCGGAATCAATGCGCTCCCGGAATTTCCGGGCCAGTTCGTCAAGTTCCTGCGGGCCAACACCGGCTATCCCTTTACGTCGCTCGATCACAAATTCACCGGCCAGAGCGCGGTGGATGCCCCGGTGGCCCTCTCCGCACAATTGCGCGGTGCAGCCATCGTGCTGACCAAGATCGCCAACGATCTACGCTGGATGAACAGCGGCCCTATTCACGGCCTGGCTGAAATCAGTCTTCCGGCATTGCAACCGGGCAGCAGTATCATGCCGGGCAAGGTCAATCCGGTCATCCCGGAGTCCGTGGCCATGGTTGGCGCCCAGGTGATGGGGCTGGACAGCGCCGTGGCCATTGCCGGTCAGTCCGGTAATTTCCAGCTCAACGTCATGCTCCCTCTGGTGGGCGGCAACCTGCTGGACATGACCGATTTGCTCGCCAATGCGGCCATCATGCTGGCGGACAAGGCGATCAAGGATTTCACGGTCAATGCCGACAACCTGAACGCAGGTGTGGGCAAGAATCCCGTACTGGTGACAGCGCTTAATCCCGAGATCGGCTACAGCCTGGCGGCAGACATCGCCAAGGAAGCGTATAAAACGGGCCGGCCAGTCATCGATGTGGCGGAGGAACGCAGCGGCCTGAGCCGGGAGCGGCTCGAGGAGTTGATGGATCCGCTCAAGCTGACCCGGGGCGGTATCGCCTGATCGGTCGTTTCAGAGGGGCGCAAACGCTTGCTGATCATCCTGGAGCTGTTTGTGATGCTGGTGCTGGCCAACGGCACGCCGGTGGTTGCGGCCGGGCTGCTGAAAAACCGCTGGTCGGCCCCGGTGGACGGCGGTCGACTGCTGTCCGATGGTCGCCCCGTATTTGGTGAAAGCAAAACCTGGCGGGGTGTTGTATCCGGTGCACTGGCTTGCGGGCTTTTTGCGCTGTTTACCGGGCTGGGATTCGTGTTCGGGCTTCTGTTCGGCCTGCTGGGGCTGGGAGGAGATCTTCTGAGCAGCTTCATGAAGCGTCGAATGGGTTTGGCATCAAGTGCCCGGGCTGTCGGGCTGGATCAGATCCCGGAAGCCCTCCTGCCCATGCTGCTGGCGATGTGGTGGCTGCCGGTGAGCCTGTGGGTAGTGTTGGTTGTCGTGGTGGTTTTTACCCTGTCCAACATCTATGGCTCACCGCTGCTCTACCGTCTCGGTATACGCCGGCAGCCCCACTAAACCGGGCCGCGAGTCAGGGTGTGAAGGGTTACTTCCGGCGGGCAGTTCAGGCGAACGTTTACCACGGACGTTCCGGAACCCGGTGAGGTGTAGCCCTGCATGCCATTCATCCGCCAGTAACCTCGACCGAGTGTGCGCGGGCAGTCAGAGTCGAGAGTCACCGGTATACCTCCGGGCAGGCAGATCTGGCCGCCGTGTGTGTGTCCGCAGAGAAAGACGTCGTAGCCGGCGTGGGCAGCCTCGCGCCAGATCTCCGGCGTATGGCTGAGGAGGATGCTGGTGCCTCCCGCAGGGATATTGTCCCCCGCCTGGTGCAGGTTGTGGACCTTGAAGAAGTGGGCGTCGTCCACACCCGCGAGGTACAGGGTCTGGCCTCCCCGTTCAATGGGCGCCATTTCGTTCATCAGCAGTTGGTAACCCATGTCTTCCAATGCCGGTACCATGCGAACGCTGTCGTGGTTACCCAGAACCGCATAGGGCTTGCTTTTTATACCGTCCCTCAGCCGCGCCATGCCGTCCAGGGCGCCCTCAATCGGGCCCCACGTGAGTTTCCGGTAGTCGCCGGTCAACACGCACAGATCGTAGTCTAACGGTTCGATCTGGCGCAGGACTGCCTGCAGGTTGGCTTCGTCCATGTCTACGTGCAGGTCGGTCAGATGCAGAATGCGAAAGCCCTCGAAGGCTTCCGGCAGGCCGGGAAGCTGGAAATGATTGTGCACGGTGTTCAGACGCCGGCTGTTGCTCTGGCCCCGGCCCCAAAGGCCAACCATGCGCAAACAGGTACGGATAAAGCCGGGCGCGGTGGCCCAGTTTTCCAGATGGAATGAGCTGTGATCCTGCCCGAATACCTTCGCTTCAGCTTCCCGTTCAATGCCGAGCCTCTGGCGGGCGTGAACAGGGCCGAGCCTCAGGCTCAGGCGGTATTCCAGGAGTTCATCCTGGTTCTCCGGTGTACGAGCCCTTGCCGTCATTTTTCTTCCCTTATATGCCGAGCCGGGCATGGCCGATGTGCTAAGTGGCAAACCCTGTCTGTCATTATGGATGGCCCTCGAAGGTATGCAACCAAAACGACACAATGTTCATGTTTGATGACACACTGGCGGTGAAACCGGCGGAGCAACAGACTCAGGAGATTTATGACGGAACCATCGAGTGATGACAGGCTGTCGTTCAGCCAGATTTTCCTGCTGTTCCTTCGGCTGGGGCTGACGTCGTTTGGTGGTCCGGCAGCGCATCTCGGATTCTTTCACGATGAATTTGTCAAACGTCGGCGGTGGCTCTCAGACAGTGCCTACGCAGAAGTTGTGGCCCTCTGCCAGTTGCTGCCGGGACCGGCTTCCAGCCAGGTCGGTCTAACCATCGGGTTCCTGCGCGGCCATTACCGCGGCGGACTCGCAGCGTGGCTGGGGTTCACCCTGCCATCGGCGGTGATCATGATTGGTCTTGCGTTGGGGTTGAACGCCTGGCCAGAGGCCAGCAGTGGCGGCTGGGTACAGGGTCTCAAGTTGTTTGTGGTGGCGGTGGTGGCCAAGGCGGTCTGGCAGATGGGAACAACCCTGTGCCCGGACCGTCCCCGAATCGCCATGGCGTTGCTGGTAGCGGTGAGCCTTCTGATGATGGGCGAAACCTGGATGCAGATACTGGCGTTGGTCATTGCCGGGGCTGTGGGTTCCTTTCTGGGGTTGGGGAGCGGAGAGGCATCTGAGCCGCTGCATGTGCCACTGCAATCCCGGAAACCTGCGCTTTTTGCGGGGGCCTTTTTGATTCTGTTGTTGGTTTCCTTTCTGCCTCAGGCCACCGGCAGTCTTGGCTGGATAGGCGCTGAAATGTACCGGGCCGGTGCCCTGGTGTTTGGCGGCGGACATGTAGTGCTGCCCTGGCTGCAGGAGGGCTTCGTGGCCTCCGGTGCCATGCCGGCGGACACTTTCCTGGCGGGGTATGGCGTTGCCCAGGCTATGCCGGGACCGCTGTTTTCCTTTTCAGGATTTCTGGGTGGTTCACAGGCCGGTGTTCTCGGTGGTGTGATTGCGGTACTGGCTGTGTTCCTCCCGGGAACCCTGCTTGTATTCGCCGGTCTTCCCCTATGGAGCTGGCTTCGGGAGCATCGTCGCGCCCGGTCAGCGCTGGCCGGCGTGAATGCAGGCGTGGTGGGGTTGTTGCTGGCGGCTCTCTACGATCCGGTCTGGGTCTCCGCCGTCCATGGTGCGCATGATCTGGCACTCGTGCTCGCCATTTGGGTCTGTCTCGCTGTCTGGCGGGTTCCGGTCTGGGTACTGGCGCCGCTGAGTGCGCTGGCTGGAGTGATCCTGCTGTCCTGATCAACGTACATATAATCCCTTCTTCCTGAGCCGGCACATGGGTTGGCAAATCGGCAGGTTTCCAGCCACAATCGAGCGGTTAAAGGCAGATAATTCGAACGCAGAGGTTACCATGACGACATCCTGCAGTATCCCGGGTCTCAACGTACCACGTAGCCGTTTTCCCGATCCTGAACAGGACCTGCCTGCGGCCGAGGGCGAACAGCGTGTCGTGCTGGCTGGCGGCTGTTTCTGGTGTGTGGAAGCCGTTTTCCTGGCCATCGATGGCGTAACCAGGGTTGAGTCCGGTTACGCTGGCGGTCACGCCAGCTCTGCCAATTATGAGGCCGTATGCTCAGGTACTACCGGCCACGCAGAAGTGGTGGATGTTCACTATGATCCTGCCAGGGTCAGTTTTGGCGAACTGCTAAAGGTGTTCTTCTCGGTTGCTCACGATCCCACCCAGTTGAACCGCCAGGGCAACGACCGGGGCACCCAGTACCGCTCGGCTGTGTTCTACGAGACTGCCGAACAGCGGCGGGTAGCCGAGGCCTACATCCACCAGCTCAATCAGGCCGAAGTGTACCCGGATCCGATAGTGACCACGCTGGAGCCGCTGGAGGCATTTTACCCGGCAGAAGAGTACCACCAGAATTTTGCTGCCCGGAATCCCTACCAGCCATACATCATGGCCGTGGCCGCCCCGAAAATGGAAAAGCTTGTAGACAGCTATCCTGATCGCCTGAAGCCGGAATTTACAGACAACGACGCAGGCAGCACCGCCTGAGGAGGCAGACTATGGGAGTTTCCGCTGCAGGTTATGACCTGACACCACTAAACGAAGCACAGGTTGAGGAGAAAGCTGCGGATCTGACATCGGAAGAGCGGCGCGTGCTGCTCGACCATGGCACCGAGCATCCGTTTTGCGGAACCTTGCTGGATAACAAAAAAGCCGGTGTTTACCACTGCCGGCTTTGCGATCTGCCTTTGTTCAGCTCGGACTCGAAGTTTGACTCGGGAACCGGCTGGCCGAGTTTCTTCCAGCCCTTTGATCCGGAGCATATCCGATACATTGAGGACACAAGTCTTGGCATGACCCGCACCGAAATCCGCTGTCCCCGTTGCGACAGCCATCTCGGCCATGTCTTTCCTGACGGCCCGCCGCCAACCGGGCAGCGCTACTGCCTGAACTCGGTTGCCATGGTGTTTCAGGAAAACGCCTGAGACGAAAAAAGGGGGCCGCAGGGCCCCCGATTCTATTTATTGCCGCCTGTCACAGTCGCCACGTAGTGGGCCACCGCATTTATCTGTTCCTCAGACAGCGACTCGTTGAACGCCGGCATGACACCCACCCCGCTGGTTACGGCATTGACCACCTGTTCCATCGTGGGTTTGAGTTCATCGAGATCCGGGCCGATGGCACCAGCCGAACCGGCGTCCGCCAGGGTGTGGCATATGGTGCAGGAAGGTTGAGCCTCCTGAGTGAATACCTGTTTCCCCTTGTCAAAGTCGCTGGCCATCGTCAGGGGCGACAGTCCGATCAGAGCTATGGCGCCCAGTACTGCAGTTTTTCTCATATCATTGCTTTCCGGATAGGTCGGAGCCGCCTTACTCCCGGGTCGGCTCCGCCAATGATCAACTGATGGCAACCGTGACTCCGTGGTCGCTCCAGCCATTGTGACCGTAGCCACGTTCATTCTCGGTCCGACCCTCAGGCTGGGTGTTGCCCTGCACGTCGGTCGCCCGGCTGACAATACGGTGCTCTCCGGCCGCGAGATCCGCTGCCAGGACAAACGGCCTCCAGGCATAGGGGCCAAGGTCCGGTCCGAGGAAACGAGCCTGTTTCCAGGTTTTACCACCATCCACTGAAACGTCGACTTTTTCGAGCGGAACAGTGCCACCGAAAGCGACGCCATAAATCATATTGCGACCGTTCTGACCGCTTTCCAGAGGCGATGTTACCCAGGATTTGACGTTCATTTCCCACATGGAAGGCTGATCCGGGGCGCCTTTCACGCCGACATCACGAACCCGGTAGCCTGAAGCCTGGATCTTGGCGTCCGTCTGGTTTTCGGTGAAGGCAAGGTTCTTGACGTACTTCACGTTGTTCACGCCGTAGTAACCCGGCACAACCATTCTTAGCGGGCCACCGTGCGTGTGGGTCAGAGGCTCGTCATTCATTTCCCAGGCCAGCAATGCGGTTTCCATGGCACGGGTGGGAACGGAACGTTCCACGATAATCGTTTTCGGGTCCAGGCCGTCGGGAAGTGTCTCGCCGCCGGTGCTGGTGATGTACCGTGTACCGTCAACAGGGCCGCCAAGAGCCTCCACAACATCTTTCAGCGGTACACCGGTCCACATGATGCAGCCCGCAGCGCCAACAGACCATTGGGTACCACTCGCGCCATGGGGGAAGAAGGCGCGACCGTTACCGGAACATTGTAATACGGAGGCAACGGTGGTAACCCCCATCTGTTTCAGGTCGCCGACCGTCAGGGTTCGGGGATTTTTCACGCCCTCGATCCGCACCTCCCAGACATCGGGGTTATCGGTTACCGAGGCTGGTGGCGCGGGCAGGTTATTACGAACGAACAAGCGGTCACTTGAGGTAATAACGCCATTGCCGATGGCCCCCCGTTGGGTTTCCATCGTGTTTGCACTGTGAACAATCAGGGCGTTGCGTTCTTTCCAGGCGGCGTAATCCGGGAGTGATTTTGGTTCATCGGCTTTGGCAAGGGGCGTAAATCCCAGCACGCTTACCGCGGCCATGGCGCCGGCACTGCCAAGTAGCAGGGTGCGGCGGGAGGGGTTCTGAAGGCCCGGGTCATTCGGGCCGCGCATCAGCGCTGATTCCTGCTTCATTATCCGTCTCCTTCTTAGGGTTGTCGTCGGACGGTGGGACTGCTTTTTCAATTCTTCGCGGTTATATCCTTATACCTTATAGATAATGGTCAAAAATTAATCAATACTTTTGTGTGTTATTCAACGGGTTTTTCAGTCGCTATAATTCGCCCCCTATTGAACGCGCAGCAACGAGGCCGCGAACGAACCCGGGAAACAGAGAAGGGTAGCTGAGATGATTCGATTGAAGATGAATCCGCTAACGGAGTCAGCAACGCTTCTTCGGCGGGCGGGTGTGGTTCTGGGCAGTGTCGGATTGACAGCACTCTTTTCCCTGTTGGTTTTGCTGAGGGCGCTGTTCGGGAGGTTGAACCGGCCCATCGTCGACAAATACTGCCGCGAGTGGTCGGCCTCGCTGTTACGACTGGTTCGTGCCAGCCTCACCGTACGCGGGCAAGTGCCTGATTTCGGCGACGGGCGCCGGTACATCATTATGTGCACCCATGCCAGCCACTATGATATTCCGGTCACCTTCGTATCGTTGCCGGGATCGATCCGTATGTTGGCGAAAAAGGAGCTGTTCAGTATCCCGCTGCTGGGGCAGGCCATGCGTGCAGCGGAATTCCCCTCAGTAGACCGCTCCAATCGGCAACGTGCAGTCAGGGATCTGGAGAAGGCCCGGGCGATGATGGAAAGCGGAATCGTGCTCTGGGCCGCGCCCGAGGGAACCCGCTCGCCGGACGGAAAGCTTCTGCCTTTCAAGAAAGGCTGTTTTCACCTGGCGCTGGATACTGAGGCGGTGATCGTGCCGGTGGCCGTGCGGGGTATCCACCGTGTTTTACCGGCCCGCACCTGGCAGATCAACCTCGGGCAGCCGGTGGATGTGAGGGTAGGAGAACCGCTGGATACGGCCGGTAAGACCAAAGCCGACCTGGACGAAGTCATGACCGAGGTGCGCGCAAGGCTGACGGAGCTGTTGGGAGACGGTGAAGCCGGTTAGCGCTGGCCTCACATCGGCACGCAGATCAGGCCGTACCGGCAGCCACCACCGTGGAGAGCAGATAGCCGGTATAGGCCACGTACACCAGCACCAGGATGCCACCATCCACACGGCTCACCAGTTTTCGCCATCCGGTAAGCCCGTAACCCATCAGGAACAGACCCACCGTGAGCGCCAGCATCAGCGTCCAGTCACGGTAGAGCACTTCCGGGTCCACCGCGAGGGGTTCGATAACAGCCGCGAGACCCACCACGGCGAGGGTGTTGAAAATGCCCGACCCCAGAATATTGCCCAGGATCAGGTCGTGTTCGTTCTTTTTGACCGCGGCCAGAGCCGAGGCGAGTTCGGGCAGGGAAGTGCCGATGGCAACGATGGTGAGACCGATCACCAGATCGCTGACTCCAAGGCTCTGGGCAATCGTCACGGCACCCCAGACCAGCATCCGGGAGCTGACGATCAGCAGTACCAGGCCAATTACCAGCCAGATCACGGCGGTTTTCAGGGGCATGGGGTGCGCAATGATCTCGGCGTCGGCATCACCGGCCAGGGGGTCTGCCTTGCCTTTCAGGCCCTGGAAGATTGACCAGCCCATAACCACTGCAAATACCGCCAGCAACACCCAGCCATCCATACGTGAAAGTTGCCCGTCGAGCAGCTGGGCGCCGGCAATGAGGGTGAGCACGATCAGCAGCGGCAGTTCTTTACGGATTACCTGAGAGTGCACTGCGATGGGCGCGATGATGGCTGTCAGGCCGACAATGAGCGCAATGTTGGTAATGTTGGAGCCATAGCCGTTACCCAGTGCCAGCCCGGGATTGCCATCGGAGGCTGCCATGGCAGACACGGCCAGTTCCGGTGCCGAGGTACCGAAACCGATAATCACCATGCCGATCAGCAGGGTGGGCATGCCGAGATGTTTGGCGGTCGCCGCGGCGCCCTCCACAAATTTATCGGCACTCCAGACCAGGAGGACCAGGCCGGCGATGATTGCGCCAAATGCCATTAGCATAGATAGACCTCAGTTGATGAAACGCCCGAGCATGTAGACACCGGCGTAGCCCAGGGTATAGGCCGCCAGAAGGTGTGCAAGATACCGCATATAGGCGGCAAAGGTCAGCCCCGGAATCTTGCTCATTGCCACTATACCGGCGGCTGAGCCAATCACCAGGAGCGATCCACCCACACCCACGGCATAGGTCAGGCCCATCCACTCGCCGGGGCTCATGTCGATGCCGGCCTTCAGCAGGGCCGCCGTCAGAGGCACGTTATCGATAACGGCCGAGAAGATGCCCATCAGGTAATTGGCGTACAGCGGCGGCAGGATGTCGTAAATCGCCACCAGCGAATCCAGCGCATGGATCTCCTTGAGCATGCCCACCAGCAGGAGGATGCCGAGAAAGAACAGGAGCGTTTCAAACTCGATGATGCGGATGTACTCGAGAATCGGGTCCAGATCGGAGTCGTCACTCATGAATCGAGACACCAGGAACATGATGGACAGGCCGAACAGAAAGGTCAGTACCGGTGGAATCCCGAACAGGGCATTACCGGCAATGGTGCTCAGGATTGTTAACAAAAACAGCCCGCTGATGATCGCGTCCACCCGTCGCACCGGGGTGGTGTTGGAGCGCAGTGTCACGGTTCCTGTGAGCCCTCGCGACAGGAAAACCGCAAGGATGAAAACGGTGATCGAGGCCGGAATGGCCAGGGTCAGAAGGGTCAGTATTTCAACCTTTTCCGCCAGGAAAATCATCAACGTAGTGACGTCGCCGGTGATCAGAGAAACGCCTCCCGAGTTGACCGCAAACACAACCAGCGTGACGAACTGGATACGTTTTTTCAGCTCCAGATCCAGAGACAGAATCAGCGAACATGAGACTAAAGTGGCGGTGATATTGTCTGCTAAAGAGGAGAAAATGAAACAAAAAAGACCGGTCAGGAATAGTAGCCGTCGCTCGCTTACCTGCTTCGGCATGATCAGGTAAATCACGTTTTCGATCATACCCTTCTTGTTCAGGTAGGCGACAAACGTCATGGCTGCGACCAGAAACAGCCACAGCCCGGCGATTTCGGCGATGCTCTCGGACAGACCATCGGAAATGGCAGACGTTTCACCAGCGTTATCACTGAACAGGAACAGCAGCATCCAGCTCATGGTGCCAAAGAACAGCGTTACCTTGGCCTTGTTGATGTGGATGACCTCTTCAAATATGACGCCAAGCAGTGCCAGAACCGCGAGCATAATCAGAAACGCATCAAGGGCAGACATTGGGGAAATCCCGTCCTGGTTTGTCAAAGTGGAGGCCTGAGCCGGCCAGACAGATCACGTGGGCGGATTGGATTTTAGACCTTTGACCCGTAGCAAACCACTGTTCGTAAGTGCACGTATCTGCCCCTGAAGCAACTAGATGCCGAAGAAAGACGCAACGATTGACAATCGCAATTTATTATCCCGGCAAAAATCGGGATAATTGCGCGCACATTCAGACCGGAAGCAGACGGCGGCGCCGTTTACCTCGCGCCCGGCCGGCTTCCGACAGGCTCTCTTGCTGATCGTGAGAGGGCAAAAGGCTCAACACTAGCTAGGGTGAAAACCAATGGCCGTTAGACAGGCAGACGTAGTGCTGGTCGGCGGTGGCGTCATGAGCGCCACTCTCGGCATGATGCTCAGGCAGCTTGATCCGTCCCTGGACATCGTCATGGTGGAGCGTCTCGACCACGTTGCCCATGAGAGCACAGACGGATGGAACAACGCAGGTACCGGGCATGCCGGATACTGTGAGCTTAACTACACTCCCGAGACCGGTGATGGCGATGTCACCATCGATCGGGCCCTGCAGATCAACGCCCAGTTCGAGGTGTCACTGCAGCTGTGGTCCTACCTTGTGGAGCAGGGCATCCTGCCCGAACCCTCCAGCTTTATTAATCGCACACCGCATCAGAGCTTTGTCTGGGGCGAGAAGGATGTGGCCTTCCTCAAGCGCCGTTATGAACGCCTGAGTGCCCATCACCTGTTCCGCGACATGGAATACACCGAGTCTCCGAAGGATCTCGAGGAATGGATGCCGCTGATCGTCAATAACCGGGACCCCATGCAGCGGGTTGCCGCGACCCGGATCAAGCACGGTTCCGATGTGGATTTCGGCTCGCTTACCCGCAGCATGGTGAGCTGGCTGGAAACCCAGCCGAATTTCGAGCTGATGCTCAGCTCACCGGTGCACTACATCGACCAGCGGGACAACGGCCGATGGAAGATCCGCGTCAAGAACCAGAAGACCGGCGAGCTGACCAAGCTCGAGACCGGCTTCGTATTCCTCGGCGCCGGCGGTGGCGCGTTGCCGCTGCTGCAGAAATCCGGTATCGACGAAGCCCGTGGCTACGGTGGCTTCCCGGTGAGCGGTCAGTGGCTGGTGTGTGGCAAGCCCGACATCGTCAAGCAGCATAACTCCAAGGTATACGGCAAGGCGCCGATCGGGGCACCGCCCATGTCGGTACCGCACCTCGATACCCGCATCATTAATGGCGAGCCGGCCCTTCTGTTTGGCCCCTTCGCCGGTTTCACCACCCGCTTCCTGAAACAGGGCTCGATCTTTGATCTGATTGGTTCGGTGAAGCCCACCAACCTGAAGCCCATGCTCTCGGTGAGCAAGAGCAACATGGACCTGACCCGCTACCTGATCGGGGAAGTGTTCCAGTCCCACGGTGACCGGGTGGCATCGCTGCGCAACTTCTTCCCGGACGCCATGGAAGAGGATTGGCAACTGCGCATGGCCGGCCAGCGCGTTCAGATCATCAAGCAGGTCGATGGTGGCGGTGGCAAGCTTGAGTTCGGCACCGAAATTGTGGCGGCAAAAGATGGAACGCTGGCGGCGCTGCTGGGTGCTTCGCCCGGAGCCTCCACCGCAGCCAATGCCATGATCAACGTGATCGAGCGCTGTTTCCCGGAGAAGATCAAGACGCCGGAGTGGCAGGAACGGATGAAAGAGCTTGTTCCGTCCTATGGCCAGTCCCTGGTAGAGGACGAAGCACTGCTTACCAAAGTTCGCGAGAGGACCCTGTCGACCCTGAAACTGGGCTGATATTCCCAATCGATCTAAGAAAGCCTAAGGCACTGCGATTGCTGGATTCACTCCCGGCTGTCGTAGTGCTTTTTGCGTTTCAAATGGGGGCGAAATTTGCGATTTCACAGCTAATGCGTAGGGTTATAAGTCAACCCTTATGAAAGGAGAGAGCCTGTGAGTGAGCAAAAGTACAATCCTGAGAAAGGGTATATTGCATTACTGGGCTGGAGCCTGAATGCGGTTGAAGCGGCCGACAAATTCGATCGTCGGTATGTTGTCGTGGCACCGGACTGGGCCGAAGCCTATTGCGAAGAGCATGACATTCCCTACGTGCCCTGGAATTTTGAGCGCCTGAATGACCGTTCGGTAGAAATTGCGCAGACCCTCAAGGAGATGGGCGTAGACGTTGCCATCCCGTTGTTTGAGGAGACTGTGGAGTGGGCAGGTGCCATTAACTCGGTGTTGATGGACAAGCCTCGTTTGTTCGGTCAGGCCATGCTGCTGCGTGACAAGGCCCTGATGAAACGCCGTGCCCAGCTCGGTGGTATCCGGGTGGGTATCTTCGAGGAAGCGCACGACAAGGGTGATGTTATCCGGTTCCTCAAGCGGGTTAACCAGACTCTGCTGAAACTGGATGGTGACCCCAACGATCCGATTCACCTCAAGGCCTTTGATAAGGCCGGCTGCCTTGGCCACCGGGTGATCCGTACGCCTGATGAAGTCGATACCATCCCGGAAGAAGAATTCCCGGTTTTGATGGAGTCGCACCTGGATGGCTGGGAGTTTGCGGTCGAGGCCTGGATTCACAACGGCAAGATCGCCTTCCTGAACATTTCCGAGTACGTGACGCTGGGCTATTCGGTATTTGTGCCCGCAACACCGGACCTGGAGAAGTATCGCGACCAGATTCGCGGCGAAATCGAGAAGCTGATCAAGACCTTCGATATCGAATTCGGGTTTATCCACCCGGAGTACTTCGTGACCAGCGACCGGACCATGTACTTTGGCGAGGTGGCCTATCGTCCACCGGGCTTCAAGGTATTCGAGCTGCTTGAGCGTGCCTATGGTTTCAACGCGTATCAGGGCATGATCCTGGCCTTTGACCCGAAGACCACGGAAGAGGAAATCAAGGCCTTCTTCCCGAAGGAAGTGGTGGATGCGAAGGGTTACGCCGGTTGTTTCGGTGTGTATCCGCGCCGCCGGGTTGTCAGCAAGCTGGAAATCCCGGAGGAGACCGAAAATCACGAGTATTTCGAGTCTCACGAGCTGACTGCGCCGCTTGAAGAAACGGTCACCAAGCGTACCGCTTTCGGTACCCACTGGGGGCTGGTGTATTTCTTCGGTGAAGACCCCTATGTCATGCGGGACCTCCTGAAACATCAGGAAGACCTCGATTTCTATGTATAATCAGGAGAAGCATTAACAACAACCGGGTTTGGTGCCAGGCCCTGAGGATTATCGTTTGAACGATCACCAATCGGGCAGCGCAGCGCCAGCTGTAAACATTGACAAGCTGGCTCAACGCCTGGATGACGCCATTCAGGCTTTGGAAGAAAGCCGGTCTTTTACCAAGGCCGGCAAACTGCCGCGTGTGCTGGATATTGCCCGCCGGGTCCTGCTGCAGCCGGATGGCTGCCGGATCATCGAGGAGCGCGCTGAGCGCCTTGAGCTGGCGGGCGTCTTTGCCGGCACCGACTGGGCCGAACCCGGTATTCTCCTTCCCACGCTGACAACCTATTCGCTGCAGAGCCAGAATGCCGATACCGTCGTCATTGAGGCCTTCAGCGAATTGCGGCTGCTTGCCGTCGCCCGGGGCAGCTATCTGCACCCTTCGGTGTCGGCTGAACAGGCCCACCACTATCTGACCCAGGTTCTTGCCATCAACCTCGGCCTGCTGTTTGGCATGACCGGCGAGGCTGAGCGGGAGCAGGGCAAGCTCGCGCTGATCAGCCAGAACCTTGTGCAGTACGTGGCCCACCACATCGGCTACGAACATGTCATTGATAGTCTGATCGAGGAGATCTGGCGCATCCTTGAACAGCGACCGATCCAGGTATCGGACGTACGCAAGATGATTACCCAGATTGCCCTTTGCCGGGCCGATCCGCAGGCCGATCTGGGCAGTGCCGGGCGCGGTGCCGACCGGTTGATCTCCAGCCTCTATGGGCCCACCCGGGCCTGCAGTGAAGACCCCGGAACCGTGGTCTACGAGCAGCGGCTGGAAACCATGGACGCCCAGGCCCTGCAGAACGAAGCCACCGGGTTTGCGCGTTCCATGCACGATACCGGCCTGGTCTCGCCTTACCATGCCTCGTTCATACGTTTCATCCTGTTGGACCAGGACACCTTGCTGAGCGAGGCGCTGGGGCTGTCCAGTACCGGCCGGGATTGCCTGATGTGCTATCGGGAGCTGGTCCACACCCTGATTAAAGAAGGTATCTATCCGGAAACGGCACAGGGCATCTACGGCCTGGCGCTACTGCTGGAGCGGGGTATTCTTTATCAACCTCCTGTTGCGCCGGGTCTGTGGCGCCAGGCACGGCTCTCTCTGTGCCCCCATGCGCGGGAGCGACTTGAACTGGCCTATGGCTACCAACCGCAACCCAATGCCTGGTTGATTCAGGGCGTGTTGAACATGTTGGGCCAGCCTTTGGGCGTGGGGCAGGGCAACAATCCTACCTGCCAGTCGGCCCGTGCTCTCTCGATGTGGGCCTATAACGATCCGGATTATCTCTTGCAGATGGTTGCCTGGGCTGCCCGAGACAATGAGATCGTCATTCACTTTGAAGGCCAGCCGGTGTCGTCGGCCCGCAGTGTCGGCGGTGTCGCGTCCGAGGTAACCCTCGATCTGGATCCTGTCTCCCTGGTTGTAGTGCCGCATCTGGACCGCATTTATGTGGAGATGGGCCGGTTGTGCGTCGGCCGCCAGGGCGATCCCCACAAATGGGTGAACCCGGAGTTCCACGGCTGGTCTGCCGGGCGCGGATTTGCTATTAACGTGGATGTGGCCACTGGCAAGCTGCATGATCTGGAAGGCTTTATCCGGCATTTCTATGCCAGCTATCACCCCTACTACAACGGCAATCAGCCGCTGATCCACCCGCAGCCTGCGGGTATTGCAGTGACCGACAGTGCCGCCCGGTTTATCGGCTGGCACGCCATTACCATTCTCCGGGCCGCGCTCGACCCGGAAGGTGAGATGCGGATTTATTTCTTCAATCCCAATAACGACAGCGGCCAGAACTGGGGCGATGGAGTCAAAGTCAGTACCTCGGGCAACGGAGAGCGTTTTGGCGAGTCGTCGCTGCCTTTCGAACAGTTCACATCGCGACTGTACATCTTCCATTACGATCCCCTGGAGCGGGGGGAGCCTGCGGAAGTGAACGAGGATGCCCTTCGGCGCGTAACAGAGGGTGTGTATCGCAGTTGGGGTCTGGATCGCGTGCCGGCGGATGCTTTGCAGGCGGAGCCGCCCATAACCGATTGATCCCGGAACCTGCCGATCACCCGGAATCCACAGATCAAGAGGAAGGCCATGGCCAACGAACAGACCCCGGCCCGTAATGGGGCCGAGTTGTTTATCCGGGCGCTGGAAAACGAAGGCGTTGAATACATTTTCGCGGTGCCCGGTGAGGAGAATCTAGCCTTCCTTGAGGCTTTGAGGACCTCCAGTATTCAGCTGGTCCTCAACCGCCATGAACAGGCTGCCGGGTTCATGGCCGCCACCTACGGCCGCCTGACGGGGCGCGTGGGAGTCTGCCTTTCCACGCTCGGGCCCGGCGCCACCAACTTCGTGACTGCCGCCGCCTACGCCCAGCTGGGCGGTATGCCCATGATGATGATCTCGGGCCAGAAACCCATCAAGTCCTCCAAGCAGGGGCTATTCCAGATTCTGGATGTGGTGGACCTGATGCGTCCGCTCACCAAGTACACCCGGCAAATCAGCAATGCCAACACCATCCCCGCCAAGGTTCGGGAAGCTTTCCGCCTGGCCTCTGAAGAGCGCCCGGGTGCCGTGCATCTGGAGCTGCCGGAGGACATCGCCGATGAGGCGCCCGAATCCGATACCCATATCTTCAAACCCAGTGACGCCCGGCGGCCCTCGGCCAGCCCGAAAAGCCTGGAAATGGCGTGCGAAATGCTGCGCGAGGCCCGGCATCCGCTGATCATGATCGGCGCCGGCGCCAACCGGAAACGGGTTTCCCAGGCGTTGCTGCATCTCGTGAATGTCACCGGCATCCCGTTCTTCACCACCCAGATGGGCAAGGGCGTGGTGGATGAGCGACATCCGCGCTACCTGGGCAACGCTGCCCTGTCGGCCGGGGACTTCGTTCACTGTGCAATCGACCGCGCCGACCTGGTGATCAACGTGGGCCATGATGTGGTGGAAAAGCCACCTTTCTTCATGACCCCCGGCGGCAAGAAGGTCATTCATGTGAACTTCAGTGCGGCCGACGTGGACCCGGTGTACTTCCCCCAGCACGAGGTTGTCGGGGATATCGCCAACAGCGTGGAATACATGGCCGAGAACTGTGGCCAGTGCGCCAACCATGATTTCACCCGCCTGATGGAGGTGAAGGAGGCGGTGGATGCGCACCTGCAGGAACGAGCTGAAGACGATCGTTTCCCGGTGATCCCCCAACGCATTGTTCATGATGTGCGCCAGGTAATGCCCGATGACGGCATCATCACGCTCGACAACGGCATGTACAAACTCTGGTTTGCCCGCAATTACCGCGCCTACGACAACAATACGGTACTGCTCGACAACGCCCTGGCCTCCATGGGCGCCGGCTTGCCCAGCGGCATGATGGCCTCCATGCTGTATCCGGATCTGAAAGTGATGGCGATCTGTGGCGATGGTGGCTTCATGATGAACAGCCAGGAGCTGGAAACGGCGGTTCGACTGAACCTGAATCTGGTGGTCCTGATTATCAATGACAGTGCCTACGGCATGATCAAGTGGAAGCAGGGCCAGGAAGGCTACAGCGATTTCGGCCTGGATTATCGCAACCCGGATTTTGTCACCTATGCCCAATCCTATGGCGCCAAGGGTCACCGCGTGACCCGCACAGAGGACCTTCGGCCAACCCTGGAAGGTGCCCTGGCTGAAGGCGGTGTTCATGTGGTGGACGTGCCCGTGGATTACAGTGAAAACCGACGGGTGTTTGATGAGGAGCTGGCGGAACTGACCTGCAAACTCTGAGGGGTGTATTATGCGTCCATGGATGATGAACCCGAGGTAGCACTGCAATGATCCGTTCCTTTTTTCGCGGCCTGGTGGCCATCGCGACACTGACGTTGCTCGCCGGTTGCAGCAACCCCGAGACACCCCAGGAAGTGGCGGCGGCCTTCTGGCAGGCCATGGCCGAGAACGACGCCGGTGATGTGATGGAATACTCCACCCTGGCAGAAGCCACCGCGTTCGACGGTTACAAGCGTAGCTGGACCGACGCTGTGCCATCCTTCGGCCGGGTCGTCATTGAAGATCGCGAAGCCACTATCGTGACCCGCCTGCCGGCCGAAGCCGGAACCGAAGGTGAGCGGCTGGAGCTGGTCACCTATCTCGTACGGTTCCAGGATCAGTGGCTGGTGGATTACGACCGTACTGGCGAGGCCATCCTTAATCCTTCCCCGTTCAGCAGCATCATGGGCGAGCTCAGCCGGCTCGGTGACGAGCTCAGCGCCCGTTTCTCATCGTCTTCGGATGACTTTGAGCAGCAGATGGAGCAGCTGGCGCGGGATCTGGAAGCCTACTCCGAGGAAATCGGCCGCGAGGCAGAGGGCGCCATGGAGGCGTTCGGCAAGAAGTTGCAGGAAGCCATGCGGGAGCTTGAGCGCTCGGTGGAAGACGCCCTGAAAGACAGTGAGCCGACACCGGAAGAGGACCGGGTGATTCTGGAGCAGGCTGCCCGGGATCTGGATCGCCAGGCCGATGAGCTGAACGAGCCCACCATGGAATCGATCGCCAGTGCCAGCCGCACCGTGGCCGAAACCGGCGAACGCTTCACGCGCCTGAGTGAGGAAACGCTGAATCGTTACCGGGAGGAGTGGCAGCAGAGGCTGGCTGAGATGCGCGCTGACGCGGACGAATTTATCGAGCAGCTCAGACTTTAGCGGGCTTGCGCGGCGCCTCGCAGCATGGCCTGAAGCAGCTCCTCGGCATCGAATTTCGTCAGCGCTTCGTTGGCGCCCACCTGATTGGCATAGCTTAGGCTCATCTCACTGTTCAGTGACGTATGCAGGATGATGTAAGGCTGCTTCAGCGCTGAATTGTCCCGCACATTGAACGCCAGTTCGTACCCATCGAGCCCCGGCATCTCGATATCGCTGACCAGAATGTCCGTGGGCCGGCCCAGTTCATGGTCGCGCAGCAGAATCTGCAGCGCGTCATCACCATTCGACGTCACCTGGTAGGGGATGTCCTTGCTGTCCAGCACGTCCGAGAGTTGCTTACGGGCCACCTGGGAATCGTCGACCATCAGAATGTTCAGGGACTTGAGCGTCTCACTCTGCACATCCGTGAGAACCACCTCCTGGGTGTCCAGGGATTCCGGGTACACCTTCGCCAACAGCAATTCCACATCCAGCAGCTGGATGATATCGCCCTCCACGTCCAGCAGCCCTGTGATAAACGCCTTGCTGCCCAGGGCTTTGGGTGGCGGCATCACCGATTTCCAGTCAGTCTCGATGATCTGTTGCACGCTGCGCACCAGAAAACCGATCTCCTGGCGCTGGATATCCGTGACAATAATCGAGGCTTTTTCCCGTTCTTCCTGCGTCAGCGGCGGATAGCCGACCGCGGCAGCCATATCGATCACCGGAACGGCGGAACCCCGGAAGGTGGCCGTGCCGATGACGGCGTGATGGCTGTGGGGCAGTTTCGTCAGCCGCATGAAAGGCAGGATTTCCCGGATCTTCAGGGTTCCGATCCCGAACAGACGCTCGCCGGAAAGCCGGAACAGCAGAAGTTTCTGGGTCTGCTTCGCTTTGCTGGACATACAACCGGGTCCTTTCAAACGCAAAAGCCCCTGCCGCAGGAGCTTTTCAAGAATTGGATTCAGCAGGCTGTCTGGCGGGCGGACGCTGCCAAGCCAATAAGCCTGAGGTATGTAGCAATAGTAGCAGCTTTACCGTGAATCGGGGTTCAGAAGGATTGTTTCAAATGGTGACAGAAACACTCCGCGCGAGGCCTTGTGTTGCCATACCAGTGTGCCCTCAGAACGCCATGTCCTTGCCGTCCCAGGCCTTGAAGCAGCCGGTTTCGGCGAGGGTGAGGCTATCAATCTGCCGCCTGAGGCCATCAACCGATTGTTCAACCGATACCTCGGCGTCGCTGCCGCCCATGTCCGTGGCCACCCAGCCCGGGTGGTAGATGCCCACGGCTATGCCCTGCTCACGCAGGTCCACGGCCAGATTTCGCCCGAGATTGAGCGCCGCCGCTTTTGAGGCACGATATATGTACCGGCCGCCACCGGCAGAAGCCTGGGATCCAAGCTTGCTGGATATGATGGCGATTTTCGGGGTGCCGACCCCGGCCAATGCCAGTCTGAGATTGGGTAGCAGCGCCTGTATGGTGAGGAATACGCCGGTCACATTGACCTGGAAGTGCTCCGCCCAGAGTTCTGGCGGATAGCCGCCTTCCAGCTGTTCATGGCGATCAAGCAGAATGCCGGCGTTACAGACCAGGGTTGAGATCGGTTGATTTTCGAGGCGCTCGCCCAGCGCGGTCACGCTGGCGGGGTCGGCGACATCCAGCACCTCCATGCCCGGTTCGCTGCGGGCCGTGCCGATGACATGCTCGCCCGCCTCTCTCCATTCATCGGCCAGGCCCTTGCCGATGCCGCGATTGGCGCCCGTGATAAGAATGGTCATGTTTGTATTCCTTGTGGCTGAGGCTCAACAGTAGCACAGGTCTCTGGCGATCCCTGCCGGAGGTGCTGCCTACCAGGGGAGGTTATTCAGGATGAACCAGGCGGTGCCGCCGGTCGCCAGGATTGCCACCAGGGCAAGCAGACCGTCCCGCGCCACGATGGCGAGGCCGAACGCCATCAGGGCGATTCCGGCACCGTTGGCGCTGAATGGAATCACTTCCATCAGTGGCATGGCAGCCGCTACGGCCATGCAAATGATGGCGATAACGTATTGCCCCGGCCCGCGAACCAGCCAGAGCAGCCTTTGTTTTGTCCATCGATCCACAAATCGGGCGGGCTTGTTCATCCAGTCCAGCCCCCTGGCAAGCTTTTCTCTTTCGATGTTCCGGCGCGCCAGCTTTGAGGGAATCCATATCGAGTGGCGCTGGAAAATCAGTTGCCCCAGGGTGAGTAGCACCATCAGACCAAGCAGCGTCGGTACTCCCGGAATATCACCTATCAGCGGGGCCAGGGTGATTACGCCGGCGATCAGAACCATCGGCCCGAAGGAACGTTCACCAACAGCTGCCAGTACATCGCCCACAGACACCTGAACCTGTCCCCCGGTGTTTGCGCGAAGGCGTTCCAGAAGTTCTGTCAGACTGGCCGGATCGTCTGGCTGGTTCATGGTGGTGCTCGTGGTCTCCTATTGAACAGGTTTTGCAGACACTACCTTGATTGGGCAACGAGTGCATGAACACAAGATGACAGGGAGTTAGCCCGGGCGTTGCCGCTCAGAATATTGAGTGCCTGACTAATTAGTCTATATTAATTAGACCTCCCCTCCTCGGCGGCATCAAAGATGTATCCAGGCCAGAGCAACGGGTTGCCGTTCTCAAAGTTGTTGCACCCGCATTTTTTGACGCCCGCACGGCGCAGATCTGCTTTGGTGCTCGCGTTCATTCTCTGTTTTTCCGCCCCAAGCTATGGGGACTGCGACATCTCACTGCGCTGGGACGATGATCCGCCCTATTTCATGGTTCAGGAGGGTAAGTTGGTCGGCATTGATGCCGACCTGGTCCGTGAGGCCATGGGACGCCTGGGCTGCGGACTTTCCTTCCAGAAGATGCCATGGGCCAGGGCGCTTCGGGAGTTGCGTGACGGGCATGTGGATATGCTCTCCGGCGCCTACCGGACTACGGAGCGAGAGGAGTATGCCCATTACTCCGAAGTGGTCGGTCTGGTATCACCCAATATCCTGTTTATTCGTTGATCTGACGAGTCCAGGTTCGAGCTGAATGGCTTGCGGCAGTTGCTGGAATCGGGTTTCAGGCTTGGTGCCCAGATTCATGTGTCCTACAGTGATGAATACAGTGCCCTCATCCAGAATCCCGACTACGAAAAAAACATTCAGTATCTTTCCCGCCGAGAGTCGCTCTGGAAAATGCTGGCCCGGAACCGGGTGGATGGCGTGGTTGCCAGCAGGCTAACTGGCCTGTACGAAATTCAGGCGCTGGGATTGTCGGGCACGACTACGCCCAGCTCGATGGTTGTCTCTAATAAACCCGCGTTCTTCGTTTTCTCCAAAGCATCGGTCAGTTCCGAGTTTGTGGCGGATTTTGATCGTGTGCTGCAAGCGATGCTGGACGATGGGACCTTTGCGGCCATTGTGAATCGGTATGTTTGCGGTACCGGCGATTCTTGGCTGGCTGAGGCGCAGGCGGGTATGGGCGCATGCCCTTTGGCTATGCGTTGACGTTCGGAAAACTTTTGGACAGCGTGTAACGAAAAAAGCCCCTGAAATCAGGGGCTTTCTCTTGGTTGTTTGGGACGGCGACAACCGAAAAAAATACCTAAGCCAATGTAAAATATAAAAATTAATTTTTTATATAGTAAATGTGCCCCCAAATATGCCCCCAATCATTCTTTATCACTTGCCAGTTTTAACACGCAGAAACCCCTACTCCTAAATCTAAAACGCCTTGTGAATGCAGGCTGCTCATAAAAGCTCCAATAGCATCAGCGTAAAATACGTGTGCAAATGCTGGATGATTTCGATCGTTATCGGTTGTGTCGTAGAGAATGTCCGCCAGCGGAGTGGCATCGTCTAGACCTATTCGCACAATTCCCAAGTGAAGGCTCATTGGCTGTACTTTTTCTGCCAATTGTAGCCGCACCCTCGCCAGAATTTGAGGGCGATCTTTGAGGAGTCCATGTAACTCATAGGTCATATATTCTGACAGCTTAAGATATCGAGTACTCAGCGTAAGGCCTGGAGAGCTTTTCCCAGTGTTTTGATAGTAGAGCTGAAGTATCTGAGCCAAGTATTTTGCTGTTGTAATGCCGCACCTATGCAGTGTGTCTGGAGAAGTTCTCAGATCGTTGTGTGCGGCTACCAGGAGTAGGTGTGGTGTGAAAGGGGGGTAATCGCCAATGGGGTCCGGTAAAGCTGGTTTGGTCAGTGATGGTGGGCTGTCAGGAACGAGCTCTACAGGGGCGGTCGGCCCCTTGTTGACAACTTTCAATCTTGCGCTGGGTCCAATGTTGTCGTCGTGAATGTACAAATTGGGAATATGGGAGTCCTGAAGATTTATTTGGCCGGATGCTACTGTGCTTGGAGGGCAAGATCTAAAGCCAACGGCGCATACGGCATGCAGGCCAGCAGTGCCAAGTTGGCCGACAATCAATACAGGATACCCTGATCTGATCAAAGAAGCGCAAGAGCTTGAAAATCGCTCAATGCTGAAACCCTTAACGCCGGCAACTGCCGCAAGGTCACCGTTGAATACTATGGGTGACAGGTCATGTTCCTTAATTGCCTCGCGGACTTGTTCGATGCTTAGCCCTGAGGATGGGAAAACTCGATCTCCCATAGAAGCTGTTTGATGTGCTGCCTGAGTTATATCTGCGGTCGTCGGAATAGCGTGGTGATCATCGAAGGCAGATGAGTGCAGCATCGACCACAGCCCGACAGTTGCACAGGCTCCGACGCCAGTGTCCTGTTGTTGCCACGCAAGACCGTGGACCGTCAATCTGATTCCGGCAACGTGGGCGTGGTAGTCGCGAGATGGTGTAACTACCCGTGGGGTTTCGGGCTTCAAATCTTCGTACCAAGCCAGCACGGTCCTCCCTAACGGGGTTGCGGGGATTGGTCGGATCACTACGAACCCAAGATAATTTTCTTGAAGACGTTTAATAGCGCGCTCACGGCCTGCTGCTGCTGATCGCAGCGTGGAGCGATTAAACGCTGCCCCAGCGAAGAAATGCAGCCTTCGGCAAGTGTTGGGGTAACCCGCAGTGCTTTTGCAATAGAAAGCTGCAAATTCTGCAAGATAATCTCGATCGAAATAATTCGGTTCTTCAAGGACAGTTTGAGCGCCTAAATCAGCCAAGTATCTAATTAGATAATTTTTCTGACGAAAATCAGGCAGCTTGTGAAGGGGGCTGGCTTTGTCGAATTTATGAATTTCTAGCTTTTTAGGAGTGTTGGCCATATCAATCCCTGATTCTCAAAAAGAAAAAGGGCCGACTGATAAAGCTCGACCCTTCGAAATCTTTGATCCAAACGATAGCGCTTCGCTACTACCTGATTGTGTATCTCAGCTCTTCTTCCGTTACCGGAGTGCGGTAGGGTTTAGTTCGTTCCTCGACCTCATCGTCCTTCAACCGGCGGCTTACTTGGTCGACAAGGCGAGCGGCCAGTTCGCGTGAGACTTCTTGCTCAAAATTGGGAAGCTTCGACCACTGTCTGGAATCTGTGTTCCAGAGAGTCCTACGTTTGTTAGCTAACATGACAGCTCCCTGCTAGTTCGATGAGTGACCTTTCGCTGGCAATGCAGCGCATCAGACGTGACGCCTTTTAACTTGGAGGCGTGGCAAAGTCAACTTTTTGTAGTTAACCCGAGTTATAGCCAACGCAGTCCTCAATTGCAATTCTGAATTGTAAATGTGCGTACAGGCTTGCCTGCAGTGACCTGCCCCCAATCACTAAACCACTCACTACTTAGTAATGTCGGTTAATTTTGACCCTTTTTCCGTAGTCCGGTAGCCAGCCGCAAACTCCAGTGGTGTCTGGTAGCTCAACGCTGAATGGGGTCGGTTTTCATTATAGTCTCGTCGCCAGTTACCGATGACTTCTCTGGCATGGGCCAGATCCCGGAACCAGTGTTCGTTCAGGCACTCGTCTCGGAAACGCCCATTGAAGCTTTCGATGAAGCCATTCTGAGTCGGCTTTCCGGGCTGGATCAGCTTTAGCTCCACCCGGTTGTCATAAGCCCACTGATCCAGAGCCTTACTGGTAAATTCCGGCCCCTGGTCTGTCCTGACAGCCTGAGGGTAGCCTCTGAAGGCGGCTATGGCATCCAGAGTGCGGGCAACCTGGTCACCCGAGATTCCGTTAGCTACGGGGATGTCGAGGCATTCCTTGGTGAAGTCATCAACAATCGTCAGGCATTTGATCCGCCGACCACACGCCAGCGCGTCCATAACGAAATCCATGGACCACGTCTGATTCGGAGCTTCCGGCAACACCAGTGGCTGACGTTCCATGGCGATACCCTTTCGGCGCTTGCGTTTCGGCACGGCCCGACCGGCCTCCCGATACAGCCGGTAAACCTTTTTATGATTCACATCGATTCCTTCCCGTCGCAACAGTTGATGAACCCGTCGATAACCAAACCGACGGCGTTCATGGGCCAGTTCCGAAATGCGCTCGGTGAGCGCACTGTCACCAGCAGCAACGGTGGAGCGATAGTGAAACGAAGCGCGGGATAACCCGACGAGAAAACAGGCCCTGCGCTGGGATATCGGCGTTTGCTCCTGCATCGCCCGCACGGCCTCGCGCTTGTTCTCGACGGTCAGTACTTTCGGTTGAGGGCCGCCTTCAGGGCCTCGTTGTCCAGAAGAGACTCAGCCAGCAGCTTCTTGAGCCTGGCATTCTCATCCTCGACAGTCTTCAACCGGCGTGCCTCTGAAACCTCCATGCCGCCGAACTTCTTGCGCCAGGTGTAGAAGGTGGCGTCAGAAATGTTGTACTTGCGGCACAGCTCTTTCACCGCCAAGCCGGCTTCGGCTTCCTTCAAAATGCTGATGATCTGCTCTTCTGAAAATCGCTTTTTCATGTTCATCGTCCTCTGCTGTGATGAACATTACTAAGCTGAAAACGGTTAAGCTAGAGGGGAGCAGGTCAGCAGCCATAAGGGCGCTGCTTTGGCTGCAAAGCTAGATTTTTAACTTCTCAAAACCAATACGGTAAAGCTTGTTCAAGCTTAATAAGCTCTGCTATCTGGGCTTTGGTCAATTCCCTTCTCAATAGGTCTTGCTTCTCCTTCAGCTGGTGGGGTTCTACCCCGTTACTGCGGACATTCCTAAAAAGAGGCACACTGTGCCAAAGGAGTGTTCATGTCCAGACGCAGAAAATATAGCCCAGAGTTCAAACGCGAAGCCATCGCCTTAACCCGGCAACCCGGTGTGAGTTGTCGCCAGGTAGCCTTAGAGATCGGCATCAATCCCAACCTGTTATCCCGGTGGCGCAGAGAAGCGGATGAGGAAACGGATAAGGCCTTTAAAGGCTCTGGTTCCCCCAGAGACGAAGAGGTTGCCCGCCTCAAGCGAGAATTGGCCCGCGTGAAGAAGGAGCGTGATTTTTTGCGCGAAGCGGCAGTGTTCTTCGCAAAGGAGT